>JAZUPU010000038.1:0-9579 GCA_045605325.1 Elusimicrobiaceae bacterium
CATATAGGTCTTTTGGGTATAAAATACCCCCGCCGTAAAAGCGGAGGGTATTTGAGTTTTAAACCTAAAAATTACTTTTTAAGTAATGAGGTTAAGCCGGGAAGTTCTTTACCTTCAACAAATTCCATACTTGCGCCGCCGCCTGTTGAAGCATGGGAAACTTTGCTAGCTGAAATTTTGGCTTTTTTAAGGACATTTAAACTGTCCCCGCCACCGATAATAGTTATAGCACCGTTTTCGGTCATTTTTACTAATGTCTCTGCAATGGCAAAACTGCCTTTTGCATAACTTTCCATTTCAAAAACACCGACAGGTCCGTTCCAAAATACGGTTTTACATTTAAGCAATTCTTCTTCAAACAATTTAATGGTTTTAGGTCCTATATCAAGCCCCATATAACCGGCAGGAATATTCGGGGTTTCTGTTGTTACTGTTGGAATACCGTCTTTAAATTCCTGTGCACAAACATTGTCAACAGGGAGTAAAAGTTTAACGCCTTTGGCTTTGGCCTTTTCCATAATACTCTTGGCTTCTTCAATTTTATCAGCTTCAAGTAAAGAGTTAGAAACTTCATATCCAAGTGCTTTATTAAAAGTAAATGCCATACCGCCGCCAACGATTAAAACATTAACTTTATCAAGTAAATTATTTAAGACCATAATTTTGTCTGATACTTTTGCACCGCCGATAATTGCAGCAAAAGGGCGGGCAGGGTTTTCAATAGCACCGCCTAAAAATTCAACTTCTTTTTGAATTAAATAACCGGCTGCTGCAGGTAAAAATTTGGTAATTGCACTTGTGGATGCATGTGCGCGGTGAACTGTACCAAAGGCCTCTTGAACAAAAAAATCGCCGAGTTTTGCAAGTTCTTTGGCAAAATTTTCATCATTCTTTTCTTCTTCTGGGTGAAAGCGCAAATTTTCAAGCAAGACAATTTCGCCCGGCTTTGCGGCGGCAACTGCGGCCTGTGCTTCCGCACCGATGCAATCTTTACCGAAATGCACTTTTGTACCCATAATTTTTTCAACTTCCGGTGCAACAGGTGCTAAAGAAAATTCCGGTGCTACTTTGCCTTTTGGGCGGCCAAGATGTGCAATTAAAACAAGTTTGCAACCTTGCCCTAAAATATATTTTACGGTTTTTTCCGTCGCTGTAATGCGTTTTGGATTATCAACTTTACCGTCTTTTAAAGGAACATTATAATCAACCCTCATTAAAACGGTTTTGCCCTTTAAATCTACATCTTGAATTTTTATAATATCATTTAAGTTCATAAAATCTCCTATAAAAAAAGGCGCCCAAAGTGAGCGCCTTTTTTATAACTAAAGTTATTTGTTGACTGATGCCATATGGGCAATCAAATCAAGAACTTTATTAGAATAACCGATTTCATTATCGTACCAAGAAACAACTTTAACGAAAGTATCGGTTAAAGCAATACCTGCTTTTGCATCAAAGATTGATGTGCGTGTATCGCCGAGGAAATCTGAAGAAACTACTGCATCTTCTGTATAACCTAAAATGCCTTTGAGTTCGCCTTCGCTGGCTTCCTTCATAGCGGCGCAAATTTCAGCATATTTTGCCGGCTTTGCGAGGTTAACTGTTAAGTCAACTACTGAAACATCCAAAGTAGGAACGCGCATTGACATACCGGTTAATTTGCCGTTAAGTGTAGGGATAACTTTACCGACTGCCTTTGCTGCGCCTGTGGAAGAAGGAATAATATTCCCACTTGCTGCACGACCGCCGCGCCAATCTTTCATAGAAGGACCGTCAACGGTTTTTTGTGTTGCGGTGGTGCTGTGAACTGTTGTCATTAAACCATCGGTAATGCCCCATTTATCATTTAAAACTTTGGCGATAGGTGCCAAGCAGTTTGTTGTGCAGGAAGCATTGGAAACAAATTGTGTACCTTTTACATAGGTTTTTTCGTTAACGCCGACTACGAACATCGGGGTATCATCTTTAGAAGGTGCTGACATTACAACATATTTTGCACCTGCTTTAATGTGGGCTTCTGCTTTTTCTTTTGTTAAAAATAAACCGGTGGATTCAACAACATATTCCGCACCGACTTTATCCCAAGCAAGTTCTGCAGGGTCTTTTACTGCTGTTACGCGGATTTTTTTACCGTTTACGATTAAAGTGCTGTTTGCGACATCAGCTTCAACGGTACCTTCAAATTTACCGTGCATTGTGTCATATTTAAGCATATAAGCCAAATAATCAACAGGGCATAAATCGTTAATACCGACAATTTCAATATCATTTCTGTTTTGGGCAGCTCTGAAAACAAATCTGCCGATACGGCCAAAGCCGTTAATACCAACTTTTATAGACATACTAATACATCCTCCGTGAAATAACTTCTTCTTTTATATTTTACAATTTTTTTAATGCCTTGTGTAGAAGTTTTTATAATAAGAAATAAATTATCTTATTATTAAAAAATTACGAATAAAAAACCCCGGATATTTTATTTTATCCGGGGAATAAATATTTTGTGATATAAACCTATTCTTTAAAAGTAGTATGTTTGCCTTCTCGTACGAATTTGAATTTATATAAATTTTCGAAATTAGGTTCAAGAACATAGTAAATATTTTTTCTTCCTTTAGATACTATTAATGCTGCGTAAGTTTTAGTTTTAAGAGTGACCATCATACCTTCATGCTCAATTGTTACCTCTTTTTCTATATTTGCTTCATATTCTTTATCAGATGTAAATTCTTTAAAGGTAAAATAATCCGGTGAATAATTAAAGGTAAATACTAAATCTTTATCTGTTAAACTATCTCCGGCATTTTCATAAAAATAATATTTATTATTATATTGACCTTCTTTAAAAACAATTTTATAATCAAGTTGAAAAGAAACATCTTTGAAAGTTCCGGGGGAATCTTTCTCTTTAATTAGTATATGAATACTATCCATATTGTATATTTGGTTTAAAACGATTCTGTCTTCGCGAATCAGAATTCCGTTAAGGGTATCTTTTCCTGTATCTATTGCATTACATAAATAACCTGCTGGTATTTTAACAAGACGTTGATTGTATCTGTTTGTAGTGATTGTTTCCGGTGCCGGATCTTCAGCATACGGATCACCGACTATTTGAACCCCTTGTAAATATTCTCTTATTACATAAGGAGCTGAAATATTATCTCTTTCCAAAATAACTTCCGGTCTTTCTCTTTTTATACGCATTATATTAGGCCAATCAAATTTATATTCTTTTATTGCATCTTCTACATTAAAAGACAGTCCTTCTGCCGATAAAGGGCACATAGCTGCGATAATAAACATTAACGTAAACAATTTTTTCATATTTAATCTCCTGTTTTTTGAATCTACACTCTTATTATAAGAGCTACTTTATGCTATTTCAAGGGTATTTAGACCTATATAAACATCTATTTAGACCTATATAGATATACCCTAAAGACCTATATTATCTACAAACTCCCCTTAACGAACGAACTTAAAATCATTGTATATATTTTGCCAATTCGGTTCTAAAACATAAGACATATTAACACCTCTGGGGGTTGTAATCGTTAAAACCGGATAAACTTCAACATTTAAAGTAATAGTTTTTCCTTCATATTGTAAATTTACTTCTCTTTTTACATTGTAATTATCATTCCTTTGAAACTTAAAATATTTAGGTGAAAATCTTATAGTCAGATTCAAAGCTTGGTCAATGTATTCCATAGGTATTTCGGTTATAATTGTTTTATCCTTGAACGTTACATCATAATCTAATTTAAAAGATACATCTTTGCCATTATTACGCAATACAATAGTTCTATCGGATCGAAACGGAAAATAAAAATATGTATCATTATTATCATAATTAAAATCCATCATAATATATTTGTTTATTTTATACCCTTTTGGTATTGATATTTTAACTTCCATATATTTGTCTGTTACAGAAGTTTCTTTATTAGGAAGAACTGCCTCTTTTCCAAACATTGAATTTTCTTCTAGTTCCTCAATTGTTTCAGATTGTTGTTTACTGGTTATATATTTATCATTTACAATATTTAGTGAAACTTTCAACTTCCCTTTTACTTCACCTTTTATAAGATTTGATATATATTCCTTATATATAGATTCTATATTTTGAAGGAATTGAGCATTTCCTATTTGACCTAAGAATAAAATACAAACTAACACTAAAAATATTTTTTTCATACGATCTCCTTATTGATAATTATAATTAAATTTTAAAACTTATTCTTTTTATTTACAAGGGTCATTAGACCTATATAAAATTTGAAAAAGACCTACTTAAAAGTGCCACAAAGACCTAGATACAATAGAAAAAAAAACAGTTCCCTTTACTATTTAAATGCTTGCCATTTTTGTTGCTTAGCATAATCATTCCAAAATTTTTCCATTTTTTCTTGATTTGCTTTATCAGTTTTTTGATTATGTATACTGATTTTTTGCGCTATATAATTAACTTGTGCACGCGGAAGCAAAGAAGGCATAGAACGTGCAGTTGAATATTCCGTCTCATAACTTTCAGACAAAGATTTATTAATCTTGGAGGTTATAGGAATAATTTTTTCCGTTAAATCTTTTTCACTTAAGCCCTTCTTAAACAAAATATCCGTTTGGGATAATTCTTGTGCTTCTTTCAATATTGATTGCAAACGCCCATCGGTAATAGTAATTCGGGCTATTTTATAGGCAGTTACGATATCAATAAAAGCCCGGTCATATCTCAAAGGGTCATTTTTATTTAAAAGTTCAGCTTTAACGAAAAGCAAAGCATGGTAGATAGCCACCATTTCTTCCCTTGCTGATTGAATAGCATCTTCGGGATATTCTATATTATGCTTATAAGCGGATATTAAATATTGCCCTAAATTTTGACGGAATTGTTTATCTTTAATAATTCTTTTATTACCATTACAAAATCTAACAATAGGCTGCCACTTGTCTATTCCTTTTTTATCTAAGACTTCTAAATTATTCTCAAGTACATTTTTTAAATTTTCTTCTGCCTCGGAACATATTTGTATTTTTTTGGATTCTATTTGGGATTTTAACATATTTCTGTCTTTAATATTATCAAATATTCCGGCTTTCCAAATATCTACATCATCCATAGATTCCTTTGCACCTTCCAAAGTTCTCATATGATAGGCAAGATAATCCGTTGCCCAAATATCTACGCCCATTGCTGTAAGAAAAATACCACCTTTTTTTACCTTTGCCCCTATACTTGCTGCCTTTGTAGCACCTGTGGCGGCACCGGCAAAAAGCGGGCCTTCCCAAAAAGCATAACCTTCGGCAATCATTAGCAAAATAGCCAAAGAAGATATTGTTATTTTGCTTTCCCTCTCCATTTTATATCTTGGGTTTTGTTTTAAAAGTTTTAATATTTCTTTGGAAAGTTCTCTATGTTTTTGAAGTATGAGCAAAACATCATCTTCGCTTGCTTCGCCGTCAGCTTCAAAAGCGGTCCATTTCCAGTAGGGTGATTTTTGCGGGTAAAAATTATAGTACAAAAAATCATTATATGCTTCCGCAGCAAGGTAAACATTTTCCGTAAAACCATGTGAAGATATTTTGTTTGAATATTTATTATAAAATCCGTTCGGGCTTAAGGGAACATCTTTAAAATTTTCATACATATCCTGCTTTAAAGATTTAATAAAATTTTCTTCATTTGTCTTGCCTAAAGTATAATAGTTGTAACCAAAAGATATTGCCGGTTTATAATCAATATTTTGCGCAAATAAAGAGGAGTTACATATAAATATTGTTATAGCCAACAAAATTGAAATTAACTTTTTATACATAACTCCTCCTTTAATATCTTTATTATATTATCGGTTCCTCAACAGGTATTGCCTTTTTAAACGGAACATTCATTTTTTGAATCCTTTTATCTAATTCTTTACTTACTTTTTCTTTTCCATCCGGATTCCACCCTTTAATTACTAAGATATCATCTTTTAACATCTCAACATATTCCGGGTTTGTTACAGCTTCGTTTAAAGAGGATATAACTTTTGATGCAAGCACAGGGTTTTCTTCTATATTTGAAGGTTTTGAGATATATGCCAATGCTTCATACGGGCTTGTTTCTCCGCTGTTTACCCTGCGTTTGAGTTCGGAAGTAGGAATTGTACTTTCAAAAGTATTACCTTTGCCGTCTACATTGTATATGTAATTTACTGCAATCAAACTGCCTATTGCAAATGCGGCAATACTTAAAGTTTTCCCGGCAATTTTGCCAGCGGCTTTCCCTGCATCTTTACCTAAAGCAGCGCCTTTTGAAGTCCCTCCAATTAACATTCTAGTAAATTCATCGCCTTGACCGGTAATTTCCCTTACAAGTTGTTTTTGTTCTTCGGTAAGTTTATCAGCCATTTCTTGTGCAAATTTTCTCTTGGCTTCAGGAGTATTTAAACTTTTTAATACCTTTAACATATTAGGGATAGTATTTTTGCCAACAGCTTTTGTGGTTGCTTCTTTGGCTAATGCTTCAGCGTGGGCTTGCAATTTTGATATTACATTTATGAGTGCATCATCACTTTCTTGTGCAACTGCGAGTTGCAATCTTGCCGCAAGTTCGGGGTTTCTTATTTCGGCCCTTCTCATAATTTCATTGTAGAGATTTTCCAAAAATTCTGCTTTACTTTTTTCCGGAATTTGAAAATCTAAAACATAACCATAATTGCTATATAGTCTTTTAACAGTTTGAGAAGTACGAGACATAAAAAGGTCTCCATAAAGATCTTGATCTACTTTTTCAATTTGTTTATAAATTTTATATGAGTTTTTAACAAGTTCTTTAGGATCTTTAGGTGAATTTTTTAGAACATCTTTTAAAGTATTTATATTCTTTTGGGTACGTAACATTTCTTCACGGACATACATTGGTATTAACTCACCTTCTTCTTCTCTAAACAATATAACATCCCAATTCGAACTACCTTTTTTTAATTGTGAATTAAGAGATAGAGTTTTTCCTGTATAATGTTTCTGCAGCATATCGTCTGCTACATTATCAGGTATATTTTTAGAGTATCTTTCTGCCAGTAGTTCAATAGGAGATTCTTTACCGTCGTCAAGTTTATCTAAAACTGCTCCGCTTTCCTCTAAATTTATCAAAAACTTTAAATAATCTTCCGACATTGCTTTAAGTTCTTGAACTTCACCGACAGTATATCTGGGAAAGTAAGTCTCTCTTGCTATTTGTATTCTTTCTGCTATTTCTTCATCGTCCATAGCAGTCTGATAAATTCTTTCCACAGCTTTATCAAATTCCTCACCAGCATTAGAAGAAGCTTCAACATGATCAAGATTCGTAAAACGTCCATATCTAGTTTCCAGTTTGTCCAATTCTTCCAGTAAATTCATGTTGGCTTTATTGCTTGATTGTACAGTTGCTTGTGTAAACTGATCAGAGATGAATCTATCTGCACTTTGTGCGAATACTTCGCCGGGCAAATATGTAGTTAACATAAGTGCCGATAGGGAAATGCTTAAACATTTCCTCATTATTTGTTTTGTGTTTTTCATAGATTTCTCCTTATTAATTTGTTGTATCTACATAAATTATAAAGAAAAAGACAAAAACAAACAAGGGCCAAAGGACCTATTTTAAAAATATTTGGACCTATGCCAAATTTTCCCAGAAGACCTATATATGACAAAACCCCTGCCGTAAAAGACAGGGGCTTAAATTACTGACGAAAATTAAGGAATTACATCATTCCCATTCCGCCCATGCCGCCCATCGGTGGCATTGCAGGGGCATCCTTCTTTTCAGGTTTATCTGCAATTAACGCCTCTGTTAAAAGTACTGTTGATGCAATTGATGCAGCATTTTCCAAAGCGGTTCTTACTACTTTTGCCGGATCAACAACACCTGCTTTTAAGAGGTCTTCATAAGTATCGGTATCTGCATTAAAACCTTCATTACCTTTAAGATTGCGGACTCTTTCCACAACCACACTACCGTCTAATCCGGAATTCTCGGCAATTTGGCGTAAAGGTGCAGTTAAGGCCTTTTTAACGATATTGATACCGGTTTGTTCGTCTTCACTTTCGCCTTTTAAACCTTCCAATGCCTTTTCACAGCGAACTAAAGCTACACCGCCGCCGGGAACAAGACCTTCTTCAACACCTGCTTTTGTGGCGTTTTTGGCATCTTCTACTTTTGCTTTTTTGGCTTTAAGTTCGGTTTCGGTTGCGGCACCGACATTAATAACAGCTACACCGCCTGCGAGTTTTGCCAAACGTTCTTGGAGTTTTTCTTTATCATAATCAGAAGTTGAAAGTTCAATTTGTTTTCTGATTTGTGCAGAGCGTTCTTCTACTGCTTTTTTGCTGCCGCCGCCGTGAACGATTGTTGTGCTTTCTTTATCAATGATAACGCGTTTTGCTTTACCGAGCATTTCCAAAGTAGCATTTTCAAGTTTTAAACCACGTTCTTCGCTGATTACTTCACCGCCGGTTAATACGGCAATATCGGCAAGCATTTCTTTGCGTCTGTCACCAAAGCCGGGTGCTTTGACTGCGCAACCTTTTAAGGTACCGCGTAAGCGGTTTACGACTAAAGTTGCTAATGCCTCACCGTCAACATCTTCGGCAATAATTAAGAATTGGCGCCCGCCTTGTACGATTTTTTCCAAAATCGGTAAAAGTTCGTTCATAGAAGAAATCTTTTTATCGGTAATAATTACTGCACAATCTTCCAAGACGCATTCCATGCGCTCTGAATCCGTTACAAAATAAGGTGAAATATAACCGCGGTCAAATTGCATACCTTCAACGACTTCCAAAGTAGTATTTGCGGTTTTACCTTCTTCAACGGTAATAACCCCTTCGTAACCTACTTTTTCCATTGCTTCGGCAATTAAATCGCCGATAACTTTATCATTTGCGGAAATGGTTGCAATTTGTGCTTTTTCCTGTTTAGTTTTTACAGGATGTTGCATTTTTTTGAGTTGTTCTTTAACTGCTTCAACAGCTTTTTCAATACCGCGTTTAACTAAAGTCGGATTTGCGCCGGAAGTAATATTTTTAATACCTTCATTTAATAAAGCATTTGCAAGAACGGTTGCCGTTGTTGTACCGTCACCGGCGACATCATTTGTTTTTGAGGCAACTTCACGGATGAGCTGTGCGCCCATATTTTCAAACTTATCTTCAAGTTCAATATCTTTTGCGATGGTTACACCGTCATCAATAATAAGCGGTGAACCGAATTTCTTTTCAAGTACAACGCTTCTGCCGCGCGGTCCAAGTGTAACTTTAACTGCATCGGCTACTTTTGTAATACCCGCTTTCATTTTTGCACGGGCTGTTTCTGAAAATACAATTTGTTTTGCCATAATTCATCTCCTAACCTAAAATACCGTAAATATCATCTTGATGCATAATGATATATTTTTCTTCATCAACTTTAATTTCACTTCCGGCATATTTACCGTAAAGCACTATATCGCCTACCTTTACATCCATCGGCAAACGTTCGCCTTTTTTATTTAAAGCACCTTTACCTACTGCAACGACTTCCCCTTGCATAGGTTTTTCTTTTGCACTGTC
>JAZUPU010000039.1:0-15631 GCA_045605325.1 Elusimicrobiaceae bacterium
ACTAATAATAGTATCATAGTGCATATAGACCATAGTACCAAAATAGTATTATTAAATTTATTGACAATATTTGTCAAATTAAATTGATTAAAAATATTTTTCATAAAATTGATAAAATCATTAAAAAATATATTGACAATAAAAAATCATTATGTGATATAATAAAGTAAATTAAAAAATTAAATTTCGGAGCAGAACTCCGGAGGAAAGAGGTAGTTAAAAATGGTGAATACGTGGAAAATCGTGGGTAAAGTAATGTTTGACGGTAATAATAAAAAACATTATTTGTTGACTAATAATACGAATTATAAAATATTAGTTGATACCGGTAAAACCGATTTTAACGAAGCATTAACAAAAAGCCGGTTACTTAACTATTCTATTTTTGTTAATGTATAATTACAAAAGTGTTACTATATTGTAGCATTTTTTAATTTTACTTTTTATTGATGAAGTATTAAAATATTAATTACAAGGTGGTGGGATAAATGCAAAAAAAGAAAATTGAATATAGTAATATTCTTTATGCCTTTGACATTGAAACTACTACCACAAAACACAATGTGATTCATTATCTAAGTAATTTTAATTCTATTGATTTTAATACCGGAGAATTAAGGCAACCACAATTTTGTAGAACATGGGAAGATGTAAATAATTTTTTGTTAAAATTAAATAATGAAGCGATTGCAGAAGATATATATTATATCTGTTATATTCACAATTTAGCATATGAATTTGACGGTTTAATTAAAAACGTTGATTTTGTAAAATCAAATTTCAAAAATGAAAATGCTTTATTTTTAAAAAGTAGAATCCCGTTATTTGTTCGGTGTGAGCGAATTGAATTTAGATGTAGTTATAAATTTTTTAACAATAATCTAAAAAATGTGGGTTTATACATTGGATTAGAGAAACTTGATATTGATTACAAAAATAAATATTATAGTTTTTCTAAACTACCACTGGAAGAATATGACTATAACCGGCGAGATGTGGAAATAGTTTTAAAAGGCGTTTATTATGAAAAATTAAAATGGGATTGGATTAAAACCGTAAATGATTTACCGCTAACAAGTACTGGTTTAACCCGTAAAAACAATAAAAAAATAAACTCACGCAAAGCAAACAGAGAGATTTTTTACTATTGCAATTATCAAAAAAAGTTTGATGAACTTTTTATTGATTTTTTAGAAAAACTTTTTGCCGGTGGTTACACTCATGCAAACGCTTTTAATGTAGGTAAAGTACTACAAAAGGTATATTCTTATGATTTAATATCATCATATCCTGCGGTGATGTTGTTAAAAGAATTCCCATGCCGGTTCAGGGAGTACACAGGAATCTATAAAACCGAGCATTTACGTGTAATTTTTCGTTCAAATTTAGAATACATTAAAAATTCCGGCAATTATAAAAAGCGGTTTAAAAATTACTTTTTAGCAAAAATTATTTTTCATAGAATCACGGCAAAAAATATAAATGATAATTATATTTTACCAATATCGGCAAGTAAATGCGAGGATTTAAAAAATATAAAGATTGATAATGGCAGAATTTTAAAGGCTGAATCTGTTACGTTGTACTGTACCGAAACCGACTTATATAATATATATTTGTTTTATGAATTTGATTTAAAAAACATAAAATGTGAAAGATTATTGACTACTACATACACACGGCAGTTACCGGACTTTATAATAAATTCCGTAAAACTGTATTTATATGAAAAATCTACATTAAAACAAATAAATAAAAAACTTGAAAATAAAGAAGATGTTACAACTCAAGATTTTTACAATAAAGAATTAAACGGTTTTATATATGATGATGATAAAATAAATAACTTGTTAGCCGATTCGGCAGAATTTGAAAGTAATATACATTCGCTTTATGCAAAAAGTAAAGAAAAATTAAATGCTCAATACGGTATTAATGTACAAAAATTGTTGCCGTTATTGTATCGTTATAATATTGTGGATGATTCATATACAGAAGAAAAAGAAACTAAATTACCGATTAGTCTAACACGTGATTTTATAACGGGGTTGTATGTTACAAGTTACGCCCGTGATTCCTTATTTACATTAGGTTATAAGTTAGCAAGTGCCGGGGTTAGTCTTGTTTATAGTGATACCGACAGTTGGAAGATAACAGGTAATAAAATTATTATTGATAAGGTTGTTAATGATTTTAATACGGAGGTTAAAAGTGATGAATTTTATAATATTGGTAAATTTGATTATGAGGGTTGTTATGATTATTTTTCCACTTTGGGATGTAAAAAGTATGTGACTATTAATGATAATATAGTTACATCAACCATTGCCGGAATCGGCAAAAAAGAGACATCCCAAAATTTAACTATATTTTTAAAAGAGTTGAATTTTGATTATCAATTATTTTTTGATTTGGCGTTTACGCCGTTGACAGTTTTTGACTATTCTATAACCGGTAAATTAATAAGTAAGTATAATAATAATACTTATAAATTAAAGGTTACTGATGTAAATGGTGATTCCGGCACTGTTACCGGTGTAAATATGGTTGAATTATGCGAAAGTGATTTTATTCTTATGAACACGGCAAATAAAATGAATAAATACTTTATCTATTATTGTGAAGAATTACAAAATAGAGTTATAACAAGTGAACCGATTTTAATTTATAAAAGGGGCGATAAGATTAAATACAAGTATTTAACGAATGAAGAATTTAAAAATTTAAGACTATACGAAGTAGCCGAAAAAGACGGTGAAAATATTGTTGAACATTAAAAAAGGAGTAGTAAAAATGGAAGTTGTTAGTTTATTTGATGGTATAAGTTGCGGTATGATTGCACTTGAAAAAGCGGGATTAAATGTTGATAATTATTATTCTTTTGAGATTGATAAAAATGCAATAAAAATTAGTAATAATAATTATCCGGAAATAATTCGTTGTGGTGATGTTATTAATTTTAATTTTTCCATCTTTAGAAATATTGATTTATTAATCGGTGGTTTACCTTGTCAAGATTTATCAAGTATGGGTTCTCATAAAGGTTTAAAAGGTGATAAAAGTAAATTATTTTTTGAATATGTTAGAGTATTGAAAGAAATAAAACCAAAATATTTTTTATTTGAAAATAATTTTTCTATTGGTTCAAAAAATGCAGAAATAATAACTTCTTATTTAGGGGTTGAACCTATTATGATTAATTCGGCTGATTTTTCTGCACAAATTAGAAAAAGATATTATTGGACTAATATTCCTATTTTAGACTATGAAACTAAAAAATTAACTTTAAAAGATGTTTATTGCGAAGAAATAAAACATGAAGATATTACAGATAAAGTTATGAATTATTTATATTCACCAAAATATGAAAATAGAAAAATAAAAAATACTGTTAAATATTCAATTAAGAAACTTAATGAACAATCACGAACCATTGCTACAAATTCTTATCAAATAGGTTCTAATAGTGGTTTAATTTTGTATATAGATGGGCGTTATTATAGACCAAATATAAGAGAATTTGAACGTTTACAGACATTACCGGATGGTTATTGTTATTCTGATTTAACAATAAATCAAAGGATAAAATTAATTGGTAATGGATGGACTGTTGATGTGATTGCTCACATTTTAAGGGGGTTAGTTAAAAATGGCAATTAATATTGATAATGATTTGCTCACCGAGCAAAGCCGTGAATTATTATCATTGCTTGATGATAAAAATTATAAAGATTCAATTAAATTAATTAATAAAGAAATTAGGTACTTACGTAACCAAATTAAACGGCTTGATACCACTTTAGAAAAATTGCCGGAGAAAAACACATTGATTGAATACACATATGACCGGCATAAACGGCAAAGATTACAAGATTTACAATTACTTGATGATATTAAAGAAACTGTAAAAAAGGCACGCCGTGACCCTTCACACGTTCGTTTAAATTCCTCTATTTTACGATTTTCTGCTATATCATTGAAAAACACGGCACGCCGAGCAGAAACCAAAAAATCCAGAACCTTAAAAAAGGTTGTCGAACAAAAATATATTAGTGCCGTTGAAATTTTTTATATGCGTGGTTTTTTTAAAAAAAGCGAGTATTCCGGAGTAGATATAGACCGATTGAATTTATTATTAAAAAAATATATTGGTAATGATTTTACCAATTCATTAAAATCGTTATTACCGAGTGTAAATCCGGATTCTATGACGAATGAAGTCGCTGAAAAAGTACATAGTTTAAGTTATGAATTTATTTCAAAAATGAAAACAAAGGAACCGGAAAGTGAACAAGAAGTGAAAGAGATAACTGAAGCAATGATGTATCTTGAAAAAATGATATGAGGTAATTATATGGCTTATTTAACCAAGAAAAAAGTAAAAACAGATTTATCACAAAATGATATTTGTATTTATATTAGTGACCGGGCCGGACGTAAAACAAGTGTTATACAAGATGTTATGATAGAAGAATGGATGAAGCATGATTATAAACCTATTTTTATGCTTTTACGAACAAAAACGGATGAAAATATCACGGAATCGTGGTTTAGTGATTATGTTATTAAAAAATATGAAAAATATAAATTCTATCATAAAAAAATTAATAACTATATTACCGTGATTTGTGCAAAAATCGGTGAAAAAGAAAAAATTTTGTGTTTTAATTTTTTTGTATCAGTATCGCAAAAATACAAATCATCATACTATAACGGTTTTGAGTTTATAAAATATGTGATTTGGGAAGAATGTATAGTCGAAAATCGGTTAACACAAAATATTGATGTCATTAATAAAAGTGATGAAATTTTACCTAAAGTTTTTTCTATTTCCAGCACGGTATGCCGTAAAAATAAACCGAAGTTTATTTTTTTGGGCAATGATATTGAATACAATTTTTTAAACCCTATTACTGTCAAATTCAATTTATTGGATAAAATTCAAATTGACAAAGATATTACCGGAACCGTATTTTTATACAATGATTCTTATAAATTTAATTTTTGTTATTTTTCTTTTAAAAATTCGGTGAACCATTGGCAAGGTGTACAAGATTTAACATTCATAAAAGATATTTCAAAATTAGGTACACAACAACCATTTATTTTTAAATTAAATGATACTAAATATTACTTATACGAGAATAACATAACAATCAATGTTATTGAACTCAATAATATTGAAGAATCTAACGAGCGAAAGATACTTTTAAAATTTTTCTCGCAGGAAGTGGCGAATCAGTATTTTTCTATGAATATAGAAAATAAGCAAGTATTTTTAGAGTTGTTGCGATTCCGCAATACGTCATTCAATGCGGTTTTCAATCTATATTATGATACTGAAAGATATAATAATATTTTGGTTTATGCGTTTAAAGATAAAACCGAAAAGACTAAAATATATGAATTTGAACTTGACCGAATTTTAAACGAATATAATTATACTGAAATTATAGAAAATTGTTTACCATTGTATAATTATTTTAAAGATAAATTCTTAAAAAAACGTATGTATTCAAATTTTGCAATTAAAACAAAATTTGAAAAATTAATGGATTTAATCTTAAAATCATTTATTGATTTTGATTAATTATTACAAGTTATTACAAATATTTACAATAATGAAATTATAATTGATTTTAATATTAAAATCAATTATAATTAAATTAAAATTAATAAGCAAAGGGAGTGAAAATAATGTTAATGAGTGAATGGTGGAAGAAGTACACCGCCGGCGATATTCGCAAGGATTATGACAGCAACTATGGTGTGCAGTGTGTAGACACTGCAAATAGTTTTGCAGAACACGTTTTAGGATTCGGTAAAGGTGTATTTTACGGTGTTCGGTATGCAAAGGATATTTTTGAAAATCATAACAAAAAATTATTTATTGCAGAAAAAAACGAAAAATACAATTACCCCGATAAGGGTAATTTAGTTATTTGGAGCCGTGGCACCGCCGGGCATATTGCTGTTGTATTGACTGCTGATGAACATAGTATCACTGTGCTTGAATCAAATTATGACGGTATAGGTGGTACACGACAACATACATATACTAATTATAATAATGTGGTCGGGTGGCTGATTCCGTTTAAAACGGTAAATATACCAAAAGGCACCGGTTTAATGTGTTTTAATCACAGAATTAAAGATATTTCAAAACTTTATGACATTAGTAATATTAATCGTTATTTTCTTAATAACCGTAAGTTAAGAATATCCGGAACTGATGAAGAATACACACAAATTAGGAGCGTAGATTTCACCGGTACAAATGAGTACATTAATATGTACGTAATTTCAAAACTTTTAAAATAATTTTATGAAAGAGGTATTAAAAAATGAACAAAGACAAAAAAGTATTAATTAAAGGTAAAGCATTTTATGCGAATGTTTCAAAGAAAAATGATGACGGTAAATTCGGCGTTGGTATTTCTTCACCGAAGTATTATATTAACAAGGAAGCCGAGCAACAAGATGTATTGAAAGAAGTAATTGAAAATTTCATTAAACGGGATAAAAAATCTAACCTTGACATTATTCAAATTAGAAATTCTAAATTCCCGTTGCGAGTATATGACAAGGATAAAAAACCGCTTGATAACGCATATATCAAAAACGGTATGAACATTCAAGCCGTTTGTTCTTATAGGTGGGACGATACAAGAGAAAAATTTTACCTTGTCGTGGACGGTGTTCAAATTCTTGATGATTACAAGAATTATCACCCGTTCGAGAATGACATTGATTTTGGTGTTTAATTTTGAAAAAATATAAACTTTTTTCTATCGTTTACCGAAATAAAGACGGTGGTTTAACTGAATCATTAATAATTGATTCAAGCGTGAAAAATGTTAAAAAGAATTACCCAAATTTGATTGACATATCAAAAAAAGAGATTGATTTAAATAAACACGCCGATATTATTGAACAGTTTATTTATAATAATATCAAAAATGTAAAGGGTTTTCGGGTGATGTTTTACGATACCGTCACCGAAACACCGGAAATTTGCGAGTTAATCGGTACGTCTAAACGTTCTTTTTTCAATCTTTTCACTAAAGAAAATCATCCGGTAATAATTAGTTATTTTGAACCCACCTATAAAGATTTAATCAATTATTTTTTCGGTGAAATTGATTAATATTCAATATGGTTACAATTTTGTAACCATATTGTTTTTTTTTTAATATATGTTATAATATAACTACAAAATATTTTTTATAAAGGAGTTGAAAAAAATTGACTTATGAAGAACTGAAAAAGCGTTTTGAAGAGATTCAAACCGCCGAAAACCCTGAGGACGCCGGAGCCTTGATTTTGTCATTACAAAGTGATTTATCACGTACTGATGATGAGAACGCAGAATTAAAAGACAAAATCAAAGAGTTAGAATCCGATATTGTTGCCAAAAAAGAGAGAATTGACAACCTTATGAAACGGAATGAAGAATTGCGTTTCTCTTTGGGTAGGCAATATGAGGAATCTAACAAAGACGAAAAAGCCGAAGCGGAAGAGATTGACCGTGACAAGTATGAGATTTCGAATCTCAACGAACTGAAAGACATTTTATAAGGAGGAATGAAAAAAATGGATACTATTTATGAAAAAGTCGGAAAAATGGTGAACGCGGTTCGCCTTGCTTCCGATGATTACTATCAATCTATTGTGCCGATTTTCGTTGCACATGACAGTGATAACCCCGACCCGGAATTTAAACAATTCGGTAATATTATTACCGATAATGCATTAATTATGAATAAATTCTTAAAAGGGTTTCAAGATGTAATTCTTTACGAAGCTTTTCAAATTCATGCATTTGAAAATGAGTTTTCGCGCAGATTTAAAAAAGAGAGTAACCCGTTAAGACGCGCTACTTTTGAAACATTTGTAAATCCGGTTAACCCGTTGCAGTATGATGGCGAAGCACTTGATAGAATTTTGAAGTTATACCCCCGCGATGTAAAAAGGGTAACATATATAAGAAACCGTGAAGACATTTTTCCGGTTTCCTTTAATCGTGAGGAAGCGGTGAGCGCATTTCAATCTATGGAAGCATTTTATGATTTTTACACTCGCCAGTATGTGAATCTTCAGAATTCTAATGCTATCGTTGAATATAATGACATTAAACAATGCTTTAATGCCAATTATGCAAGTGGTGCATTGAAAGTTATTAACATTCACGGAAAAACACCGAAAGAAATTAGCACTCTACTGCGTGAAATTATTACGAGAATGACAAAACCGTCAAGTGATTTTAATAATTACATAAATCTTGAGGGTGCTACCGGTGAGCCGGTTATTACTAATACACCTAAAGAAAGTATAGTATTTATGCCGGATGCACAACTGTTAGCAAGTCAAGATACCGAAGTGCTCGCCGGTGCTTATAATATGGCATTTGCGGAGGTTACTAAAAATATTCTCCCGGTTGATGATTGGGGTTACAATGTATACGACCGAGAAAACCAAAAAATTCTAAGGAAAGAATCATCTAAAATCAAAGCAGTACTCTGTGATGAATACACATTAAAATTTGATGAGGGTCTTGACCAGAATTTAAGCGGTTTTAACATTGCGAGTTTGACGAATCAAACATTTTACCATGTTTGGCAAACCATAGCATTAAGACCGTTCTGCAACTGTGTTGTTTTGGTTGATGACGGCGAAGAACCGAGCGAAGATTTTGAAATTGTGATTCCTGAAAATGGCATTACTTTTACGGATGGGGTTGCAACTCTTGAATATAATGGAAATATTCCGGATGGTGTGACGGAAAATTCATTTCTTAGCATTGGCGGAATAGGTGGAACAGTAGACGGTATTAATTTATTACCGTTTAATGTCACAATTAATGAAGAATTAAAAACTATAACGTTGCAAGTTAGAGACGTTAGTTATGAAATTAACGGTAGTTATTCTTCAACAATTGATTCCGCGTTAATTGCTTTTGGAAATCTTGTTGATGAACAATATGTCACTATTTGGAATTCAAAAATTTTGAGTAATTTAGCATTAACTAATATTCCGGTAGGATACACTCCTAAAATCACCAATTTTGAGGTAAACATCCCCGATGTAACTCAAGATGGCACCATTACTTTAAGTGTAGTACCTACCGATGTTACCCCCGAAGCGACACTTGACGAGGAAACTATTACATTAACCGCTATCAATATTAGTACAGATGAGTCATTTAGGGGTGATTATGTTGCGGATGCAAATAATTCAATTACTATTTCAGCGGATACTTTTACAAATGGTACTTATGACATCATTATTGGTTATAATAACATTTTGATTAGAAAAGATGTTGTTATCGGTTCATAACATATTTTTTCTATAAAAAGTGCATAGGTATTAAATCTATGCACTTTTTTATTTATAAGGAAGTGATTTTTATGGAAAGTTATATGAATATGGCAACCAATCCCGAACAATCAACAAAGAATTTTCAACAATTGAATAATGGGTTTCTATATAAAAATCCTTTTTTCATTAACACCGAACAAATTCGGGACGGTTCAATACAAAGAATGATAAATGAAAATGCAGAACTATTCTTCACATTTTCCCACTATTACAATATTGTATCATCTTTAATCAAATTTAAAAATTTACCGTCTTTGTACACAAGTTCACAAGTTATGCGAATTCTTGTAGAATATGGAAGTTGTGCAATTTGTAAAAAAGGTGATAATTTTTATATTGCACCTTTTTTCATTAAAAATACAAGATTTAACGAAACCGGTGAACCTGTGGAAATTGAGTTGACTGAATACACTTTATTCAATTTGGGAAAAATGCGATTTTATCAAGATTTAAACGGTAAAAATTTAGTTTTTAAAAATTCGGCTGATAAGAAAGAATTTTGTATTATTAATAGCACACCATGCAATTTACCGCTTTTTTATGTGATTTATTATTATGCTTTGAAATTAATTGACGTACAAAATGCAATAGACCAAAATTTATTCATTTTACAACAACCGTTAATTTTTAGTGGGAATGACAATCACAAACTGGATTTGCAACAATTATATCAAAAAATCATAAATAAAGTTCGGGCAATTTTCTTGCTAAAACGCCCGAATGTAACAGATAATAAACTTGAAGTTTTAGATTTGAACGCTAAAAATAACTTAGAATCGTTTCAAAATCATAAAGATTTTGTAAAAAAAGAATTTTTTGAATTTTTTGGCATTAATGCTGTTCCGTACGAAAAAAAAGAACGGTTATTGGTGGATGAGGTGAATTCTAATAATATGTTACTTGAATTGGTGCAATCTACATATTATAACACCATTCTTGAAAGCGTTGAAAAGTGCAATAAAGATTTAAATTTAAATATTCAAGTTGAATTTAATGTAAATGGATTTATTAATCAATCCAGTAATAAAGGCGGTGATGTTGATGTTAGCAATGACGAAACTATATAACATTCTGCAAAGCATTGCATATGATCATTCTAATTACGATTCTTTTCAAGAATTCATCATTAAAACACCACCGGAAGAAGTGGCATTATGGGGTTGTTATTTTTTGTTTGATTTTGATTTTACAACGCCGGAAAGCGTTGATAAAGATACATTTAAAAAGTATTTTTGTACTATGTTTGCAGGAAAGTTTTTTGATAACTCAATTGCCTTTGAGACGGTACCGGCATTTAAATTAAAATTAATCTCAATAACAAATCAAATAATGCCCTATTATTCTCGCAAGATTGAAATTTTCGCAAAAACCGAAGTTGACAATCTTATTAATAAAAGAGAGATTAAAACTGAACATAGCGGCAAAAGTGATTCAACTTCTAAAAGTAATTCTAATTCTACCGGAAATGGTAAAAATATTGAAAGTGATTACCCGATAGGATTATGGAATCATGAAGATGTGTTCAATGACCCGGAACGGTTAGCACAGGGTAGCGCAAATAAAAGCGATTCCGAAAGTAACATAAATGCAGAGAATCATAACACTAATACCGATTCCACGAATGTTATTGAAACATACGGGAATTTTTTGGAATTTGTTTCTAAATTCGATGAATTAGGTATGATTTTTGATGAATTATTAAATCATTATAATAATTTATTTTCATTGGTTTTTTAAAGAGGTGATAAAAAATGAAAGATTTAAATTTATACCCGTTTCCTGCGTGGCTAACACCACAAGTTCCGGCAACAAATATTAACGCCGTTTCATATGAAGAGATGTTGCGGCAGTTTATTACTAAATTGAATGAAGTTATTGAAAGATGTAACGATGTTCAAGCGTTTAGTGAAGAAGTCAAAAAAATTCTTGATGATATGAATGCACACATCAGGCAGATTACTACATCTATTCTTGCCCAATGGTTAGAAGATGGGACCTTAAAAGATATTCTTGAAGATGTTTCACTTGAATATTTTGAAGCGTTGGGTACTATTCTTTATAATACTTTAAGAGATTCACAAATAAGTTATGATAAAGATAATGAGCGTTTATACTTATCATTAATTGAATTTTCTGAGGGATTTACCCCGGACGAATAATAAAGGAGTGTTACACATGGCTATTACTACACCAAAAGAATTTTTTAAGCGAGTTTTAACTAAAACTAAACAAGGTGATTTAATTGTTGAAAAGAACATTGAATTAGCAAATAAATTCGATTGTTTTTTAAAAAATGATATTGCGGAAATTTATATTAAAGGTTATTCCGGTGACGATACTAATGATGGGTTGAGTGTTAATACCGCAGTCAAGACAGTTGAAAGAGCAATTGAAATCGTGCGCGATTACGGCTTTGCTTCTTCACATTTGTATTTTTATGAAGGTTATACAACGGAACACCCCGTGATTTATTATTTACAAGATTATAAGAACATCGCAAGTACCTCTATTCATTTTCATGCAAGGGCACAAGATGTACGGCTGTACATCAGAAATACACATACTGCAAGAAGTGAAAATTATGATTATACTGCATTTTACGGTACTCATTATAATTTTGGCACAAGTGCCCACACTAAAAGTGATGGTTTCAATATTGAATATCGTATGCAAATCTATTTCCAGTTATATGACGAATGGCACATTACAGTATCACCCGAAGAAATTAAAACCGATAAAACCAACAACTGTTATTTTGAATGTTGTTCAACTGTTTTTAATGCGTGTGACATCTATGTTGTTGACGAATCGGGTAACCCCCGTGTAAATGGTCTTGTGGGTTTTGTCGGTGGTGGCGTTGTTCAAACAAATCAATGCAGATTTTTTTGTGGGATTAATCTTAATGGTGTATGTGCTAATCTACAAAATACAAGTTTTGTGTTGCAAACAGATATGAATACTGTCATTAATTCAAGAAATAGTAAAATATTCTACTGGAATGATGTTAATACCGACAACACGCCTAAATGGGATTTAATTGCCGTGGATGCCTTAAGAATCAATACTAACGGGCATAATATTAATGGCGCTGTATTCAATTTAATCGGTAATTCCGAACTATCATTTTTTAGAAACTCTACTTTGCAAATCGCAAACGCTGTTGATAATATCCCAAATATTGAAAGAATTGTTTTTTCACGAAATTCTACTATTATTTGTTCACCCAATACCCTAAATGCATTGAATTATTTTAATACCCAAACTCGCAGTACTAATTACGGTCAATACACCATATGCAACGGTCATTGGAATTTAATCGTACCGAATGACGACAACCCGAACGGTAATATTATAGGGGGCTAATATGAAAGATTTTATAAATTTTGTTCTACAGTTTAAACTTGATTTTATTTTGTGTTGTGTTTTTGTGTTGCTTGATTTTATTACCGGCATAATCTTTGCACTTATTAATGGGACTTATTCGTCCCACAAGTGCCGTAAAGGATTTGAAAAAATAATAGGATATTTAGTGGTAAAAATTGCACTAATTTTTATTTGTTTTATACTACCACAAATAAAAAGTGCTTTTCACATTTTTGCGTTTTCGGTTATTTTTATTGAATTTACCTCAATTGTAGAGAATGTGAAACCCTATTTACCGGTGCCGGTTCAAACATTTTTAGATAAATTTGTAAAAAATCTTAAAAAGGATGATAAAGACAATGGCTGATTTATATATCGGTGTGGTAGATTGGAACAAAGATTATAAGCACGTTTTGCAAGTGACAGGGAATCAATTCAATAATGTGTTAACTCATATGAATACACACGATTTGAAACCGATTCACATTAATGAATTTTCATTAATTAAAATCAATGACGGTTCGGGCGAAATTAAAATAAATGAGTATTATAACCGTATTCAATACTATAACTATGTGATGTTTAGAAATAGTGCAAGTGGCGCGTACTTTTATGCATTCATAGATTCTATGGGATTTGAAGCACACAAAACACTACACATAAAATTCACGATTGACATATGGCAGATGTACACAGGTTCATTATCTTTCAAAAATTCATTCGTTGAGCGTATGCACATTGCAAAGAACGCCGATACTGTCGGACGTTGGTTAGCACCGGAACCGTTTACCCCCGAATACGAAGCACAAACCCAAATAGCAAGAACATCATTAGATTTTGAACCAATATGGTTTTTGGAATCACTATCACAAAAAGATACTACTACCGGTGATTGGAATTATGGCGGTAGTGGTGCTGGTATAGAACTAACCGGCACCTATATCACAAAATGCGGTAATGCTGCCGAATTAAAAACCGCTATTGAATCATTCATGCCGGATATTGATTGGACGAATTTTGATTTAACCGAAACATTAAAGGCGCTTGCAGAAGCGTTAACCGGTATAGACCACCGGCGTGACATTGTTTCTATTTTTGCTTTACCAAAATTCATAGCAGACCAATTACCACCGGCACCGCATCGTAATTTGATTTATACAACCGATATAAGTCTACCCATTAATAACACACTTGCAAGCGGATATATACCCAAAAATAATAAAATGTTAACATCATTGGCAAAACAATATGTTGTTTATTCCCGTAATGGAATTCAAAAACCACTAAAACCGGAGTTGATGCTATCTAATTCGGTAGATTTAACACTATCAATGCGTATGCTTCATTGTGGTGCAATTAATGTTGTAATACGCAATTATGATACAATTAATATGTGTTCGTTTGACATGGGTTACAGTGGCAATATGGGCGTTGGTTATAACGAAAATGCGGGACTATTAAAAACAGTAAATACAGTTACAAAAATAGCCGGCGGTGTTCAAAATGTAGCACAGGGTGCCGTAGGTATTGCCGGTGCAATTATGAGTGGTGGCGCCAGTGAAGTTGCTACACTGGGCGCCGGTATGGGTTCATTAGGTAGTATTTACGGAGGTTTAGGGCAAACGGCAAGCGGTGCATTAAATTATTTTGTTGATTCTACTGCACAATTAGGAGGGTGTAGCGGTGATATGCTGACATTGAGTAATGGTATGCAAGATTTACGCTTATTGAATTGCTCACCTATTTATGATAAATGCAAAGAGATTGACGACTATTTAACTACCTATGGATATAGCATTCAAGAATTCGTTACACCGTCAATAAATAATCGTAGCAATTGGAACTATTTGCAGGGTGACATAAACTTCACTTGTAACGCTGATGGTAACACAAAGCAAACGATTAAAAATATTTTTAAAAACGGTGTAACCGTGTGGCATAATCCTATAAATATGATGAATTATGCATTGGCTAATAACTAAATAATATTAAACCCGTTTCACGTGAAACGGGTTTTACTTTTATATTTTTATTGTTATAAATCGGGTTGACTGATTAAAGTGCGTAGCAAAATATATGGAATCAACTTCATTACAGAACATGAACATAAATTCATCATAATCCCACACATCATATGATTTAATTATTTTATTTAAAACACCGTTTATATCTGTAATTAAATCATCGTTAGAATAGTCCTCATTAAATACAAAAACTTTTAATAAGTTGCTTTCATAAAGTTTGCCGGAATAATAATTAATTAATTCTTTAACAGTTAGATTTTTCATCTTCAATCACCTCACCATTACAATAAATATATCTTTTAGGTGTTTTGTCTTCAAAAAATATTATTTTATGACATTTAGGACATCTACAACTATATAATTTGTAATTAATATCATCTAAAGAATGATTTTTAAAATTTAGTTTATCCATTTTATTACCCCTTTAAAGTTTAAATTTACCAATTGAATGAATATCATTAATGTGAATCGTTAACGAATAAAAACGATGTTTTTTGCCATATGCTGCAATATTACTATAAAAGCAAACACAATCATTATCTATTTCAAAACCATCCGCAATAATTCTAAATTCATTAATAGCATATATGTTTAAATTATTCAATGCTAACATACTTTCAATTTTTGTTTTTCTACCCATCATTCAACCTCTTTCCACCACCGGTGCTGGTATTGGTACCTGTGGCTAAATCTTTAATTTACTCTATTATACTACACAATTAAAATATTGTCAATATATTTTTTAATGATTTTATCAATTTTATGAAAAATATTTTTAATCAATTTAATTTGACAAATATTGTCAATAAATTTAATAATACTATTTTGGTACTATGGTCTATATGCACTATGATACTATTATTAGT
>JAZUPU010000040.1:0-12969 GCA_045605325.1 Elusimicrobiaceae bacterium
AACTAATAATTCAATTAGTGTGAACCCATTATTACTTTTTACTGCTTTCTTTACTACATTTTCTTTCATATACTTCCTCCTGTTTAATTTATACAGCGCTTTTAATTTCGCCACATATATATTTTAAGAAAAAAAAAAAAATGTCAAGTAAAATTTTTATCGTCGTAAAATAAACATATATTAGGGAATTTTGGGGTTGTTAAATAAAATTTGCCTAAAAGAATTAGTTAGTTAAAATAAAAATTATAAACTTTCTATTTGCTATAATATTTGTGATACTTTTAAAACTTATGCGTATACTAGTTGAAGCAAGGTAATTATGAACTTTGAGGAAACTTATAAAACATATTTTAAGCGTATTTTTGCTTATGTTTGTTCAAGAACAGGCAATGAAACATCGGCAGAGGATATTTGCCTAAATATCTGGCAAAAGGTGTTAAGCAAATTTTCATCCTTTGACGAAAATAAAGGCAATATTGAACAATGGCTATTTACCATAGCAAGAAATGAAGTTAACAGTTATTTTAGATTATACTTTATAAAAAACTTCTTTTCATTAACAGGTAAAGAAGATTTGCACCAGCAACAAGAACAACAAACGCTTGAAAATCTTGCTTTAGAGGAAGATAAAAAACTCCTCGCGAAATGCCTGCAAGCCCTAAGCAAAAGAGAAAGAGATATAATAAGTTTAAAATTCTTTTCCTCTTTAAATAACAGGGAAATTGCAAAAGTGTCGGGGTTGAGTGAAAGTAATGTCGGCACTATATTAAAGAGAAGTTTAGATAAAATAAGGTTACAAATGGAGAATTTATGAGATTAACAGACGAAGAAATTAAAAACAAATTTTCCGCTTTAGATTTTGATAAACAAAATATAAAGCAAAACCGTATTTACTCTAAACTTGCTTTTAATAAAGAAGAAAGGAGATATGGTATGAAAAAATTAATTTATGCAATAGGAACGGTTTGTGTTATAGGTTTATTGCTTATTCCTGTTTTTAAGAAAGATAAAACAATGCAACAACCTGAAATTAAAACACCGAAAACTACCGCAACCGTTACACCGAAAAGTGAAACTAAAGCACCTGTTTTTAAAGCAGATGCCGAAACACTTAAACGAATTGAGCAGGAAAAACAAGCCGCTTTGGAACGCGCTAAAAAAGCAGAGGAAGAAGCAAAACAAAGAATTGCAGAACAACAAGCTGAAAGAAGGGCTTTGGAAGAAGAAATGCTCCACTATCCTGCAAAAGCTAGTTACACAGAAAGAAGATCTTACGGAAATGCCGCGTATGATGGCGGTTATACATCCGCTAAAGCCGGTTCCGCAGAATCTTCTTCCGGTATTAGTTATGCAAGGAAAACTTATTCCAGAGGTTATACAAGTGCCTCTATGGGCAGCGCATCAGGTTCTTACTACGGCGGAAGTAGTTATCGGTCTTCTTATAACACCGGTTCCGTATGGCCCTATTCAGGTACCGATTATAATTCCATAAACGCGGAAAGTTATAAGACATTTGAAGGTAATACCTTTAAATTCGTGAAGGAAGAACCGCTTTCAACTTTTTCGGCTGATGTTGATACAGCTTCCTATAATATAGTGCGCCGCGATATTGAAAGGGGTGTAAAACCAAATAAGGATGCTGTCAGAACGGAAGAATTTATTAACTACTTTACTTATGATTACGCTGCACCGAAATCAGACAGTAAGGACCCTGTAAATATTATTACAGAGCTTACCGATTCCCCGTGGACGGAAGATTTGCAGGTTGTCAAAATCGGCGTAAAAGCAAAAGATATTGATAAGGAAAAATTGCCTGCTTCAAACTTGGTATTTTTGGTTGATGTTTCCGGTTCAATGTCAAGTACAAACCGCTTGCCTTTAGTTAAAAAATCTTTTGCTATGCTTGTTGAAAAATTAAGACCGCAAGATAAGATCTCCATTGTAACTTATGCAAACGGAACAAATGTTGTTTTAGACGGTGTTTCTTTAGCTGATGAAGGTGGCAAACAACGCATACTGTCTGCTATGGAAGGTTTAAGAGCAAGCGGCGGAACAAACGGCTCAGAAGGGCTAAATATGGCTTATCAAGTTGCCAAATCACACTTTATTAAAGGCGGAAATAACCGCATAATTTTGGCAACCGACGGTGATTTTAATATCGGCAACACCTCACTTGGCGGGCTTGAAAAACAAATTACCGATGCCAAAGAAAGCGGCGTGTTTTTAAGCGTACTCGGTTTCGGTATGGGCAATTATAAAGACGATAAAGTTCAAACTCTTGCCAATAAAGGTAACGGTAATTATGCTTATATTAATGACTTGTTTGAGGCAAAAAAAGCACTTGTTAAGGACTTCGGTGCAACTTTATTTACCGTCGCAAAAGATGTTAAATTCCAAGTTGAATTTAACCCCGCTAAAGTGCAGGCATACCGCTTGATCGGTTATGAAAAACGCAAATTAAATAACCGCGACTTTAATGATGACACCAAAGATGCAGGCGAAATGGGCGCCGGGCATACGGTAACGGTTTTGTATGAAATTGTCCCTGCCGGCGTAAAGTTACCCGACGGTATAGCAGATATTGACGAACTTAAATACAGCGTTAAAGCCACCCCGCAAGCAGTGGACAGTGATGAACTTTTAACCGTCAAACTCCGCTACAAAGAGCCGGACGGCGACAAGAGTAAATTAATGAGTGAAGTATTAAAAGCAAAGGACTACAAGACCTTTGAAAATACATCTGACGATACACGCTTTGCTTTAAGTGTTGCCGCTTTTGCCGAAGTATTAAAAGGCAGCCGCTACGCAAAAGATACAGATATTGAAAAGGTTCTTGCTGAAGCACGCAAAGCCAAAGGCGAAGATGCCGACGGTTACAGGGCGGACTTTGTAAAAATTGTGTCCTTATATTCGGCTTTACCGAAAGAAACGGAAAGAGTAGGAAATATTTATAGCGAAGATGTGCAAGTGGCTAAAATTATACACATATCCCGCCCTCCTTATAATCCTTCTTCCGTTAATGAAAAAGTAAAAGATATAGAAAGGGCAGCAAAAGTTGTTAAAGACATTGTTGCCTTGCAAGAAGCATATTATCAAGAACATGGACATTATACTACATTTCTGAAGGGGCTGATAGAAACAACTACTGGATTAAGAAGATTCGATTATTCCAACGGCAGATATGTTTATGCAATCACAAAAGATGGAACAAATTCCATAGTTTGGGCATACCGTTATGCAGGATCAAAAGGTTATGATAAACTAACTTGCCAGGCAGCTCAAAACAATCAACAGGCAATAGATGCCTGTAAAAAATTCTTAGGTAATGCAAAATTTACGCGTGCAAGCAACGGTTGTGTAATCGGCCCTTGCGAGGAATATCAAAAAATTTAATTTAAAAAGGAGAAAAAATTATGAAAAAGAAATTATTATTAAGTTTAGTGGTTTTGTCAATCCCGCTACTTTTATCTGCACAAGATATAAACGCAGAACAAATTGAATCTCAAACGAATGAAAACAAAAAAGTTACATTTAATTCTTCAAAAAGAGATCCGTTTATCTCAAAAGAAGAATCTATTAAATTAGAACAAATGAAAGCAGAAGAAATACGCCGTCAAAAAGAAGCTGAACAAGCAGCGAAAATAGCTGCAGAAAAGGAAAGAAAAAAATTATTACGAAAGCAAATCTTATGTGATGAAATGAAACGCCATCCTTCAAGGGAAGTAAGAGATAATATACAAATAGATGGTATTTTAGATAACGATGTAATAATTAACGGGATGATTTTATCTATCGGTAGCACATTTTCTGTACCCATAAAAAATCAAAAAGAATTAGAAAATTGCGGCTTAAACCCCAATGATCTTAAAAAATTCAAGGTCAAAATACTGTCTGTTGCAGGTACTACTATACAATTTATTTATAAAGGCGAACGCTTTGAGAAAAAAATGCCTTTAATAAATTAATATCTTCTCAGTAACCCCCATTATTTGGTCCCAAACGTATCATAAACGGGGGTTATTTTTTTGTATAATTTATATATGGTAAATGTCTTGCGTGTATTAATTGTGTTGGTGGCTTTTACAGTCGGTATAATTATAGGAAATATATATTTACCGCAAAAAAACTTTGACCAAAAAAATATAGCCGTTACACAAAAACCGAAAACATCCCTTAATATAGAAAATGTACCTTCCGCCGATACTGTATTAAAACAAGCGGAGTTTTATAAAAATATTTTAATTGAATCAGGGCAAAATCAAGAAGAAATTATAGGTTTTGAAAATAATTTTAAGCGCACAATTTTGCAACTTTATTATAAAGAAACTTCGGCAAATTACACCTTAGAACTTTTCAAAATTCAAATGCAGCCGGAAAATACTGCTGCATTTATCAAAGCAAGAAATGAATATAAGAAAATAACAAATTTAATTGAAAATTTATATCCGCTTGAAGAACATAAAGAAGTTTTAGTTATTAAAGAGGAAAAACAACCGCTTATTCCAAGCACATCTACTGTGCAAAATATAGAAGATTTGACAGTTTCTACTGGAACGATACTGACTTCTCAAAATAGAAATTAATCAAACTGCCACCAATGATACTGATCGTTGTAATAAGTTTTATTCATTATTTTTTCACAGAAATCACCTTGCTGGTCTTTTGAACCTCTTGAATAACTTGCTTCTTGGCAAATAAGTTGATTTAAAGGGACATCTTCACCTTTAAAAAAATATGCAAACCCGGTGCATTGATAAGGGCCGCTGATAAACATACCTAGCACTACGGCTATAATACTATCCTCATCCATATTTAATGCTATTTGTAAATCTCCGTCTTGTTTAATTGCTTTCTCACCGGAAACACTTATATTGCATATATTTTCCTCAGCATAAGGCCAAGCGACATCTATATCTATATCCTCAAAACTTGTCGGATATTCATCATGAATTAAATAGTATGATTGTATTGCTGGTACTAAAGATGATACCAAAGTTTGTAATCTTGTTGCTTGAGATCTTGCTACTGCCTTTCTATATTGAGGCAAAGCAATTCCCGCAAGTATGCCGATAATTAATACTACAACTAAAAGTTCAATTAAAGTAAAACCTTTTTTATTTCTCATACAAACAATCCTTTGTTATTATACTTTTCTATTTTACATAAATATATTATACTAAAAAATAATTTCTACGAACTAATTAGGCAACAAAGAAAGTATTAGCCCTTTTAAAATTATGCCGGCATTATCTGCTGTTGATGTCTTAAAAGCCAAGTCCGCCTCAATAATTTTATCCATTGCTTTTAACATTATTTTGCTTGACGGTAAATTGCGCGCTACGCTTACAAGACGCGATTCCCAAGGCATAAGTCCTGCTTGCGTAGTGATTTGAAAACTTGGTACACCTGCTTCAACAAGGCGTTTAATTCTAAAAAGTTTCATCGCAGGGTTGCTGATTTTATTTAAAATTGCGATAGGTTCTTCCCCCGCTTTTAAGAGATTATCAATTATTCTTAACGCTTCCCTTTTATTCAAAGATAATATGGCATTATTTAAAGCAAAGGGGTTTTCTTCTTTAGAATAACCGATACTTGAAAGCAAGTCATCTTCAGTTACTGTTTTATCTTCGCGCTTTGCGAGCAAAAGGGATAACTTTTCAATTTCCATTGTAAGAGCATTTAGGTCAGAACCGACAAGTTCTTCCAGCATAAACAAAGTGTCACTATTTATATTAAGCCCTTTTGCCACGAAATTTTCTTTAAGCCATTTTTGCAAACTTGCACCTTTAAGTTCGTCAAAAAGGACTTCGGCGGAATCTTCACTTAAAGCAGAAACTACCACTTTATCTTTCTTGAATTTTTTATAATCGTTGTGAAACAAAATTAAACAGGTTGAATTTAAAGGATTTTGCAAATAATTAACTAAAGCGGCAAGCGGGTTTTTGGTAAGTTTATCAATATTGTTTAAAACTATCACGCGCCTATCGGCAAAAGCAGGCATAGTGTTTGCTAAAGTCAAAATTTCGCCGATATCTTTGTTTTGTTGGCAATCCTCTTGCGTTAAATTAAATTCATCAACTTTTAAGGCGGAAATTATTTGCTTAGTTAATGCTTGCTTTCTGAAGACATCATCACCGCTGAACAAATATACAGGCGCGACTTCCCCTGCACTAATTGCTTTTCTAACTTGTTCTGCGGTAAGCTTTTTCATATTACTCTGTTATCGTTGTTTGATTAGGATTTACCTGGCTTTGCTGACGTGTTTGACTACCAACGGAACCAAAACCTTCAACCGTACGCTTCACTATCATCTTAGCAAAGTTCTTCCAAAGTTGTTCGCGGGCTTGTTCTTCGGTCATACCGCCGGGCAAAGTGGATGCGGAGAAAACATAAATCTGCTGCAAAGCCGGCTCTTGCCAGATGGTTTCCTGCGAATTTTTATCAATGAAACGAAGGTTAAGTAAAACTTCCATACGGTAAACCGTAGGTACAAGTTGAGTGTCATATTGAACAGGGATTAGAATATAGCGTAAAATTTCGCCGGCTAGAATACCGTTTGCCTGTTCTTCTTGCGTAATACTGTAAGCAGCGTTCCTTAAGAACTCATCTACCACTTCAATTACAAGGCGGTCTTCAAGAGCAAAAACTTCCGTCCTGTTAATAATCGGTCTAACATGAATTTTTGTTATATGTTGCGGCATAATTTGCGCATTAGGGCGGTAATACATTTGGTCTTTTAAACCATTGCACGCCGTAAGCGGTAAAATTAAACCAAGCAGTAAGATAAGTTTTTTCATAGATACTCCTATTTTTGGGGTTTGACGACAATGCTTACCATCTTTAAAGGCACTACTATTATTTTAATTATTTCCTGCCCTTCAAGCAAGGTTTTTATTTTAACGGAATTTAAAGCTGCCTCTTGTTGCATTTCCTTTGTTGCGTTTGCAGGTATTTTAACCCTGTCTTTAATTTTGCCGTTTATCTGCACACCCATTTCAAGCATTTCTTCTTTTAACATTTCTGCATTAACTGCGGACCAAGCTTCGTTTAAGAGGAAAGTTGTCTTGCCTGCTTTTTGCCAAAGTTCGTCGGTTAAATGCGGAGCAAAAGGGTGTAAAATTTTCATAAAACTTGCAAACATATCTTCGTTAACTTCTTTATATTTTCCAAGTTCATTAAAAAATATCATCATCGCGGAAATTGCGGTATTAAAACTAAAGTTTTCAATATCTTCCGTTACTTTTTTGATGGTTTTATTCTTTAAAATTTCAAGTTCCTGCGGCATTTTGATATCGGTAATTTTAAGGTCTTCCGCCCAAGCAAAAATGCGTTTTAAGAAGCGGGAAATACCTTCAATACCTTTTGTGTCCCACGGTTTGCTTGCATCAAATGGACCCATAAACATTTCATAACATCTAAAGGCATCGGCACCGTATTCACTCAAAATTTCATCTGGGTTGATAACATTTTTTTTACTCTTGCTCATCTTTTCAATCATTGAAGTTAAAGCACCGCCGCCGTCTTTTAAGCAAGGGTTTTTGGGGTCTTTAAAATCAATATCTTCATAAGGATGATAAGAACCGTTTTTGTCGCGGTAAGAAAAGGCAAGAATCATACCTTGGTGGCGCAGTTTTGCAAATGGCTCTTTGGTATGCACTAAACCCAAATCATACAAGACCTTATGCCAAAAGCGTGCATATAAAAGGTGCAAAACAGCGTGTTCCGCACCGCCGATATAACAATCAACAGGTCCCCAAGCTTTTTCAATTTCTTTATCGACAAAAGCATTATTATTTTGCGGGTCCATATATCTTAAATAATACCAGCAAGAACCTGCCCATTGCGGCATAGTATTTGTTTCGCGTTTAGCTTTGCCGCCGCAAATCGGGCAAGTGGTATTAACCCAACTTTCCACATTTGCAAGTGGTGATTCACCTGTACCGCTAGGTTCAAATTTTTCCATTTCCGGTAAACGGAGCGGCAATTCGCTTTCCGGCAAAGGAACGACACCGCATTTTTCACAATGCACTATCGGTATCGGTTCCCCCCAATAACGTTGACGGGAGAAAACCCAATCACGTAAGCGGTAAGTTGTTTTTGCTTTGCCGATATGATTTTCTTCTAAAAACTTAATCATTTTAGCTTTTGATTCTTTAACATTTAAACCGTCTAAAAAGCCGGAATTTACAAGTTTACCGTCTTCGGTATATGCTTCTTTAGAAATATCGCCGCCTGAAATAACTTCAATTAAAGGTAAATTGAATTTTTTAGCAAAAGCATAATCACGTGTATCATGTGCAGGCACTGCCATAATTGCACCTGTACCATAACCGGTTAAGACATAATCAGCAATCCAAATCGGGATTTGTTTGTTATTGACCGGGTTTATTGCATAAGCACCGGTAAAAGCACCTGTTTTTTCTTTTTCAGCGTCGGCACGTTCAATGTCACTTTTTGCGGCAGCTTGTTTTTGATAAGACAAAACCGCTTCTTTTTGCTCAGCTGTTGTAATTTTGGAAACAAGTTCATGTTCCGGTGCAAGTACCATATAAGTTGCCCCAAATAAAGTATCCGGGCGCGTTGTAAAAACCGTAATTTTTTCGTCTGAATTTACTACCTTAAAAGTAACTTCAGCACCGTTGGACTGCCCTATCCAATTCTTTTGCATTAAAAGTGTAGAGGCAGGCCAATCAAGCCCTTCCAAATCTTCCAAAAGGCGCGGCGCATAAGCAGTAATTTTTAACATCCATTGGCGCAAATTTTTCTTTTCAATAGGTGTTTGGCAACGTTCGCAGCGTCCGCCGAAAACTTCTTCATTTGCAAGCCCTGTTTTACAAGACGGGCACCAATTTATTGGCACAGTACTTTGATATGCAAGACCTTTTTTATATAATTGTAAAAATATCCATTGTGTCCATTTATAATATTCCGGGGAGGTTGTATTAATTTCGCGATCCCAATCATAAGCCATACCAAAGGACTTTATTTGGCGGCGGAAATTATCAATATTCTTTTGTGTTGTTACAGCCGGATGCACACCTGTTGCAATAGCATAATTTTCAGCCGGCAAACCGAAAGCATCCCAACCCATAGGATGCAAAACGGAATAACCGTTCATCCTTTTAAAACGGACCAAAATATCGGAAGCAGTATAACCTTCCGGATGACCGACGTGTAAACCTTGCCCTGATGGGTAAGGGAACATATCTAAACAATAAAATTTTTTGTTAGATTGGGGCAATCTGCCTGTTTTAAAAAGTTTTGCATCTTGCCAGCGTTTTTGTTGACGAGCGTCAATTTCTTTAAAATTTACAATAGACATATATATAAATTATACAAAATATAACGCTATGCTGAAATTTTTAATCTTTATCAAGTTATATTTGCTATAATTATTTTAAAGTCATTTACGGCTTTAAAAATTTGACGTTTTTGGATTCCCGAAAGGGAAGAATTTTTGAGAAATCAAAAATATCTACCACACCAAAAACAGCTGATAAACTTTTCTTACCGTCTAACCGGCGGTAAGAATTGCGGCTGTTATGTTTGGTTCTGTGGTAGATACCAAATGTTTCGGCCGTTTTTTATTGGCTGATTTTAGAAAGGAGAATAAAATGAAAAACAAATTAGGATTTACTTTACTTGAACTTTTAGTAGTAGTTTTAATTATCGGAATTTTAGCCGCAATTGCTTTGCCGCAGTATCAGTTAGCAAGGGATAAAGCACAGTTTGCTAATTTTCAAATTCAAGTAAAATCTATTACAACGGCTATTAATAATTATCGTTTAATACATAATGAATATCCAAACAGTTTTGATGGGCTCGATATAGATTTTTCTTCTTACAAACCCACTAATCTTAAATATAATGGAGAAGACATAGAAAGTTGTATAATCTTTAAAGATAGTTACTGTTGTATAGGTAAGACAATAGCAAATTATCAAACTGCAAATATTTTTTGTGGCAGAAATGATTATTTATTTGCTTATTCACTATATGGAAATAAGCGATATTGCATAGCGGCAAAAGAAAATATAAGAGCAGAACATTTGTGCAAAGGTTATAGCCGTAACATCATGATGTCAAATAATCTTATAACTCCATATGGGCATAAGACTAATGGCGGTAAAGGATATTACTATTATTTATTGGACTAACTATTTAAACTTACCCCAAAATATTTGTTCCGGTTCAAGTGCGAAACCTGTTTTTTCTTTAACTATTTTTTGGACTTCTTTGATAAGATTATAAATATCTTGCGCGGTTGCGTTTTGATAATTAATTATAAAACCCGCATGTTTGGTGGAAACTTGCGCACCGCCAACACTTAAACCGCGAAGACCGCAATCATCAATAAGTTTGCTTGCATAAGCACCGACAGGCCTTTTAAATACACTTCCGGCAGACGGATATTCAAGCGGTTGTTTGGCTTTGCGGCTTTGCAAAATTTCTTCACGACGCTCTTTTAAAATTTCTTTATCTTGATGTTCTAAAACCCAAGTAGCGGAAAGTATTACGAAATTTTCAATACCCCACACTTTGCGGTATTCATATTTAACATCTTCTTTTTTAAATTCTTGTATTTCGCCCTTTTTATTAAGGACTTTAAAAGAAACAAGTTTATCAAAAGTTTCCGCCTTAAAAGCACCTGCGTTCATAAACACCGCACCGCCCACACTGCCGGGGATACCGCTTAAATTTTCAAGCCCGCCAAGGCAAACATTAATGCTTTCGCGCACTACTTCGTCTAATGCAGTACCGGCAAGTGCAGTTACTTTTTGACCTTCAATTTGAATGCCTTTAAAATGTTTTAAGCAGCAAGTAATGCCGGGTAAACCGAAATCGCTAACCAAAATATTTGAGCCAAGCCCAAGCATCCTGAAAGGTAATCTTTTCTTTTTAGCAAAAGTTACTAGCTGTTTAATTTGTTCCTCATTTTCCGGTAAAGCTAAAACTTCCGCCGCACCGCCTACTCTATAAGTCGTAAAAAGCGAAAGTTGCGCATCTAAAATAAAAGGAACATCTTTTAAATTTTCTAAAAAAACCTTTGAATTCATTAGATATATTATATAAAATAAGTTAAAGGAGCGCTTTATGATACACGAAAATGCAGGAAAATTACCAACACAAAAAATTGATTTAAAAGCTTTGGAAAATGCGTTTTATAACGCACAAAACCCAAAACCGGTTAAGTTCGGAACATCAGGTCATCGTGGACAGCTCGGTGACGGTTTTTGCAAAATTCACGCTTTAAGCATCGCTCAAGCAGTTGCGAAAATGCATAAAGAAGATAATATTACAGGTAAAATCTTAGTCGGCGGCGATACGCGTTTAATGAGCAAAGTTACCGCCCAACTTTGTGCGCAAGTTTTAACCGCAAACGGAATAAAAGTTATTTTACCGTCTATACCTGTTCCTACACCTGTCTTTTCTTTTGAAATTTTATCAAAGCGCGCTTGCGCCTGTTTAAACGGTACGGCTTCGCATAATCCACCGCAAGATATGGGCCTAAAATATAACGGTGCAAACGGTGGTCCCGCAAGTGCGGAAATTACAACACGCATTGAAAAGGAAGCAAATTACTTTTTGCAACATCCGCAAGAAATTAAACAAATTTCTTTGGAAGAAGCTAAACAAAAAGGGCTTTTGGAAGATGCCGATATTATCACACCCTATATCAAAGCACTCGGTAAAAAAATTGATTTTAAACTTATTAAGGATGTAAAAGTTAAAACAGCGATTCATCCTCTTGGCGGAACAACTTTACCTTTTTGGAAGGCAATAAAGCAAGAATATAAACTTGAAAATTTAGATATTGTCAGCCACGATATTAACCCAAGTTTTGATTTTATTCCACTTGACCACGACGGCAAAACGCGTATGGATCCGTCATCAAAATATCCGATGGCGCCTTTATTAAAATTGGTGGAAAATGCTTACCAGTTTGCCGGTGCATGCGATCCTGACGGGGACCGCTTTGGAACAGCCACACAAAAAGGCGGTTTGATTGTTCCTAACCATGCACTTTGCGTTATGGCAGATTATTTAATTAAAAAGCAAAAAGATTTGACTGGAAAGCAAATCGGCCGCACACTTGGTACTACAATGCTTTTAGATAAAATTGCCGCGGCAAACAAAATAACCATTGACGAAGTAAACGTCGGTTTTAAATATTTTGTTCAAGGTTTAAGCGAAGGTAAATATATTTTAGCTGGGGAAGAAAGTGCCGGAATGTCTGTGTCAAATTGGACTACGGAAAAAGACGGTATGTTTGCCGTCTGCTTGCTACTTGAAATAATGAGTGCAACCGCGCAAGATATTGCAGGGCTTTATAAGCAACTTACTTTAATTTACGGTGAACCAAGTTACACACGCATTGATAATACAGTTACCGAAGAAAGTAAGGCAAGATTTTCAAAATATTCCGCTGATGATTTTAAAGATTTGCAAACACTTGCAGGCGAGCGAGTTTTAAAAATACGCGCTACTGACGGTATTAAAATTTATTTAGAAAATTCTTGGGTGCTTGCGCGTAAATCCGGCACAGAGCCGATAATAAAATTATATGCCGAGACATTTAAAGGCACAGAGCATTTGCAAAAAATAATTGAGGAAAGTTCAAAACTCTTTGGGTTTTAAAATTGTTTGTAAAATTTAAAAATGCTAAACTTTAAAAAAGGAGTTTATTTCAATGTAGGGTAACAACCCTATAAAAATTTGAATCTGTTTTTGGAACCGTAAAGATACGGCTTATTTTCGGGAAACCGAAAATTTGCGCAACTCTAAAAACAGTCGGTAAAGGCACAAAGAAAACGGAATAATTACCCGTTTGCTTTGTGCCAAGTGTTTGCTTATAGCAAACCACGGCTGTTATTTTTGGGAAAGGTTGCGCAATTCCAAATATATCAGCCGTTTTTTATTTGGTTGATTTTCCTTATTGTCGCCACCCGTATGCCTTGTCATACGGGC
>JAZUPU010000041.1:0-1701 GCA_045605325.1 Elusimicrobiaceae bacterium
TACAGACCGCAGCGCGCGCCATCCGTGCCCGCTGTGGGTGTTGCATATAAAAAAATGCACTTGCCCTCGCGGGTTTGTGCATCCAATTTTAATAATTCAAAAAAGTTTATGCTAATTCTCTATATACTCCGGTTCGTAATCTTGCAAAGGGTCTGCTATCTGTGAGGGATCAAATTCCGGTTCATAATCTTGCAAAGTGTCCGCTACTTGTGAGGGATCAAAATTTATTTGCGTTGGTTCGTATTCGTTATAATGCCTGTTATGTGTTCTTTTATAGTTTTGTGGCTCAAAATCACTTGCGCACAAATTCTCTATGCATTTTCTTTTTATGTTTTTCTGTGCACTAATAGGCTGTATTTGTGCGCTAATTACACTATTATTTGCATCTGTAAACAATTGCTCTATTTCATTATGTAAAGGATCTTTGGGGCATGCTATTTCTTGTGTGGCATAAAATAGTGCATCTGTTAAATTGTGCATTCTTTCGCTGTTTTTAATCTTTTGTAAGTAGTGCAATATTTTGGGAGAAAATGCCTGTAAAAACTCTGTCAAAATAGTATCGCTGTTTATGTTCTGTGTTATACTATCTCCCTCTTTTTCAATTAGCACGATTTCGGGGATAGTACTTTTTGCTTTAGATACAATTGCAAAACATTTTGACATATTCAAATTTTGCAAAGTAGGTGCAATTAGTGAAAAGCCATTTTTTGCCCTGTCTATATCTATAAACTTGCATAGAATTTCACGCATATAGTCATTTATAGGCTCGCTCTCGCAAAATGTTTTTATATAGCAGTCCACTACAATTTGCAAAAGCTTATATACTTTTATGTTTGCTCGCTCTGCTATTGCTCGCATCTGTGCAAATGCGCGGGGGCTTATTTTTGTATTTATTACTTTATAGTCTGTTTCCATGTTCGTGTGTTTAGTTGGTTCTGTTAGAATAAATCGCACTATAGGGGCTATTCCTCTGTTGGTGTATGCCTGTGGAATTTTATAAAATTAAATGTCATTTGTTGGCTCTGTTCGTAAGGTATTCGACATTGCAAATACATAGTGCCATTTATACCTAAACTACGGTTTTTTAATTGCATCCAAAATTGCCATTTGTTATCACAATAGCGATGCAAAGGGTGTTTACTATTTCGTTGGCTTGCTCTTATTCGGCTTGCTCTTTGTGTCATTGCCTCATTTGTGCCTAAACACACAAGTTTTTCGTAGCTTTTAGGCGGTACCTTTTCTTTTGGGATCAGACCTAATAAAGGGCAAATTGCACAGCAGTCCGGCTGTTTTTCGGGTAGTTTTACAAAGTGTAACATAATAAATAAATTGTTGTTTACTAAAGCCCGAAAAATTGTTTTAAGTAAACTTTTGTACTTTTTTAGCGAAAACAAAAATACAAGTAGGGCAAATAAAGCCAAATTGTATTTGTATGCAAGTGGGGCAAATGCGAGAAAATCGCTATTTTATGCCATTTCCTAAAAAAACAGCCCTCCGAAAAAATCATTTATCAACAGAGAGCGGGGCAAGGAGATTTCGGAGTATAGAGCCGATAAATAAAAAACACATGGCGGGGGAGTTGCTGTGCGCCTATGTGCCATATAAGCCTATATAGCGGTATGTTTGCGCGCTATCAAACAAATGCGCGCACACATACGCGCGTGTGCATGTATATACAGACCTATATTTATATAGGTCGGT
>JAZUPU010000042.1:0-29903 GCA_045605325.1 Elusimicrobiaceae bacterium
ATAATCCCGCCTTTAACAACTTCCTTAGGTTCTGCAGGTTTTACAATAACCCTATCACCTAAAGGTTTAATTTTAATTGCCATAATTCCTCCTGTTAAACATTATTAATCTTTTGTTTTAAACTGCCAATCTTTTTTGGCAGCCAAAACCTTACACTGCTAATTAAAGCATTATTTTTGATAATTGTCAATCCCCTTGTTTGAGTGCTAATTATTTTTACGTCTAAAACTAAGGAATTAATATTGTTTTTTAAAATTATTTGAAAATATTTTTTATGCTGCCAAACAAAGTTTTTTCCTGTTTTGGGCAAAGTTCCAAAACAACACAAGAAGTATTATCTTTACCGTCATTTGTAGCAGAAATTTGAACTATTTTTTTACACAATTCAGAAGGTTTTAAATTATTTTTTAAGAGTTTTAAAATTTCTTCGTCACTAATTCCTTTATTTACGCCGTCTGAACACAAAATATAGATATCCCCTATTTTAGGTTTAATATCTATAATATCACATTTCATTTCGCGTTTTAAGCCAAGAGCTTTTATTAAAATATTTTGTATACGGGATTTTTCTGCCTCTCTTTTTGTCATATTTCCCAAAGCTACTTGTTGCTGCACATAAGAATGGTCCGTAGTTATTTGGGAGAAATTCCCCTCACGATATAAATATACTCTGCTGTCACCTATATGAACAATGGCGGAATTATCCTCATCTTCTATATATATAGCACTTAAAGTCGTTCCCATACCGTTTCTTTTAATATTTTCAGTAGCTAAAGAATATACCCTGAAATTAGCTAAAGAAGATGCATAAAGCAGTTTACGTCCGACAGGTGAATAAGAAGTTTCATAATCTTTAGGTAAAACAATTTTCTTTTCTCTTAAATCCGTCAAAGTTTGTTCTAAAATACTAACTGCTAAATTACTTGCGATTTCCCCGGCATTATGCCCACCCATGCCGTCTGCAACGGCTCCTAAACATAAATCAGGAGAAATTAAGATAGAATCCTCATTTTTCTCCCTTATTTTACCTATATCGGTATATGATGCAAATTCTATATCAAATTCCATTTTTCCTCTCTATGCACAAGCATTCTTATTATAAACATAAACAGCCCATACATTACACCCATTATTAAAATAAAGAAAAACATATTTTGACTTTTATAATAATAACTAAATTTTGATATCGGTTCTGTCAAAGCAAAATTCCATATTATAGAATCAAATTTTTCTTTATCTTCTTGGTTATAATTCTTTTTCAACCTTTCTATAAATACATGTCTTCTCTCATCAGGGTTTAAATTATTTATATCTCTATAAGAACGCATAGCTTGCCAACTTAGTATAGGTTTTTCTTCTAACAATCGGGTTGCTTCATCAGATAGCCCTAAAGTATTTACCTCATATTCAATAGATTGGGTAGGCATTTTATTTAAGATAGCATAAGCATTACCTGCCCCTTGATAAAGCCATATTGAAATTACTGCAAAAACAAATATTACCATAGTTGCCATTCTAATTAAAAAGCTATCACGCATAAAAGGCATAACTACAAGTGTAATAATTGTAAAAACGATGGAATATAATAAAGTAGTAATCATTTCACCTGATGCAAATTCCGCAGGCATAAAGAATTCATATAAAGCCCACAATGAACACATAAATAAAAACACAGTCAATAAACGATAATATAAGGGCAAGACATCATAATCATCAATAAATATTGCCATAAATACAAATAGGAAAGCATATACGGGAAGATAAGAATAAGCTATCAATCCCTGAACTGAAGTTCCAAAAGAAGCTAAACCGGAAACCCCAAATAAATAAGCACCCAAAGATAATAAGAATGCATAAATAGAAATCTTTTTTAACAACTCAGTAGTACTAATGAACAATATAACCAATAAAAAACATACACAAACTATAGTCCAAAAGATTTGCCCTGGTGGTATAGGGCTGACTTGCCATGGTTTAATAAAGTAATTCAAAAAACCGGAACTACCTTCAAGTGAAGGATAACAAATAGTACCAAGTTTAAGGAAACACGAAACTCCGCCTATTAAGAGTATAGTTGCAAAAATTGTATTTAAAAAAGCACGCAATAAAAAGCTATTTTTCTTTAATGAAAAAGCCCCTGACGGATCTATAAAATTATTTGTGATAGAAGACATCTTTTTAAGTTCACGTTTCCTTCCTTCTATATATTCTTCCGTCTTAGTACCTTTCATCGCTGAGTCCAATGACATCATCTTGATATTTTCTTTTTGTGGTGTATCAGATTTTACAGAAACATCCCCTTTGGCATTATTCAATGAAGGTAGTGCATCTCTCATACTTTGCACAATTTCTGCATTTTTTCTTGGGGATTCACGAATGTCATTATCACGTATAGTAAAACCGATTTCATCATCAATATTGATATTTTTAGCGGAATTCATTTGCTCGTCGGCTTGTCCTTTTTGAAAGAATGCCAAAGCATCAGCAGCACTTTGAAAGCGGTCATCAGGATTTTTAGCCATTAATTTTTGTATAGCTTGAACTATCCAACCGGGGATACCTTTTCTATACTGGTTCATATCTGGCACAGGGCTATTAATATGTTTTTGTATAATTTCCATTGAATTTTTGCCGGTAAAAGGATATTTCCCGGTCAACACATAAAACATACTCGCACCTACTGAATATAAATCAGCTCTTATATCAATAGCTTTACCTGACGCTTGTTCCGGCGAAAGGAAATAAGCAGTTCCGGCAAGTTCAGTAGTTTTAGTAAAACCCTTTTCCTGATCAACTTTTTTTGCTATACCGAAATCTACGATTTTAGGTTGCAAATTTTTAGTGATTAAAATATTTGAAGGTTTAATATCGCGGTGTATAATACCTTTTTGATGAGCTGCCTGTAAACCTTTTAAAACACCCATAAAAGTATCAACAATAAATGCCATAGGCAGATTAGGACGCTTCCTAACTATGTGTGATAAAGGTTCCCCCTCAATAAAGGACATCACTATGAAGTACACACCGTTTTCTTTACCGACATTATAAACTTGAACTATATTTTGGTGGTCCAATTCGGCAACAGCCCTGGCTTCTGTTAAAAATAAACCGACAGCTTTTTTATCCTTAGCTAAAACAGGGCTTAAAATTTTTACACAAACTATACGATCTAAAGCTTTATGTTTTGCTTTAAATACAGTTCCCATACCGCCTTGGCTGATTTTTTCTAAAATAACACAACCGGAAATTTCTTTTCCGATTAAATCTAATTCCGGTTTTGCTTCCTGCTTCAGTTTAGCAGGGGTATTTGTCCCCTGATTATTTTCCATATTATAAACCCCGTAAAATGTATAAACTATTTATTTTCAGCAAAATATGCTGCTGTTTTTGCAAACAGTTCTTTAATCTCTTTTAATTTTTCTAAAGGTAAACGTATACCTTTTTTTGTCCAACCGGTATAAGCACTATCTTCTTGATATTGTCTTAAATCAAGACCTTTTGAATCCATATAAGAACTAATCCTTAAAACTATATTCAAACCTTTCCTTTTAGCAAAACGTCCAAGTTCTTTATCTTCAATTTCAGTAATATTATCCGGTAAAGCATTAATAGTTTGGGAAACTTTATCTATCATTTCAGGAGAAAGAGTAATACCTGCTTTGGTAGGGCCCGTATAAGTTTCTGATTTTAAATATTTTCTGACTGAAATATATTTGTGTCCTTTAAAAGAATCTACCGAAATTTTGATTTCCGATCCTTCATCAATCGGTAAAACACCGATAACCTGTAAAATTTCAAATGTTGTATTTGGCATATAATATTCTCCTTAAAATAATTTTCCTATAGTAGATGCTACACCTTTCAAACCGCTTGCGACACCGGAAGCCGTATTTGTGGACATTTTAACCCCGCCCTTTATTATCCCCGACGGGATATTCACTAAAGATGTTACTGTTGATAAGACATCAACGGAATATTTAGGGTCGTTCATAGTGCCTTTTATCTTTAGCACCACAGGTTTAAACCCGGAACCGGTAACTTTACCGAAATGAGTATCAACTTTCATATTCAATTTCTCCAACACCAGGTCCACTGTACCACTTGCCTTAACTGTAAGTAAATTACTAACTATAATTGATTTATCCAAATTTGCTACACCGTCTTTAATTGTATAAGCCCCTTCTATTTGAGTATATTTTATGACATTATTATTACCCAAACTAAGACCTTGCAGTTGAGCTACGGAAAATACTTTTTGTATTACTTGCACTACTGAAAAAGCAGCCCTGATAATCTTAGAAGAGCTCATAAGTTTATTTATATCTCTTATTTCCCCGTTACTTGACGAGAAATTCAAAGTACCTTGCAAATTACTTAAATCATTTGCAAAATTTTTAAGATCAGCTTTTAAAACGAGATTATTAGCAGTTAACACATTATTGGAAACCTCTTTAATTCTAACATCTGTCTTAATATTATACATTCCGAAATCATAATTATTTTGTTTTGATTTTTCTGTTTTAGCAGGTTCATTTTTATTCTTGTCAATAGTTTTAGGTGCAAGTAATTCATCAAAATTAATATCGTCTAATGTAAATTTATCCAAATCAAGCATAAATTCTAAATTAGTTGCCTTTGCATTTTGAGGTTGAACATAAGCCAATGAAGTCATAAATTTAGAATTATTAAAAGTCCCTCCCATAACATTAGTACTTATATCGCTAATTGAGGAAATATTTATATCCCCATTAAAATTTTTAAGTTCATTATTCATTATTGAAGCAGCAATATTTTTTAAGGAAATCTTACCTTTTACTTTAGGTGAAGGATTTGCAGAAACAGTATTGATAGTTCCAATGATATTACCGTATGGTTTTATATCTTTAAGCAATTCTTTTATAGATTCATAAATATCGTTTAAGGATATATTAAGGTTTGTATTAACTTTGTAAATTAGATTTTCAGAAGAAAAATCTACATCGGCTTCATTTTTTATATAAGATTTACCAAGTTCCAAATCTGCTTTTGTTACCTTTGCTTTACTATTGTCTAAATCAATATTTGCTTTTAAGGAAACATTAAGCGGTGCTAAAGAAAAAGCAGGCAAATCCATAGGGGTAATTGAAGTAATAACTTTATTATCTATTCCTTCTATTTTACCGTCTAAATTTACAACCGGATTCGTAAAATCTTGCATTTTACCCGTAAATATTGTTTTTGCAGTTTTATAGGATATGACAAAAGGTGAAATATCAATATATGCTTTTTGTAAATCAAGATTTTCCAAAGTTGCCTTACCGTGCAAATTTATAATTATCGGTGTAACCGAAATATCTGCCATATTAAAAGAAGTATCAAAATTTACGGCAAAATTAAAAAAATCTGTTAAAGAAAAATTATCAATAAATATATTCAGTTTATCAACAGCAAAATCTATTTTTGATTGTTTATCCAAGTAATGTAAAGAAGAATCTTGTAAACTTATATCTTCTGCTTTAAATTTAAAGTTTGAAGAAGTTTCTGTGTTTGTTTGAGCTTGCGGTTGTGTTTCTGCTTCACCTTTTATAAAACTATCAAAATTGAATGTGCCGTCTTCTTCCTTGATAATATTTATTTTTACTCCGTTTAAAATTAAATGACTTACATTAATCTCTTTATTGAATAAAGAGAATAAATTTAGTTTAAGAACAGCACTTTTGGCTTCGGTGAAAGTACCGTCATCAAAAGTACCGAATTCAGAAATTTTAAAATTATGCAATTTAACACCGATTAATGTAAAAGAAATATTATCAAATTCAATTTCTCTGGAATAATTGTTTCTTATATAATCTTGTGCCATTGCTTTTATTTTTTTAGGAGGGAAAATTAAATACAAAGCCCCTGCAGCTAGCACTGTAAAAATTAAAAATATAATAAGTGTTATTTTAAAAAATTTAACTAACTTTTTCATTACTTTATAACTTCCGCATCAATAGAATTTTTCTTATTGTGTTTTGTATTTTTAAAGTATCTGAATTTTTCCAAATCGGGTGACATTTTATTTAATACATAAACTAAAACGAGCAAATCATCTGCAGCCCCTAAACCTAACATAGCAATTAAGGGATCTGGTATTAAATCAAAAGGTATAAAAGCGTAAAGCAAAAATATAAAAATCCACACTAAACTTCTTTTAGGTAAAGGATATTTACCGCAACAAACGTTAAAGAACATTAATGCGGTATCTTTCAAATCACGCCATAATTTAAGCGGATTAACGGTAAATTTTTGTTTATTATCCCTTTCATTTCTCATATATATAATTATATAATGATATATATTTGTTTGTCAAATTGGTCAAAAAATATAATCTATGTAAAATTGTAACAAAAAATTTTAGTAAATTTTACTACAAGATACTACTTTATATTATTCCTCGCACATCAATTATCTGCCAAATAAGTTAAAAATTTATCTTGCAGGGCAGATATTTCCCGTCCTTTGGCTTTAAAATTATTTATAAAGAAACAAAAAACTATATCTTTTCCGTTTTTGTCTTTAGTATATCCGGCAATAGTGCGCGATTTATCTAATAACCCTGTTTTCAGAAGTGTTTTTCCGGCAAATGATTTATTGGTAACCCGACCGCCAAAGAAACCTTTTTCATCCGTATTCCCTGCTATAACTAAACTGTCTTTAAAATCTTTTGCATAGGGCTTTTTCAAAATATTTTCAAGTAAAGTTACTGTTGCTTGGCAAGATATATTACTTGAATAAGATAAACCGCTACCGTCATAAATATCAAAATCATTTTCTGAAATACCGAAATTTATTAAAGCGTCTTTCATTTTTTTAAGTCCGTCTTTTGCACTGCCCTCACCGTTTGTATAAGCGCTAATATCTCTAAGCAGAACTTCGGCATATAAATTATCACTTTTTTTATTTGTATGCTTTACAAGTTCTTTAACCTTCGGGGAAATATGTGTAAAAAGCAAAACTTTGCCGGAATAATTTTCCCCCTTCTTTACCTGTGCTTTACCTGTAATTTTTATACCTGCATTTTCAAAAATTTCAAGGAAACTTTCTGCGGCAAATTTTGCAGGGTTCGGTAAAGAAGCATAAATTTTTGTTTGCTTTTCAGTAATAGGCAAAACACCGTTTAAATTTACTATATTACTTGTCGGTTCAAAAGTTGCATAAACATCCTCACTATTAATTTTCGGGGAAGCATAAGCAAAACTATTAAAAGTAATCTCTTTCATAGCCGGTATCGTTGAAATGGGGTGTATATCTTTATCCCCCACTTTTACAGGCGGGAAAACAATTGTATATTTGTTATTTGCAATACTTAAAGCATCAGCTTTGGGAGCAAAATAATTACCGATATTTTTAAAACTTGTGCGCCAAGGCAAAAGCATACCGCTGAATAAACTGTTATCGGCATAAATATTGCCTTTGATTTTTGTGATACCTTTTGCTTTCAAAGCAGCCGCCCAAGAAGAAAAAACTTCGGTATAATAAAATTTTTCACTGAAATCTTTACTGCCGAAAGATGGGTCACCGGCACCAACCAAATAAATATCACCTTCCAATATTTTACCTTTTTGCACACCGTCAAAATAAAGTTTTGTTTCAAAAGTTTTATTTGGACCTAAAATTTCCAATGCGGAAGCAGTTGTAAAAAGTTTCAAAACACTTGCCGGGACAAGCAGCAGGTTTACATTCTTTTTAATAATGTCTTTTCCCCCCACATATTTTGCATATACGCTGTATACAGCATTATTTAGGGCAGAGGAATTTAAATCACGCAAAAAATTAACCCCGCTTATTTTTTCACAAAACGCAAGAGCGTATAAACAACAAAAAAGCAGGGTTAAAATTAAGCGTCGCATTTTATTTTTTAAGCGGCAAAATTTCATCAATTATGCCGTATGCCTTAGCTTCTTCGGCAGACATATAATAATTACGTTCACTGTCTTGCCTAATTTTTTCTTTGGATTGACCTGTATGATGCGCTAAAATATCAAGCAAATGCTCTTTATTTTCGCGAAGTTCTTTTGCTTCAATTTCAATATCGGTAACTTGCCCTGATAAACCTCCCCAAATCAACGGTTGGTGTATCATAATTCTAGCATGCGGAAGAGCATAGCGTTTGCCTTTAGAGCCGGCAGCAAGAAGAACCGCACCGAAGCTCATTGCCTGCCCCATACAAATTGTGGTAATAGGGGCTTTAATATATTGCATAGTGTCGTAAATTGCAAGACCGGCAGTTACCACACCGCCCGGAGAATTAATATATAAATTAATGGAACGGGAAGAGTCCTCCGCATCCAAATATAAAAGTTGCGCAATAATTATATTGGCAATTTCTGTCCCTATCTCCCCTTGCGGACCGCCGACAAATATAATTCTGTCTTTAAGCAAGCGGGAATATATATCGTAAATATTATTTTTTTCTACTATTGTAGGTATCATAAACTCTCCTAAAAAACTGCATTCCAACTGCGTGTTGTAAATCTTAAAATTACCCTTCTGTTACAGGCACGGCCTATTGGCGTATCAACAGCGGTTACCGGTTTTCTGCTACCATGCCCGAAAGTTTTAATCGATTCAGATGCTACACCCCTTGAAACCAAATAATCTTTTACCGCAGAAGTTCTTGCACCGGAAAGCCAATCATTATATTCATCAGAACCTACGGGATCGCTATGCCCCTCTATAACAAGTTTAATTCTTTGATCTGCGTTCATAACTTCAGCTACTTTATCCAAGACATCATAGGAACTGTGTTTGATAATCGTGCTGTCAAATTCAAAGTTGATATACGGAATTTTATTTTCTTCCAAAATAGCTCTGGGTGTTTTTTTAAGCCATTTTCTTGCCCTTTTATGTTCATTTCTTCTTGAAGGACAAATGGCGCTGTTAGTAAGTTTTTCTTCCTGATCCTCGTAATAGCGTACCTCATCACCTGCACATGCACAGGCAAACAAGACAACTATTAACGGGAAAATTAACTTTTTCATAAACTCTCCTAACTACAAATATTATAGCAAAAGTTTTATTTTTTTGCTTTTAAAGCCGCTTTGACTAACCCGTCAAATAAAGGGTGTGGATTCATCGGGCTGCTCTTAAATTCCGGGTGAAATTGCACCGCAATAAAAAACGGATGGTTTTTATATTCCACAATTTCCGGCAAAGTATTTTTATGCCAACCCGTAATGTGTAAACCTACTGCCTCTAATTTATCAACGAAATCTGTATTATATTCATAACGGTGACGGTGGCGCTCTTCAATATTATTTTTCTTATATAACTTGTGTGCTAAAGAACCTTTTTCCAAAGCACATGGATAATTGCCAAGACGCATAGTTCCGCCAAGCATTTTGATCTTTTTTTGTTCTTCCATCATTGCAATAACAGGATATTTTGTTTTAGGGTTAAGTTCGGTGGAATCGGCATCTTTAAGACCTGCCAAATTACGCGCTGCCTCAATAACCGTACATTGCATACCAAGACAAATACCCAAAAACGGAATTTTATTTTCACGCGCATATTTTATGGTTTTAATTTTTCCGTCAACTCCGCGTTTACCGAAACCGCCGGGAACAATTATACCTTGCACACCTTTTAAAGCTGCAGGTATTTTATCCGTTTGAGTATTTACATATTTAATTTTTACTTTTACACCGTTAGACATACCGGCTAAATTTAACGATTCGGCTACTGATTTATATGCATCGTGTAACTCCGCATATTTACCGGCAATAGCAATAGTTATTTCTTTACTTTGCTTTGCTGCTTTTTTTACGAAATTAAACCATTTACCGTCATTTTTCTTTTTAGGTTTTAAGCCCAAACGCTTAATTATAAGGTCAGTTAAATGTTGTTGTTCAAAATTCTCGGGTAACAAATAAATTGAAGGGACATCTTTTGCTTCAATTACAGCTTCTTCGGGAACGCTGCAAAAAAGTGAAATTTTCTTTTTCATATTTTGCGGCAGCGAATGTTCAGAGCGGCAAATTAAAACATCCGGCTCAAGCCCGATTTCGCGCAGTTTTGTGACGGAATGTTGCGTCGGTTTCGTTTTAAGTTCACCGGCACTTGCAATATAAGGTATCAAAGTTGCATGCACACACATTACATTATTCCAACCGCGTTCAAGTTTAAATTGACGCGCCGCTTCAATAAAAGGCAAACTTTCCATATCACCGACGGTACCACCGATTTCTATTAAAGTTACATCAAAGTCCTTTTCAAAAGGAATAAAGCGTGATTTTATTTCATTTGTAATATGCGGAATAACCTGTACTGTTGTGCCGTTATAATCCCCGCGCCTTTCCCTGTTAATTACCGTTTGATAGATTGATCCGGCGGTATTTGTATTATGGCGTGTCATCTCAACACCTAAAAAACGTTCATAAGTACCGAGGTCCAAATCTGCTTCTGCGCCGTCTTTAGTAACATAAACTTCGCCGTGCTGGTAAGGGCTTAAAGTGCCGGGGTCAACATTAATATAAGGGTCGCATTTAACCATATTAACTTTTAAACCGCGAAGTTGCAAAAGTTTTGCAATACTTGAGCCGGAAATACCTTTCCCGAGTGAACTAACCACACCGCCTGTAATAAAAATAAATTTTGACATACTCTCCTACCTTATTTCCTTGTAATTTTTTTGGCATAAGCCCTGGCTTTTATTAAGTCAGCCGGGGTATCAATGGCAGGGCCTGCCTTTTCAATTAAAATTGATTTAATTATTAAACCGTTTTCCAAAGCCCTTAGTTGTTCTAATTTTTCTAGATTTTCTAAAGTGCTTTTGGGAAGTTTAACAAATTTCTTTAAAGCAGCATCTTTATAACCATAAATACCGCAATGGATATAAAAAGGAACTTTAGCGGTCTCTTTTGTTATTTCCCTCTTAAATGGAATAACCGAACGGGAGAAATAAAGCGCTTGTTTTTTGCCTGTTAAAACTGCTTTTACATGGCTTGGTTCAAGTACAGTTTTTTCATCTAATGTCGGGTAACAAGCTGTTGAAATGTCGGCTTGTTTATCTTTCTTTAAAAGGTTTACAACATTTTTAATTGTAGATGCCTGTACAAAGGGTTCATCACCTTGAACATTTACGATATATTTATAATTGTGTTTTGTTTTTTTGTATGCCTCAAAAACTCTGTCTGTTCCGCTTTGGCATTTAGAACTTGTTAAGACGGCAGTAGCATTAAATTTCTTGGCTGCTTCAACTATTTTTTCATTTTCTGTGGCAATTATTACATCACCCACTTTTGCATTTTTGCAGGCGGTATAAACCCACTCAATAATTGGTTTACCGTCAATTTCCGCCAAAACTTTAGCGGGTAAACGCGTTGAACTGTAACGGGCAGGAATAACAATTAAAGTATCTTTCATTTATTTAAAACTCCTTTTATTTCATCTGTTGTAACTGTTGCGGTACCAAGTTTTGCTACTACTAACCCGGCCGCTTCATTGGCTATATAAGCCGCATCTTTCAAACTTGCTTTACAAGCTAAAGCAAGAGTTAAAACTGATATAACAGTGTCCCCGGCGCCTGTAACATCAAAGACCTCTTTTGCCGTCGCTTTAATGGTGGTAATTTTTGGGGTTTTTCCTTTTTCAAATAAACTCATACCTTGTGCACTGCGTGTAATTAAAATTGAGTCCGCTTTTAATGTCTTTAAGATTTTTTTACCTAAGTCCAAAATTGATTTTTCATCCTTTTTAGGAGGCAGGCCCATACCTTCCCATGCCTCTTTGGTATTAGGCGTCATACAAGTAATATTTTTGTATTTTAGGAAATTATCAATTTTCGGGTCCACGCAAACCGGAATATTTTTCGCACGGCACGCCTTGATAATATCTTGGATATTATGATCTGATAACATACCTTTGCCGTAATCGGACATTATTACACCCTTTGCCGTTTTTAATGCCTCTTTAAAATTAGCAAAACATTCTGCTGCTACTTCTTTATTTACGCACGTTTTTGATTCCCTATCTACCCTAACAACTTGTTGGCGCTCAGCAATAACGCGCACCTTTTGCGTTGTGGGGCGTGTTTTATCAACGGCTATTTTGCTGACATCTGCACCTTTATTTTCCAAAAATTGTTTTAAAATTATACCGTTTGCATCATCCCCCACGACCGAGATTACCTTTGGTTTCGCCCCTAAAACTGCCAAATTTACTGCGACATTTCCCGCACCTCCGGCAACGAAATCTTCCTGTTCGACATTTACTACCGGCACAGGTGCTTCAGGTGAAATACGGCTAACACTCCCTTTCACAAAATGATCAAGCATTACATCCCCGATAACTATAATTTCTTTATCTTTAAATTTATCAATTAAGGCATTATATTTTTTTATTTCTGCTGCTTTCATAAATTTCCACCTTTTTTATAAGAATATAATTCAGCTTTTACAGAACCTATAAATACTTCTACCGCCATTTTTACAGGCAAGCGGTATTCATCATCCGTAAGCCAGACCTTTAAACTTTTCCCTTTAACAACAAAAATACTCTCCCCGCTTATCATAGGTTCTACCACTATACAGTTAAATGTACCTGCTTTTGTTTTGATTTTTTCTTTACCGTGAACAACTACTTTGAGCGGATATTGCTTATTTACATTAACTATATCAAAATAAATTGTATCTTTCAATGCAATTTTTGGATTTCTAACGTAATACAAAGCACTTAAAACATCAAAAACTTCTGTACCGGTAAAAGGTGTAGTAAATTTATAAAGATTGCCTTTCTTGTTTTGCTTATACATATCGTAAGTGTTATTTTGATAATCAAAGTTTAGCCACTCATCACGTTTATAAGAACCTTCGCGTACACTTTGCCAATAACCTAAAGATTTAGATAAGTCCGATTTTATCCAGGACATATTTATATCACGCACTTTAAACATTTTGTCTATTACAGGGTAAGATTTAGCAAGTGTTTCAATTTGATAAGAATACTCTTTACCGTTATACAAAATTTTATCGGCTTTTATCGTTGCTTCACCTGCGGTGATAAAAGCCCAAGAAATTTTATAATTTAATTCTTCCCCGAACCAAAGCGGCTTTGTGCCTTCCGGAGTAAAAGTGGAGACCTGCATAAAATACCAAGGGTGGGTTAAACGACCGTCATCCGTTTTCATAATTTCTTTTGGTGGGTTTAGAGGGTCAAGTTTTTCTTGTTTTGTTTCTGTTTCTTTCGGTTGTTTTTCCGGAACGGTTTCTCGCTTTATTTCTTGTTTAACTGTTTCTTGCTTCTTTTCTGTTTTTTCAGCGATTTTGGCAATTATTTTTGTTTCTTGTTTTTCTTCTTTAATTTCGGTTTTTATCTCTGGAACTTCGGCTACACTTTCTTGTTTTACAAATTCTTGTGCTGCAATTTGTTGTTCCGGTATTTGCGCGTCTTGCGGCGGCATTCCTTTTTGCGCGGTTTTACAGGCACAAACAAAAATAAAACAGAAAATCAAAAACAAAAATTTCCTCATAAAATACCTTTGCTTAAAATATAATTTGCCGCGCCTTTTAAATCAGCACAATGTTTAAAATTTTTAAGTTCATTTTTATATTTTTGTGCTTGCTTTCTACCGTTACCGGTTAGAACTAAAATACCTTCTGTGCCGATATTTTTTGCAAACTCCATATCACTTTTTTTATCGCCTATCATAAAACACTTTTTAGGGTCAAGTTTATAACCTTTAATAATTTCAATACCCATTTTCGGAAATGGTTTTCTGCATTTACAATTTTCATTGGGCGCATGCGGGCAATAAGCAATACCTTCAATTTGCACACCCTTTAATTTCTTAAGCATTGACGCCATTACTGATAGCATCGTCTCTTCATCAAAATAACCGCGACCTATACCGGACTGATTTGAAACTATAAACAATTTATACCCTGCTTTATAAAGTTTTTTAAGTCCTGCTAAAGTATTTTTATAAAGGACAACTTTTTTAGGGTCCGCTAAATAAACGCCGGGCTTTTCAAAAATGATTGTGCCGTCCCTATCTAAGAAAACTGCCTTATTTGAGGAGTTTTTAATCTTCACGGACTTTGCCCTCCTCAAGCGCTTTACGGGCCTCATCCTCGCGTTTCCACCTATTATGCGCCCAAAGCCAATCTTCAGGATGATTGAGAACATTTTGTTCCAGCTTACTTTGCAAAACTTTTGTAAAATCGGCTACGGCCTGTGTGGAATATTCTACTTTAGGCGGATAAATTGTTTCAGTACAATGTGCAACTAACTGATCACCATCGCGGTAAAATTCCAAACAATATACTGGAACGCCCGTTTTTAAAGAAAGAACAGCCGGCATTGGGGAAACCTCCGCCGGTCTATTTAAAAAATTCATATAAAATTTTGAAGATATTACGCTTTGATCTGCCAAAATTGCAAGCAAAGCACCTTTTTTTAAAGCTCTAAACGACGCAAAAAAAGGGCTGTGGGAACTTATTAAAGTGCTGCCGAAACGCTTACGCAATTTACTGATATATTCATTGACATAATTATTTCTTTGTGGGTAAGCAACAAAAGCCATTTTTTTTGCTTTTATTGCAGCGGCAAGACCGAGTGTTTCCCAATTGGCAAAATGCCCCAAAAGCAAAATACCTGCCTTGCCTTCCCGGTTATCTTTAAATAGATTGTCACAATTTTCAAAACGGAATTTGGATAATATTTCTTCCTTGCTTGCATTAATTGCTTTAGCAAATTCAGCGACTATGCGCCCTAAATTTATCCAGGATTTTTTGGCAATTTCTCTGCACTCTTTTTCGGTTTTATTTGGGAAGGATTTATGAATATCTGCTATACTCCTTTTGTATCTGTTCGGCATAACTTTAGTAAGAGCAAGCCCCATAAACTCTCCAAATTTTAGCAGGAGTTTTTCAGGCATTAATCCCAAAATAAAAATCAAAAACCTGAGCCCCAAATACTCAAGGTAGTGGCAAAATTTCTTCATACTATATTATACCAAACTAATAAGACAATGTGTTTAATTTATATATTGATAAGATAGCAGTAAAAAGCGATGCTTTATAAAAGATCCTTTAAACCTTTTTTATAAACGTATTTAGAGATAAATAAAAACTTTAAAAAGACCTATTATCTGAATTTTATTTTTTACAACTTTCTAATTCTGCTTTAAGATATTTACCTGTATAACTCGGGCTTTCTGCCACTTTACTGACAGATCCTTCCGCCACGATATAACCGCCCTTGTCCCCCCCTTCGGGACCGAGGTCAATTATCCAATCAGCTGTCTTAATAATATCAAGGTTATGTTCAATTACCAAAACAGTATTACCTTGATCACTCAAGCGGTGCAAAACTTTAAGCAATTTATCAATATCGGCAAAATGTAAACCGGTTGTGGGTTCATCCAAAATATAAAGTGTATCCCCGGTTGCTCGGCGGGAAAGTTCATCTGCAAGTTTAACTCTTTGCGCCTCGCCTCCTGATAAGGTTGTAGCACTTTGACCTAGTTTAATATAACCAAGACCTACATCTTGCAAAGTTTTTAAAGTTTTTTTGATTTTAGGAATATCGGCAAAAAAATCTACTGCTTGGTCAACGGTCATTTCCAAAACATCGGAAATATTTTTGCCCTTAAATTTAACTGTAAGTGTATCTTCATTAAATCTTTTCCCGTCGCATTCTTCGCACTTAACATAAATATCCGGTAAAAATTGCATTTGAATTTTTATAATACCGTCGCCTTCACACTTTTCACAGCGACCGCCTTTGATATTAAAACTAAAGCGACCTGCTTTATAACCTCGGCGTTTCGCCTCCGGCATTTGTGCAAAGAGTTCGCGTATTGCTGTAAAAACACCTGTATAAGTGGCAGGGTTTGAGCGCGGCGTTTTGCCAATCGGGGTTTGGTCCACAATAATCACTTTATTTATATGTTCAAGCCCTTTAATATTTTTATGTGCGCCTGGTTGTTCTTTTGAGCCGTAAAACTTTTTGGCAAGCGCATTATATAGGACATTGTGTACTAAGGTTGACTTACCCGAACCTGAAACACCGGTAACGCAAACGAATAAACCAAGCGGAATTTTGACATCAATATTTTTCAAATTAAATTGTTTTGCACCTAGTATTTCAAGCCATTTTTTAGACGGTTTTTTGGGGTTTAAATTCGGTAAAATTTGTTTTGTACCGTTTAAATAAGCTGCGGTTATTGAATTTTTATTTTTAATAAATTCCTTGAAACTGCCCTCTGCAACAATTTGACCGCCGTTTAAGCCGGCAGCCGGACCAAGTTCAACAAGATGGTCTGCGGCAAGCATTGTATCTTTATCGTGTTCCACAATAATTAAGGTATTACCGAGGTCACGCAATTTTTTGAGTGTTTCAATAAGGCGGTCATTATCGCGGGAATGTAAGCCGATTGTCGGCTCATCAAGAACATATAAAACACCTGTTAAACCGCTGCCGATTTGCGTTGCAAGGTGTATGCGCTGTGCCTCACCTCCGGAAAGTGTTTGCGATTTCCTGTTTAAAGTTAAATAAGAAAGACCTACACTATTTAAAAAACCAAGGCGTGCGCGAATCTCTTTTAAAACTTGTTTTGCAATAAGTTCCTCACGCTCGGTTAATTTTAAATTATTGATAAAATCAAGTGCTTGACCGACTTGCATTTGTGAAATTTCGGCAATATTCTTACCGTTAATTTTAACTGCAAGTGCTTCTTTATTTAAACGCGCACCGTGGCAAACAGGGCATTCGATTTCGCGCATAAATCTTTCATAAACAGCTTCGCGTACAAACTCGCTTTCACTATCGCTGTTGCGGCGTTTTAAATTGTTTATTACACCCTCAAAAGGTGCATCATTACCTGTCCAAGAAACCTTATAATCAACACCTTCTCCGCCAAATAAAATTATTTCCTGTTCTTTACGGGATAAATCTTTCCAGGGTGTAGTCATTGAAATATGCTGGCGGCGGCAAACCGATGATAAAATTTCATAATAATAACCTGCCCAAGAATTTTTCCAGCGGTTTGTTTTATTTGTTACGGGTGAACTCCACGCATAAATTGCACCTTCGGAAATTGATAATGTTTTATCCGGCACAACCAAATCCTCATCAATTTCAATTTTAAGACCGAGCCCGTTACACTCCGGGCAAGCACCTTGCGGTGCATTAAAAGAAAACAAACGCGGTTCCAAGTCGGTAAAACCGATACCGCAATGTGCGCAGGCATTATTTTCACTATAAGTAAAAGTTTTACCGTTTTCCAAAACACGCACCAAACCTTTTGAATATTTTGTGGCAAGTTCTAATGCTTCGGTTAAACGCTCTTTTTCCTCAACTGAAATTAAAATTTCGTCAACAATTAAATCAAGATTATGTTTTTTATAACGCGCTAAAACAGGTGGATTTGATAAATCATATTCCTCCCCGTTTGCTAAAATTTTTACAAAACCTTCTTTTTTAAGGCGTGCAAACAGTTCCTCGTAAGTGCCTTTTTTACCTTGTACCAAAGGTGCTAAAACAGTAACTGTTTTGCCATCATATTTTTTTAAAATATCTTCGCATATTGCTTGCAAGGAATATTGCTCAACAGGCCTGCCGCACTCAGGGCAATAACGTTTACCGATACGCGCAAATAAAAGACGCAGATAATCATAAATTTCCGTAACCGTTGCGACCGTGGAACGCGGATTACGCGCCGGTGCTCGTTGTTCAATGGATATTGCAGGTGATAAACCCTCAATCAAATCAACATCAGGTTTTTGCATCAAGTCCAAAAATTGCCGGGCATAAGCGGACATACTTTCAACATATCTTCTTTGCCCTTCCGCGTAAATAGTATCAAAAGCCAAAGAGCTTTTACCCGAACCGGACAATCCGGTCATTACCACCATTTTACCGCGCGGTAATTTTAAATTAACATTTTTTAAATTATTGGTTCTTGCACCTGAAATTAAAATATAATCCATAACAAACTCCTAATTAAATTATATAATTTATAAAGGGGAGTTTTATGAACGCTATAAAAAAACATATTTGGGTTATATTAAGTTGTGTTATTTCTATCTCCGCTTTAATTTGGTTTATTTATAACGGAAAGGACAACTTTTTAAAAATATGGCGCGAAGTTAACACAGGTTATTTAATTTTATCCTTTCTTGCTTCGGCAGTGATTTATGTTTTTATGGGTTTATCTTTATGGGAAACACTAAAACTGCTTGGCAAAAAAATAAATGTCGGTGCTTGCATGAGCATAGCATTTGTTTCCACAACGGTAAATTATTTAATTTCAACTATGGGTGTAAGCGGTTTTGCTTTACGAGCACATTTGCTTGGTAAACGCGGAATTCCGCTTGGTATCAGCGTTATGGCAAGCATTGTAATAACCGTTCTTTTATATGTAGTTTTATTTGCAATTATTTTACAAGGCACTTTGCTTTTAATTTTATCAAGCGGTGTTTCGCGCGAACAAATCATAAAAAACTTCGCCGCAGTTATCGGCATTGCTTTAATAGGTGCTGCAATTACGGCATTTTTCTTTAACAGTGAATTCCGTTACAAATGGATGCGCAAAACATTTATGGTAACGAATAAAATTATTTATAAACTTTTCGGTGCTTTGATACCCAAAAATAATTTTTCCGCTTTTACAACGCAGCTTGATAACGGAATAAAAACAATACACAAAAATAAAAGCAAAATGACGGCGACAATAATTTATATTTGCGGTGATTGGATTTTTACTATCTTAATTTTATATCTTGCATTTTTGGCAGTCGGTGTTAAAATAGGTATAGGCATATTGCTTGCCGGTTTTGCCGTAGGTATGGCAACGACTTTGATACCTGTTCTGCCGGGTGGTATAGGTGCTATGGAGATTGCTATGGCAACAGTATTTTCCCAAGCAGGCATTGATTGGGATACCGCTTTAATGGCAGCTTTAATTTACCGTTTTGTTTATTATATTATCCCGGGTATAGTTAGCATTTTTGTATATTGGGGCTTAAAACTTTCAGAACCGCAACCAATGCGTAAAAACCGGGCGAAAGAATATCTTGAAAGGAAAACTAAAAAGGCGGCATAAATGGCAAAAATAATTTTAATTGAAGATTCTAAGACCTTAGCGCAAGCTCTTAAACCGGCGCTTGAACTTAAAGGGCATACAGTTTTATGGGTTAATGACGGTCGCGGTGCATTAATTGAAATAAAAAAATTTAAACCGGATATTATTTTGCTTGATTTAATGCTGCCGCATGTAAGCGGTTTTGAAATTTGCCAAGCGGTCAAAAGCGATATGGCTTTAATGAAAACACCTGTAATAATAATGTCCACCTTAACTTCACAGGAAGACAAAGAACGGGCGCAAAATGCAGGCGCGGATCATTTTATTTCAAAACCGTATGACTTAAAACAAACTCTAGAAGAAATTTTTAAATTTATTCCCAAAGTATAAAAATGAACTTTAGAATTATAAGAAATATACAAGTTATAACAGATTCGGATTTGGCAATATCTTTAGATTTACTGCCAAAAAGTTTTATTTCTTTTTTTAAAAGGAATATTTCCGTTTTTCCGACGGAAACTTATTTTCAATTAACTGAAGACGAAAAACAAGATTTGGTAAAAAATTATTGCATCACACATGCCGAACGTTTACGCTATGCAAAACGTTTGCCTTATGTTTTTACACCAAACGGTGTAATGCTTTGCGTTTTCCTTCTGAAAAAATGCAAAAAAGCCGCAGAACTTCGTGCTAAATTACTTGCTTTAAACACTCAAGAAGATATTATAAACATTCTTAAATAAAAATTTTAAAAAAATTTTACCCCCGTGCTTTAACTTAACACGGGGGTTAATAATTATATTGTTTTTAGACAATCCTTTCTTACGGTAATATATCCGGGATGTACGGCGCGCTGTATGGTTTATGTTGTACACCGTTAATTATCACTTCGTCCAAATGTTCTGCAGCAGCTTTTTTGTTGCTTTGCGCTATGAAAGATTTTAACACTTGTACTGCTTTATCTTCCGTTATTCCTTTTTCTCTTATAGCAGGCATTACCTTAGCCATTTCTTCTAATAAGATTCCGTCGCCTTCAACTGCATTTTGTATTATTTCTTCCTCTAAATCGGGATTAGTAAAATATGCTGCTTTACTCAATATTTCTGCTGTTTCCTGTTTCTCTTTAGCAAGTAATTCGGCGCGTGTTACATAATTACTATTTTGTGCAGCTTGTGCTTTAGGTGCACTCATAGCTGTGAAAGCAAAATATAGGAGTACACCTACAACAGGTACTGATTTTCCGACTGCTCCGGCTGCTCTTTTAACTGCTGCTTTTTCGGTTATTTCTTCTCCGACTTCTTCACCTGCTTCTTTGGCTATGTTCCTTACTGCGCCTTTCTCTAATATTTCTGCGAACTCTTTCCTTATCAATCCTTTGGTAGTTTCTACTTCTCTTTCAACAAATGTTTTAAATAATTTTTGTTCTTCCGGGCCAAGTGCTTTATATATGTGTTCCATAAAGTTGTTCAAATCTTGGAATGTCTTTCTATATACTTCCCTAAATAACAGTTCACCGGAATTTAATGATACATCACTTACTATTATTCTTTCAGGGGTCATCTCAAGTACATCCCAAGGTTTAAGTTCCCGTATTATGCCATCATCAAGTTTTACGCGCATCGGTTGTTTTAATGCTACTAAACGAACCTTCTTCATTACTTTAAAATAATTATCACCTAATTCTGGAAGTTTTTGATATTCATCGACAAATGTAGCATCATTGACTATAGATTCGCTCCCATTAGAATAGGTTATTATCCAGTCACCCGCTTTAGCAATTTCATCACTCGGACCTAATTTACCATCAGGAAGTATTTTATTTGGCTTTTCACCACCTTTTGCCCTTACGGCTTGTACTGTTTCTTCGGTATATGTGAGCCCGGAACTACTAAACAATTTACCATCTACATCGTACTTTATAAGTTCCGCTAATTGTTTTTCATTTAAGGCAGCCGGTGTCTTAAATATTCTTAATATTTCTTCACCCATCCATTCTTTAATTTCGTAATAATAAACAGGGTTATCTTGCCTTCCTCCACGTAGTTGGTTAAAAAGACTCGAAACACTATGTGTCCCATAATTTATTCCGGAATTTCTTGTATATTTTATTGTCTTACCATCTTTTGCTACCTCAATATCGTAAATAACTCTATATAATGGATTTTCGAATTTACCATCCGGTTTAACTTCTATAACATATCCTTCAGACATATGAGGTACCTGGATAAATCTATTCCCTATTTCTTCCTTCCTAATTACTCTCATCCTTTCTCCAGTTAAAGATAATAAAAGTTTATCTCCTTCCTGGGCTAATCCAGATTTGAGACCAAATTTCCTTAAATCTTCGCCACCGCCAAACTCTATAACTTTATATATGTCCCTAGCATCCACGAAGATTCCTTCTTTTTGTATATAACCTTTTTCCTCTAACATTTTAAGTGTTTCAGTAGGGGAGATATTCCCTTTTTCACCAAAAAGTTCAGGGGCGGTAACTCTTGGTAACCCTTCTTTTAAGCCACGTATTGATGGGCGACCTACTGGCCTTTTCTCTTGTACTGGCGACTGTGTTATAACTTCTTTTCTCGGGCGACCTCTTCCTCTTTTCTCTTGTACTGGCGACTGTGTTATAACTTCTTTTCTCGGGCGCCCTCTTCCCTTTTTTTCTTGTACTGGAGATTGTGTTGTACCTTCTTTTTTCGGGCGATCTACTGGCCTTTTCGGTTGAGTATTCGTTCCAGATTCTACAATTGGATTTTCCCTTGGTCTGTCTCTTCCCCTTTTCGGTTGAGTCTCAATTCCATATTTCTTTATAAGTTCCACTACCTGATTGTCAGTTACTGAAAGCAGCCTGTATTCTTTTAATATATCTGCCTCCATTCCTTCCTTTATTTCGAAGTATCTAGTGCTCCTTATACCGCGGAGTGTACTAGGCTGAAGCTTAACGGTTTTATTTATAACAATACTATGATTTCTAGCATCTATGACAGCATTTCGGAGATAAAATCTTCCATCTATTCGCATAGGCACCATTAGTTCATATAATGGTGTCTCAATTCCGCCATCGGAAAATACTCTTGCAACACAACCAGGCATATTAGGAACAGCTTTATAATTCCTCTCCAGCATTTCTTCGCTTCGTAATATTATTGGTTTTGTATATTGAAAATCACTTTTGTAAGGTAAGAGAAGTTTATCTTTTTTTTCTGCTGCTCCTGTTAAGCCAAGTGCTTCTAATCGTTCATCGTCGCTTAAATCTATAACTTTATATATATCGTTAATATGTACATAATCCCCCATTTTTTTTACATATCCTTCTTCTATTAACTTGTTGAATGTCTTCGTCGGTGTAGTAGATCCTTCTTCAAAAAGTTCGTCCATGGTAAATTTAAGCTCATTTGTGCGGCCTGGTTTCCCTTTCGGTTGAGTATTAATTTTAGATTCTTTTATATGTTCCGCTACTTGATTTTCAGTTACTGGAAACAGTCTGTATTCTTTTAATATATCTGCCTCCATTCCTTCCTTTATTTCGAAGTATCTAGTGCTCTTTTTACCTTGGTCTGTAGCACACCGAAGTTTGTTGTATTTATCTTTCGTACCATGTCTTCTAGGATCTATGACAGCATGTTTGGGATAAAATTTCCCATTTATTTGCATAGGCACCATTAGGTCATATAATGGGTTTTCAATTCTGCCATCGGAAAATACTTTTGCCACATAACCTTCGGGCATATGAGGAATAGGCCTATAATTTTTCTCAAACATTTCTTCGCTTCGTAATATTATTGGTTTTTTATGATTAAAATCATGTTTGAAAGGTAAGAGAAGTTTATCTCCTTTTTTTGCTGATCCTGTTAAACCAAATGTTTCTAATTGTTCATCACCGTTTAAATCTATAACTTTATATATATCGATGATGTTTATATAATCCCCCATTTTTTTTACATATCCTTCTTCTATTAACTTGTTGAATGTCTTCGTCGGTGTAGTAGATCCTTCTTCAAAAAGTTCGTCCATGGTAAATTTAAGTTCTTCAGCTTTATATACTTCTTTCTTCGGGAGGCCTCCATTCCCTTTCGGTTGAGCAGGTTGTTTTAGAATTTCCGTTACTTGTTCTTCAGTTACTGAAGGCAGTTCGTATTCTTTTAATATATCTGCCCCCATTCCTTCCTTTATTTGGAAGTATCGAGTTCTTCTTTTACCTTTGTGTACAGGCCGGAGTTTGCCGTATTTATCTTTATGAATACTATGATTTCTAGCATCTATGACAGGATATATGGAATAAAGTTTCCCATCTATTTTCATAGGTACTGTTAGTTCATATAATGGTGTCTCAATTCTGCCATCGGAAAATACTTTTGCCACACAACCTTCGGGCATATAAGGAACAGGTTTATAATGCTTCTTAAACATTTCTTCGCTTTGTAATATTATTTGTGTTTTATATCTAAAATCATTTTTTAAAGGTAATAGAAGTTTATCTCCTTTTTTTGCTGATCCTGTTAAACCAAATGTTTCTAATCGTTCATCGCCGTTTAAATCTATAACTTTATATACATCGTCAATATTTACATAATCCCCTATTTTTTTTACATATCCTTCTTCTATCAACTTGTTGAATGTATTCGTCGGTGTAGTAGATCCTTCTTCAAAAAATTCGGCCATGGTAAATGTAAATTCTTCGCCTTTATATACTTCTTTCTTCTGGAGACCTCTTCCCTTTTTCGGTTGAGTAGATTCTTTTAGAATTTCCGTTACTTGTTCTTCAGTTACTGAAGGCAGTTCGTATTCTTTTAATATATCTTCCTCCATTCCTTCTTTTATTTGGAAGTATCTAGTTCTCACGTGACCTCGGTATTCAGGCTTGAGTTTAATGTTTTTATGTCTAATATTATGATTTCTGGCATCTATGACAGCATTTCGTAGATAAACAGTTTCATCTATTTGCATAGGCCCCATTAGTTTATATAATGGTGTCTCAATTCCGCCATCAGGAAATATTCTTGCCACACAACCTTCGGACATATAAGGAACAGGTTTATAATGCTTCTTCAGCATTTCTTCGCTTAGTAATATTATTGGATTTTTATATCTAAAATCATTTTTAAAAGATAAGAGAAGTTTATCTCCTTTTTTTGCTGATCCTGTTAAACCAAATGTTTCTAATCGTTCATCGCCGCTTAAATCTATAACTTTATATATATCGTCGATGTATATATAATCTCCCATTTTTTTTACATATCCTTCTTCTATTAACTTGTTAAATGTATTCGTTGGTGTAGTAGATCCTTCTTCAAAAAGTTCGTCCATGGTAAATGTAAATTCTTCACCTTTATATACTACTTCTTTCTTTGGACGACCTCTCCTTTTTGGTTGAGTATCCGTTCCAGATTCTTTTATAAGTTCCTCTAGTTGATTTACAGTTACTGGAGGATGTATGTATTCTCTGAATATATCTGCCTCCATTCCTTCCTTTATTTGGAAGTATCTAGTTCTTCTGTAACCATGACCGTGGTATGTAGTCCGGAATTTGTCGTATTTATTTTTATTAATACTATGATTTCTGGCATCTATGACAGCACTTCGGAGATAAAATTTTTCATCTATTTGCATAGGCTCCATTAGTTCATATAATGGTGTCTCAATTTCTCCATCAGAAAATACTTTTGCCACATAACCAGGCATATTAGCAATAGGTCTATAATTTTTCCCAAACATTTCTTTGCTTGATAATAATATTCCTTTTTTTCTTTTTAAATCACCATCTAAAGATAATAAAAGTTTATCCCCTTTTTCTGCTGTTCCTATTAAACCAAATGTTTCTAATCGTTCACCGCCGTTTAAATCTATAACTTTATACATATCGTTAATATTTACATAATCCCCCATTTTTTTCACATATCCTTCTTCTATTAACTTGTTGAGTGTATTCGTCGGTGTAGTAGTTCCTTCTTCAAAAAGTTCAGCCATAGTAAATTTAAGCCCCTTTGGGAAGCGGCTTTTCTTTTCCTGTGCAAAAGATTGTGTAGGTAAACTTGAAGTCAAAATTAATATTGACATAATCAAACATATTGCTTTTTTCATTATTTCTTTTGTTGTTTTCATGTTTTTCTCCTATTTAATTTTAATTCAAATCTTTTTACCCGGCTTAAACATTCCCCAACAAAAATTAATCTACAAGTGCTGTTCTTATTATTGAATCCGCCGTTTCTTGCAATTTTTGTTTCCTTATTTTTTGCCTTGCATTATAAGCACCTTCTGCTACCCGGTATACTTCATTTCTGTCTTCATGCAAATTAGTTAATTCATCAGAGAAATAAATTTGCGCTATATCTATTGCCGCCTGACGGTATCTAAAGGAATCGGACATATCTGCCATCTCCGCACGGATATATTCCAACGCATATAATGTTACTATCGCTTCCCTTTTAATCATAGGGTCTGAACCCCAATCACTTGTTTTTAAGGATTTCTTTAATTCTTCTTTTAATTTTTGGTTTAAACGATATGTTTCTTCCGCATTTTGTGATTCCTGAATAGGGGTGGCAATTTCCGCTAACAAATCACGTGTTTTAACTGCATAACCTGTGTCAACATGGTTTTGTATTGAAGTTTGTAATTCTTCCGTTAAACCGTTTAAAACATTAAAGGTACTTTCAAGAAAAATACCGTCCATAGCCATATAAGCCATGGTAATGCCTAAATCTGCCCAAAAGTGCGTACGGGCCACCTGTATAAACCCTCTTTCAAACGGCAGTAAAGATGCTATTTGTGCCGACATAGGAAAGCCAGCCCCCTCCAACACCGGTGCCGCAATAATACCTGCCTGATAGGCAATTAAAGTAACGATTAGCGCTACTAATATTTTATTTGATATATCTTCCCTTTTATTTGCTTTATATTCGGGGTTAATATCCCATAAAATTGCTATGTCTTTGGCAACTTTTTCATATTTATCATAAAGTTCAGCAGGGGAGAGTTTCCAATATCCGCTTACCGTTTCATTAGAATTTTTGGCTTTTATATATGCATCCCAAGCAGACGCCCTATTAACCCCGTGCTTTTCATACATATCACACATATCACGCGGAGTGTTTTTAAAATCTTTACCGAATTTTGCGGAACACCAAGAGAACAAACCGACATTGCCCTCTGATAAGTTTTCAATGTCTTTAAATGTTTCTTGGCACCAATGCAGTTTCTTTAAATCCTTCTTACAACTTTTTTTAACTTCTTCTTCCGGTAAACGCGGGATTTGGAAAAATGAAGTATCAACTTTAGCCGCTACAGTAGTTCTTTCGCGATTTGAAGCATCAAAAAGTGTACTCTCCGTCGATGTAGAATATGCAAAAACGGTGGGTTGAAGTAATAAAATAAAGCTTAAAAATGTACTTAAAATACTTTTCATAAATTTCTCTTAACCATATTATAAGGTAAATATATTTTATTAACAAGAGACAAAAGACCTATTTTTTAAGTAATTTGGACCTATATAAAAGTACCTAAAAGACCTATTTAAAATAAGTGTAGAAAATATTATAAAATCGTTTCAAAAATAAGTGAAATATTTTATTTTTTGTAAGCAAGTGTTTTTATGCTTTCTTCGGCGGTAAGTTTTGCCCATTCATTAATTTCGGCTGCACCGTGCAACGTTAAAGGGCCGGATGTCGGTTTAAAAATACTTAAAACTTTTTCAATTACTTTTGCAATATCGGTAAACAAAATTTTACCGTCTAGGAACGCGGCAACCGCAACTTCATCCGTACCATTTAAAACGGCAGGGTAAGCACCGCCTTTTTTGATTGCATCAAGCGCAAGCGCAAGGCAAGGGAAACGCGAAAAGTCCGGCTCATAAAAATCAAGGTGTTGCATTTCAAGCAAGCTTAATTTGTTTACAGGTGACGGTAACCTTTGCGGATAAGTTATGGCATATTGTATCGGCAAACGCATATCGGGGTTGGATAAATCTGCCAAAATTGAGCCGTCAATATATTCCACAGCGGAATGCACTATTGATTGCGGATGTATAACAATTTTTACCTTCTCAAGCGGTAAATTAAAAAGGTGCATTATTTCAATAGTTTCAAAACCCTTATTCATTAAGGTAGCTGAATCAACGGTGATTTTTTTACCCATCTTCCAACGCGGATGTTTTAGGGCTTGTTCAGGGGTAACTTCGTCTAAAGAACCCTGATATTTAAAAAACGGTCCACCTGAAGCAGTTAATAAAATTTTTGAAATACCTTCAGCTTTATGATAGGTTTTACTGTCCACATTTTCAAGGCATTGGAAAACGGCAGATGGCTCTGAATCCACCGGTAAAATGGTGGCATTCCAACGTGCGCACTCTTGCATTAAAGGTGCACCAGCCATAACAATCGGCTCTTTATTTGCAAGTGCAATTGTCTTGCCTGCTTTGATTGCAGCAATTAGAGGTGCAAAGCCAATGCTGCCCACTAAACCGTTAATAATTAAATCCGCTTCCGGTAAAGAGGCAAGGAAATTTAAACTTTCAATTTCCGGCTCAAGCAGTTTTGTTGTTTTGGGCATTAAGGGTTTAACTTTTTTATAACTTTCTTTATCATATACAACTGCATAAAGCGGCGCAAAATTCTTGACTTGTTCCAAAAACAAATCAGTATTTTTATTTGCGGTTATTGCAAGTACCTTAAAATTGGGACCGAGATTTTTGACAACATCCAAAGCCGATACACCGATAGACCCGGTAGAACCCAAAACAACAATATTTTTCATTATTTAGACATATAAAGCGCAATATAATAAATTACAGGGGCGGCTAAAATAAAACCGTCAAACCTGTCAAAAATACCGCCGTGACCCGGAAGAATTTTTGAAGAATCTTTTACACCTGTGCTGCGTTTAATTAAACTTTCTGCCAAATCAGAAATTTGGGAAATTACGGAAATCAAAACACCCAAAACTATTGCCTGGTTAATTGTTAAATAGTGCGGGAAATATAAATCCCACAAAAACAATGTGGCAACCGTTCCGGCGACGACTGCAGCAATTGCACCTTCCCAACTTTTCTTGGGGCTTACTGCTTTATTAAGGCGGTGTTTGCCAAGCCATGTACCAATTAAATATGCAAAGCTATCTGCCACCCAAATTGTTATAAACAAAATGTAAGTGAAGTATTCGCCATACGGTTCAATCGCGCGCATTGATACTAAATGCACCAAAGCCCAAGGTATAAGCATTACGCCGAGGAAAGTATTTGCCACGCGTTCCAAAGAACGTTTTTTAGATAATATTTCCACAAAGAAAACTCCAAACAAAGTTAATGCAATAAAAAAGTTTGGCAAATATACGGCTGCACTGCCTTCAACAACAGGCAAAGTACCTACGGTAGCCGCAATCATCATCAAAAAACCGAAAATGATTAAAGAAACGCGGTTTACCGGCTTTTTGGCCGTAAACAAAATAACCCCATATTCGTATAAACAAAGAAGGGTGATGGCAGCAACAAATGCCATAAAGAAAATGCCACCATAATATATGGAAGCAATAACTAGCGGTATACCGACTAGTGCGGTTAATATTCTTGGTAATATCATAATAATATTTTAGCAAATTAAGAGGAAGTTTTGACTCTTTATTTGTTTGCTGTCAAATTCTTTTTGGCAAATTTTGATTTTTCCACTTTGACTTCACCCGCGTAGTGCGCGGAGACAATAAATGTAAAATACTTGCCGAGGAATAAAATTTATCTTCCGCCACCGCCGCCGAAACCGCCTTTCCCAAAACCGCCGCCGAAGCCCCCCACTCCAATCCCCGAAGATTTATACGCCCTCAAACAAGTTGTTACGGTAAATAAAAGCCCGAAATTAAAAGTAGTACCGGAAATTAATGGGGCATAAGCATCTTGCAGTTTGGACCCTATTTTATTTTCAAATTTTTTAAACCATTTGCTTTCCATCCCAAAAGCATAAGCATAGGGTAAATAATCACAAAATATTTTGCCTGCCGCCGTCGGGTCTGATAAAGCAGTGCGCCCGCGTTCGGCAATAGTCATATACTTTTTAAATGCGGCGAGTTCGTCGCGCAAAATAACGCCGTTAAGCATTAAATTATTTACAAGATGCGCGAAAAGTGCTGTCATAAAACAAGTAATTATTATTGCCAAAACATTTGGATTCAATAAAAATTTCGGCGATAAAACTGTTGAAATCCCCACCCCAGTAAATACAAGAAGCATAATGACAAGTATAATAACTCTCTTGATATTTCTTGTATAAATACCTATTAACAAAGGAATAATAAAATTAAGTATTACACCAAACAATAATTCCGGCAAAACTCCGCGGCTACAAAAATAAAACAATATACCGATAAAAAATATTATCGGGAAAAGCATATATATAAAGTTATTTATTATATAATCTTTTATTTTTTCTTCATAATAATAGTTGATAGATAATAACCCCTTTTCCAGATATTTATACCCCTGTTTATCAAATTTAAATTGTGAAGGTAAACTCATCATCATACGGGCTTCGTCTTCCTCTAAATCCGAATAACCCCTGTCCAATTTTTCGCACTCGGTTTTTTTCCATTTATGAAATGTAATTTTAATTTTTTTCTTCACGAGTAAAGAGGCAAGAACTGTTGCCAAATTCCTACTGCTGAATTTACCGTTCAAAAAGTAACTTGCAAAACCTGCGGATACTCCCTCCGGCGGGGAAAACCTTTTCGGCAAATTTCTTTCTTTGGGATCACGTCCAATCAAATACCAAACAATAAAGTAGTAAAGTAAAATTAAAATGCAAACAAAAACAGGCATATAGGGTATTTGATACCATTTGAATTGAAATAAGCCCTTTTTCATCGGTATATATATACT
>JAZUPU010000043.1:0-37181 GCA_045605325.1 Elusimicrobiaceae bacterium
GCCAAGCAGTTGGCATTGCGCAGCCGAAAATAAAAAAACACCCGAAAGGGTGTATTTTTTATTTTGGGCGAGAGGGGATTTGAACCCCTAAGTCCGTTAGGACATACGGTCCTGAGCCGTACGCGTCTGCCAATTCCGCCACCCGCCCTTAGTTAAATTATACAAAATATAAAATAATCTCGGGTAATTTTGAAATCTGATATTGTAGTGTGTGGGAATAATTTCGCGCTGCGCAGCAGATTTAAGATCATTTTTTATTTTCTCTTTGACGACGAGTACCAAGAAGAACGTGGAGCGAAGCGACATCTCGGTACTCTAGGAGAAGAAAAATAAAAAAGGGCTTAAATATGCAAGCACGTTTCGCGCGTATAAAGATATAATGCAGAATGACAACGCGTAAAATATTCCTATTTAGCGTTTAAACTCATAAATTTCCGCACAAGGGCAACTATCAATCCAACTAATACATATAACCCAAACACTATAAAAATAATGTCTTGCGGATATTTAATGAACAAAATAATCAAAATCGCTAAAAATAAAAATTTTGATAAAGTAACTTTCCTTTTACCGCCTTGCGGTGCGCTTTTAAAAGCAGCATAAGGAATATTTGAAACCATCAAAAGTGCAAGCCCCAAAGTTATTAAAGAAACAGCGCTGAAAATATAAGGTATATAAACTTTTGCTATCGGTAAAACGCGTTTTACTTCGTCTAAAGTTAAGGCATTATAATAAGAAAGAGCTAAAGATACTAACACTGCCGCCGCTGCCGGCGTAGGTAAGCCGGAAAAATATTTTTTTGACCCTTTACCTGTATTTGCAAGTACATTAAATTTTGCCAAGCGTATTGCCCCAAAAAGCATAAAAACAAAAGATATAGGTGCGCCAAAAGGCGTTTGCTTTAAAGCAATAAAATAAATCAAAAATGCAGGGGCTGTACAAAAAGAAATAAGATCAGCTAAAGAATCCATTTCAATACCGAAGGCGGATTCCGCATGCAACATCCTTGCAACGCGACCGTCAAAGGCATCAAAAAGCATAGCAACGAAAATTAAAAGCCCTGCAAAATTAAAATCTCCTTCTATAGATGCAAGTATTGAAAAGAAACCGCAAGTTATGTTTCCTATCGTAAATAAAGACGGTATTGTAACAATACCCATATGTTTAACTTGTTGAAAATTCATCATATTACCCCCAAATCCCCATTACAGTTATGCCGCCTTGAACGGCTTGCCCTTCTTTTACAGTTAAAGTTACTTTATCTTTAGGTAAATATAAAGCAACTTGTGAACCAAAATAAATAAAACCTACTTTTTGACCTGTTGTTACTTTATCTGCCGGTTTAACCCAACACTCTATGCGCCTTGCGATAGCACCTGTAATTTGTTCTATGGCGATGTTACCCTTTTCAGTATTAAAAGAAATCAAATTGCGTTCGTTTTTATCTGCATTTGGGTTATTTGCAAAGAAGAAACTTCCTTTTGTATATTTTGTTTCCGTAACTTCGCCTACATACGGAGCGCGTTGAATATGCACATTAAATATTGAAAGGAATATACGCACTACTATGATATTTGGGTCATTTTCTGTTTTGATTGATAAAATCGTTCCGTCTGCCGGGGAAGTTATTTCATTTTCATTAAAAGGTATTTCGCGTTTTGGGTCACGACAAAAGAAAAGTACAAAAACGGTAAATAACACACATAGTGAGGAAAGTTTCATAAAGATACATTCTAAAACAAATAGACCTATAATAAAAAATATAATTGCTGCTATCAGTGGCTTTATAGCAAGGCGCAAACCTTGCGGTAAAATTGTAGTAACCCAGGAAAAAGTTTTTTTAAGCGTTAAGATAAAATCTTCAAACATATTGCCTCCTAAAAAAACAGCCGCTTAAAGCGGCTACGAATCTCAAAAAATCAATGTGGGCAGGGGGGGACTCGAACCCCCACGATCTTGCGATCATCAGATTTTAAGTCTGACGCGTCTACCAATTCCGCCACCAGCCCAACACATATATTTTAGCAAATTATGAAAGAAAAGTATCAAAAAATTTTCCGCAACTTAAAATTTTAATACCTTCCCGCCGTAAAATATCTGTTATTCCCTTATCATAACTTACTACGCAAACCCGCCTTGCAGAGTTTTTTAAATAAATTGCTTGCTCTAAAATAACCTCATCTGCGGTTTGGTCTTCTGCAAATAAAGCGTCAACATTTTCAGGTGAAGTGGGTCCTATATTTCTAAAACCGCCGTCTATAATTAAACGGAAAGTTGAACCTTTAAATTCTTCATAAGCAATTTCATTTAAAGCAGCAATCAGTGCACGCAAAGTTTTTTCTTCGTCCTTTTGCGGCACTTGTAAATAGCTTCTTAAAAAGTTTAAAGCGTCAATTAAATAAATTGTCGGTTTTGTTGAAATCATTTATTTGCCTTTATTAAAGAAGATAAACCAAACAAAATAAGGTCCGGTTCATAAAAGTCAAAAATATTTTCTTTTTCAAATAATCGTCCAAGCCCGCCTGTACCTATAATTAAAATCTTTTCTTTGTTAAAACACTCTTTTTTAAGGCGGTTTATAAGCTCATTAACAAGCCCGATAGTACCTAATACCAAACCGGCTTGTATTTGTGTTTCGGTAGTAACTCCGGCAGCAGTTTTCGGTTTTTTAATTTCTACGGTGGAAAGTAAAGCCGTTCCGCCTGCTAAAGCTTTCATAGCAAGCATTGGCCCCGCACAAATTGCACCGCCTAAATATTTACCGTCTTTGGCTACTGCATCAAAAGTAATTGCAGTTCCGAAGTCAATAATAATAAAATTATTTTTATTGTATAAACAAAATGCGCCTTCAATATCGGCAATTCTGTCCGCACCGAGGCCGTTTAAAGTACCGTTTTCAAAATAGATTTTTGTTTTTATATCTTGGTTTATTACAAAAGGGTTTAAGTTAAAATATTTTTTTACCGAGTGAATAATTGATCGTGTAATTTCCGGTACGACAGATGATATCGCAACTTTTTTGATTTGTTTTAATTTAACTTTATTTGCATTTAAAGCATTTAGTAAAAATACTCCAAGTTCGTCTGCGGTAACCGCGCCGCTTGAAATATGGCGGAAACGTGCAATAACCTTATTATTTTTTAAAACACCGCAATATATTTGTGTGTTTCCTACATCAATAGTAAGTAACATAAGCCCTCAATTATTTTTTAAAATTTGTTTTGCAACTTCTTTAATAAAACTGTCTTTATTTTGATTCTCTATTTTTTTAAACACATTAAAAGCTTTTTGTTTTTTACCTTGGGTTAAAAGGGCATTACCTTCAATAAAAACAGCCAGTTGGCTTGAAGGGTTTTCCTTTTGGAAATTTTTAATTTTCGTTAAAGCATCGGCTGCGGAATTCTGTTTATAACTTTCCCAAAGCAAGTTAGTTAAAAATATATCTTCCCTATTTTGTGATAAATTTAAAGCTGTTTTTATATTTTCTTCCGCTTGCGCAGTATCATTAAAAGCGTTATATATTTTAGCAATCAAAAAATAAGTATCTGCATCAGGGTTTAAATCTTTAGCTTTTTTTGCATACTCAAGGGCGTTGTTTAAATTATTTGATAAAAAGTTTGCAGTAGCATAATCATAATAAATATCAGCACTGATATTATTATTTAGTTCCAAATAATCTTTAAAATATTGTCTGGATTTAGATAAAAAACCTGTTTTTAAATAAGACCTTGCAAGCCCAAGCAATGCCTTGGAATTATTTTTACTGAGTTGTAAAGTTTTATTATAAAATTCTATTGCTTTGTCGTAAAGTTCGGTTTTATAATATAAATCCGCAAGGGATAAATTAAGTGAAATATCTTTTGGCAAAACTTCTAATGCCTCATTATAAGTTAAGAGTGCGTGGTCATAATCACCGAGTGCGGCATAAGCATCGCCGAGTACTGTATAAATGCGGCGCGTTCTGCGTTTTGGGGCTTCTTGATTTTGCATTAAAAATTCTTGGCAAATTTTTATGGTTTCTTCGTAATTGCCTTTTGCATAAGCTTCACGCGCGGCGCTGATTTTTTGTTTTTGATCAAACCTCTTTATAATACCAAAGAAAGCATTGCTGTGTATCGGTACAAATAATAAAATTAAAAAGAAAGTAATTAGTTTATTTGAAAACATTATTAACCCCTTTTATAATTAACTTTTCTTTAAGTTCCGGTAATGCCTGATACGCGGAAAGGGCGCCTATTTCAATAGCCAAATTTGTTTTTGATCGGTCTGAAGAACTTATCTCCCCAACTCTTGATAAAATAACGAAATCCGCATTTTGTTCTGAATTTTCTGTTAATACTGCACCCCTTAAATCACCTATTCTTAAAACATAACCCATAATATTTGAAGGTGTAGTTCCTGCAAAACTCGGCAAAGCATAAACGGCTATTGTGAAATCCGCACCCATTTTTTTGACTAGATCTACCGGCATATAATCTACTATTCCGCCGTCTACTAAAAGGCGTTGGCGATATTCAACAGGTTCAAAAACACCGGGCAAATTCATACTCGCTCTAACCCCTAAAGAAAGTGGTCCGCTGTCAAAAACTATCTTTTCACCTGTCTTTATATCTGCAGATACGCAGGCAAAGGGAATTGGTAAATCCTCATAATTTTTTGAGCCGACTTCTTTATCAATAAACTCCTGAAATTGCGCGGAAGAAAATAATTTTTCCGCAAACAAATATTTTAGTATACCGCCGATATTAAAATCTTTTGATATATAATTTGTTTTTATATTATTTACAAGGTCTTGCAAATGTTCTAACGGTAATCCGGCATTATATAAAGCACCTACAATACAGCCCATAGAAGTGCCTGACATATAATCAATCGGTAACCCGGCTTCAGACAGAACTTCCATAACTCCTATATGGGAGGCCCCTCTTAAAGCACCTGCGGATAGCGTTACACCTATCGTCGGGCGTTTGTCTTTCGGTAATTGAATTATTTCTTGCCAAGCGAAATCACGCAAAATAGCGTCTTCTTCTTTTGTAGTCAAAGCAAAACATATTTGACACAAAAAAGAAAATAAATAAAATACTAAAAATATTTTTTTGAAACTAATTTTCATTTATTTTAAATCTTTACCTACGGCATTTTCAAGTTTAGCTATTGCTAAAAGGTGTTCTTTTTGTGCTTCAATACTGTTTACCCCGGCTTGATAATAATAATTGAGAGCTTCAAAAGATTCTTTTAAAGAGGAATTAGTTTTAAGTAAATTATTAAATTGAGTATTAATCTTTTCCCAAGTTTTTATACGGACAGGTGTTTCCGTTTGCCAAAAAATTAAATTATTATACGCTTCTAAAACTTGAAGACGGACAGTATCTTCAATAGATGCTTGCCTTAATGCCGTTTGCCTTTGTTCTGCTCTTTTTTGTTTTATTTGAGTACCGTAATCATAACCTAAAGGAACTTTAACAGCTAAACTGACTTGCATATTTTCGCGCTTTAAATTATCTACCCCTTGCCTGTCGTAAGATGCACCGAGTAAAATATCCGGGTAACTTCTTGTTAAAGAAAGTTTGACGGCTATATTATCCATTTCAAGTTTGTACATTGCACTTTTAACTTCCGGTCTGAATTCCATAGCCCATAAATTTAATTTTTTTAAATCAACATCTATTGGGTTATATTCCAAAGTACCTTGGAAAGAAACTTCACTGTTAATCTCTTTATTTAAAACTTTTAAAAGGTTAATTTTAGCTTCATTTAATTTAGCTTTTGATTTTGCGGCTAAACTTTCAAAAGAAGCAAGTTCTGCCGAAACTAAAATTTGTTGTGCCGGGTTTAACTCCCTCTTTTTAGCGATTGAATTTGCACGGTTTAAAACTTTTTGTGTAAATTCATCCTTTTTTTCTGTATATAAATATTCATAAAAGGCAGCTTTTGCAGCAAATATTACGGCATTTTTTGCATTTTGGTAACGGCTTTGAGTTTCTTTGTTTGAAGCGCGTGCTAAATCCAAAGTGCTTGAAATTCTGCCCCCGCCGTATATATATTGAACAGCTGAAATACCTACACCGTAAAATAAATCTTGTTTTTTGTGGTTTGCATCAGCTTCTAAAATTCTTTGACCGATCATTTCCGGTAAAATCATAGGGTAATCAAGGTTATATGCGGTTACGGAACCGTTTAAGCTAAGTTGAGGTAAATATAAAAATTTTGCTTCTTGTACGCGTTGTTCGGCAATAATTAAATCTTGTTCAATTAAAAGTAAATCATAACTGTTTTCTAAAGACAATCGTATAACATTTTCTAAAGACAATGGGGTTTTTTCATCTGATGAATATTTTAAACGATATTGCTGTGCTTGTAAATTTATACAAAAACAAACAAACAAAAAAATAAAAACAGGCAGCTTTTTCATTTTTTATCCTCCTCTTTAATAATTGTATCTAACATAGAATTAAATTCTTCAGCTAAATCATTAAAAGCATCACCTTTACGAAGATTAACGCGTATTGTTTTGTTGCCTTTTTTAATTTCTTTACAGACCTTTTCAAAGTGATATACAGGCCCTGCAATTCTGTGTGAAAGCAAGGCAGATACTATTGCGAGCAAAGCAAAAAATATGGTGCTTTTCATAATCAAAGGATATATTAAAGACGGTCCTTCTTCGTAAACACGGCGCAATAAAACAGGGTGGTCCCTAAATATATCTTGCATAAAAGTAAGGAACTGGTAACTGAATAATACCATCCCAAATAATACGGATAACAGTACAAATAAAACGAATTTTACTTGTAGACCTTTTTTAATGAATATTGTTTTTCTTTGTATTTTATCTATCATAATTAATAAATGAAATTGCGAATATCTCTAATATTATCCGGTTTTGTTATTACGCGGATATTATTAAGGTAATACGCTTCTTTTTGAGCTGCAAAATCATATTTATCGTGTGGAAATTCCAAAATAACAATATTATTTTCCAGATTTTGCAAACTGTACACTATACCTTTGCGCCAAGTGTCTATTCTTGCACTATCGTCGTGTTTTTTAGGGTTAAAGTGATTAACTAAAACTACCATACCCTTTTTTAAATCATAGCCGTTTGATTCATAAGTATTTATAATTGCTGCATCTTTTGTCTTAACTTTTTCCCCTTTTCTGGGGCCGTTTATAAATTCAAATTTATACATACCTTTCTTATCCGGTCCGGAAATTTTTTTTGCCAAACCGTAATAAGCATAAAATTTATCTTCATACATATACGGCAGAAAAGCAGAACGTCTTAACTTCTTTTCATAAGAAAGATTGTTTCTGTTATAAGGTTCTTTTCTTATACAAGCACAAAAACTGCCTATAACGAAAATTAATAAAAGAGGTAAAATAAACTTTTTCATTATTATTCTCCGTAAATATTATTTCCTTTAAAATCTTGAGCAACTACTAAAGGCAGAGTATTTAATGAAATTTCATATACTGCTTCCGGCCCAAGATCCGAGTATAATATAATTTTACTATTTTTTACACTACTTCCGCCCAAAGCACCAAGGCCGCCTAAAGCAGCAAAGTAAATAACTTTGCCTTTCATATAGGTATTTGCTTCATTTGAACGGGCGCCTTTGCCTACAATACCAATTATACCTGTTTTTTTGATAAATTCCTTACAGAATTTATCCATCCTTGAGCTTGTAGTGGGCCCTAAAGCACCGCTGTTTTGACCTTTTCTTGTCGGTGTAGGACCGGCGTAATAAATTATTTTATTTTTTAAATTTAGCGGAAAATATTTTTCCTGTAATAATTTTTTATGTGCCATATCCCTCATAACATACACATTTGATGTTAAATATACAAAATCCCCGGCTTTTAATTTTTTTAAATCTTGTAAATTTGGGTTTATGAGTTTAATTGTTTTCATAAAATAACCCCGGCATGTCTTGCAGAGTGGCAACAAATATTTACGGCACAAGGTAAACTTGCAATATGGCAAGGTTCATGTTCAATAAAAACTTTTAATGCTGTGGTTTTGCCGCCGAAACCTTGCGGACCTATATTAGTTTCATTTATTTTGTTTAAAATTTCTTGCTCAAGTTTTTTATAATTTGAATTTTTATTTTGTTTAGTTCTAAATAATGCTCTTTTTGCAAGCAAAGCGCAGCTTTCAAAATTTCCGCCTAAACCTATACCTATAACAAAAGGCGGGCAAGCTGATGCACCTGCACTTTTGACAACAGATAGTATAAACTCAATAATTTCTTCTTTTGATGCAGTTGGTGTAAACATTTTTATTTGGCTTTTATTTTCTGCCCCGCCACCCTTTAGCATTAAATTTATTTTTAATTTATTTCCTCTAACTATTTTATAATGAATAATTGCCGGTGTATTTGTTTTGGTATTTATGCGTCGGAATAATGGGTCTGAAACGATTGATTTTCTTAAATAATATTTACCGAATCCTTTTTTAATACCGTTTTGTAATGCTGTTTCTAAAGACCCTTTAACTTGTACTTGTTCACCTATTTCTACAAATAAAACTGCAGTTCCCGTATCTTGGCAGAGGGGGAAAATACCTTCACTTGCAATATCGGCATTTTTTAAAGTTAATTTTAGAATTTCTTTGGTTAATCCTTTCTCTCTTTTTTCAGCTGTTTTAAGGGCATTAATTATATCTGCGGGTAAAGCATAAGCTGCTTTTCTGCATAAATCAGCTACCGCATTTATAATTTTATTATTTGTTATTACGCGCATAAGCAACAGTTTCTTTTAATGATTTTTTAATTAAATCTTTGGGAAATTTTTGTATTAACCCCGTTTTAGTTAAAAGTGCAAGTTCTTTTTGATTCTGTAAAATATCTTGTTTTACTATTTTATAAACTTCTGTGGGCGTAATTTCGATTTGGTTTATATTTTCTTTTATCGCTTGCGCAGCTACGGCTTTTGCCGTTAGAGGGTAAACTTCATCATCTTGCATAAGCGGCAAAATAAAATCTTGTTTTAAACCTAGATCTTGCGCTCTTTTAGCGATTGCTTTTGACGCAGCAAGTGCCATAGTATCAGTTATTGTTTTTGCTCTGCAAAGCATAGCACCTTTTAAGATGCTTGGGAAACATAAAGAATTATTAACTTGGTTTGGGTAATCACCGCGGCCTGTTGCAATAATAAAAGCACCGTATTCTTTTGCTACTTCCGGATAAATTTCAGGTACGGGGTTTGCACATAAGAAAGTTATTGGTTTTGGGGCCATAGTTGAAATTAAATTAGGGTCAAATGTATTAGGTCCTGATTTTGAAAGGGCAATAACCACATCAGCATTTTTGAAGGCCTTTTCTTTAGTTTGTACTTGTGCTAAATTTGTTTTTTGGCAAAGATCCCATTGTACAAATGAGGTCGGGCTTGCTTTTATGTCTTTGCGTTTTCTGCTTAATGCACCTTGGTTGTCAAACATAATTATATTTTTAGGGTTTGCCCCGCTTAAAAGTAAAAATCTTGCAACGGTAGTATTTGCAGCACCTGCCCCGAATAAAACTATTTTTACATTTTCAAGTTTTTTATTGACAAGTTTTAAAGCATTTATAAGCCCTGCCGTTATTATACAGGCAGTTCCTTGTGCATCGTCGTGCCAAACGGGGATATTGCAATTTTTGCGTAAATCTTCAAGCGCGATAAAACAATTAGGTTGGCTGATATCTTCTAAATTTACAGCGCCGAAACTCGGTGCAAGCATTGTAACGAAATCAATAATTTTTTTGACACTTTTACGGCCTTGTTCGTCGCGGCTATCTAGACATAAGGGAACAGCTTCCAAGCCGCCTAAATAATTCATAAGTAAGGCCTTGCCTTCCATTACTCCAAGACCGCCGCTCGGACCGCAGTCACCGTCACCTAAAACGCGGGTACTGTCGCTAACTATTGCCACGCGGTTTGCTCTTGTAGTATATAAAAAAGAATTTTGTTGGTCTTTTTTTGTTTCAATGGAAACGGCGGAAACACCCGGTGTATACCATAAATCAAATAAGTCCTTATCATTTAACGGAACTTTAATTGAAGTTTTTAATTTCCCTTTATAAAAACCGTGTAATTTTAGGGATAAATTTTTTAAAAAATAAGTATATAATTCCGCTTGTTTTTCTTTCGGTAATTTTTTTATTAAAGATTCTGCTAAGAATTGTTTTTTTAAATTTAACGGCATATTTTACTCCTGCAAATTAACTTTTAGGTTGTATTATTTTATTACCCTTTTCTATGTCAATAATCTCTATCGGTTGTTTTTTTTGCTGTTGTTCGGATTCTTGTTTTTTTAATTGTTGCTGACCTTTTTCCGTTAAAGATTTTATCATTTCCGTATTTTGTTGTATTTGCTGCGGATGTAAAGAATTTATTTTAATATCTTCTTCTTTTACCGTAGTTAATACTGAACCGTTTTGAAGTGCGTGGGTGTAATCTTTATCTGATATATAAAGTAAATTTGTTCTTTCTTCTTGTACTAAATCACCGATTTGAGTTTTATTTACTATAACACCTTTGTAATATACACCGTTCCTTTCCATATATTGTGTAGGTAAACTTTCTAATTGGCTTGGGTTTTTAAGCCAATATGAATTATTAGGATCAGTTAAGATAAATACTTTATTTTCATCTTCAGTCGGAAAGGCAAGTATAGTGTGGGTATCTGTATTTTCTTCTTGTGTTAGGGCATAGTAATTAGTTAAATCATCAGTTAATTTATCTGCTACTGATGTGTCATCTGTGATAGAATAAGTTACATTTTTCAAAACTTTTGATAAATCGGCTTCTTCTTCATTCGGCCCTATTATATGTACTGTGACGGGTAAATCACTGTTATTTTTTATGCTTTCTTCATTGTTTAATTTGGATGCCACAGGGTAAAAATTTCTATCCGTAGATATTATATTTATATCTGTTTTATCACTTTGTGTTGTTATTTCATTAAGTTCATTTGCGAATTTTTCAAAATCAGATTCTTGGGAAACAGTATTTGTTATTGAAGCGGATTGTTCCACAATTAAAGGCGCGGTATCACAACTGAAATTATTGTTTCCGATTTTCATAATACCGATAGCAGCGGGAACAGAGAGGTCCTGTTCAAGTTCTGTTTGGGCTTGTGTGCTTTCCCTTGAATTCGTACCGCAATTTAATTCGTGGATTTTATCGGCGTAATTTTGTGCAAAATTTTGATCCCCGGCGATAACGGTATCGCTTTCTTCCGGGTTCGCGGGCGGGGTTTGCGGTTCGGCAGGGTTATTCGATGTAATTTCGTTAGAGTGTAAGTTGTTATTGTTTAAAAAATTATTTACTATGGCATTTTCAAATGGTTTATTTATATCTACACCTTGTGTTATTGCACCGCTGTTTATTTTATTTTGTATTAAATTATATGCTGCGTGTATGTTTCTGATAGAGGCGATAGCAATATCTTCATAATCAATATTTTCATTTTTTAAATTATCAGTATTATCGTTTTGATATTTATAGTAATTTTTTTGTGAATCTTTTTTTGTAAACTTATTTTGCTTATTCTTATTGTTATTATATGCATATTTATTTGCTATATAAGTATCAATATCGGTAGAAGATTCTTTGGGAATTTCTGCGATATAGGAAACTGTTAAATTCCCCTTTTCATCTGCAAAATAAACGGCTTTTTTACCCAATTTATTTGCCACTCTTGTATGATATCGGTTTAAGGCACCTTCTATATGTTTTTTGTAGGCATTTTTTGGGTAAGTACCGTTTTTATAAAATTTATTTTTATAATAATAACCTTCTTGTATGGGGTGTAATATCAACCCATCATTAGTTATAACAGTGCCTTTTTGTAAATTTACGGTGTTGTCATTTTTAATCGTTGAATTATTTGCGTAAATGGTATCGTCTTCATTATCATCAAAGACAAATAAATCCCGTGGAGTTATTGATATATTTTTATCTTCTTTATTGTTTATATTTTTTATATCTTTTGTTCTTTCTGTTTCTTTTATTTCTTCTTTTATTTGTTCTTTTTCTTCTTCCTGTAATTGTTCAATAACCTCTTTTGGAGTAGGGGGGGGAGCAGTTTTATCTACTCTTATTTTATAAAATTGTTTAAAGCGTTTTGCATATTCTTGAATCGGATTATCTTTAGGGAAAATCGGCAAAGGGCTGTCTTCGTGAAAGTAGGATTTTTCTTTGCTTATCGGTTTGACATTAGTTTCTTCCGGGAAGATAATCGGTAGTAATAAGAAAAGTATAAAAGCGGAAACTAATAAGCGTATAATATTTTTTTTATGGAATAAATCTTTAAATTGCATAGTTTCTCCAAGAATATATTTGGACTATATAAATATTATAAGACAATATTAGAAACTTGACAAGTATTTATTAGGAAAGATTTTAATTAGATTACCTATTAACAAAAATACACAAATTTATTTTGGTTTTTTATGTGTTAAAATACCCATCTGAACCCACTATCTGAAGTATACCCTTGAGTTTTAGCGGCACTTTGACATATTTTTTTGCCGAATTCATAATCTTTAGAAGCAAAGCAATAAATTTGCCCGGGATGAATACATGTCGTTCCACAATTATTATAATAACTTACTATAACTATACGATTATTTTTATCATCATCATAATATCTGGCAAATTCTATTTTACGCATAGAATTATTATTGGATAATTTCATAGTCCAACCTTCCGGGGCAGTAACATCTATACCTAAATCTGCAATATTATCAGTATACCTACTATTTGTCATATAAAAAACTTCTTGTGCTTGTGTAATACTTTTTGTAGCTGCAAGAACTTGTGCTATACGCGATTTCTCTACTGCTAATTTATACTGCGGCAGGGCAATTGCGGCTAAAATTCCTATAATCAAAACAACTACCAAAAGTTCAATTAGTGTGAAAGCTTTTTTATTCATATGTTATTTCTCCATATCTGATTTATATAACGTTCTTAGTTTAGCTACACATATATTTTAGAAAAAAAAAAAAAAAAAACTTGTCAAGTGATCTGTCAGGGATCAAACAATGGGGCATTTTTTGTGATTTTTATTTAACTAAACCCCTCTGGCTTATTTTATCAAGCTTTTGGGGTTCAGTTCATTTTTGAGAATAATATTTAATGTTGTAAGATTTGTTACATATTGCAATATCTTTCTTTTTCTTCATCAGTTACTTGGCAAATATGACCGGAATTATGGCAATATCCTGATCCTGTACAATCGACACAACATCCGGAACCGCTATAACTTGCGCCATAACCTGCCGTACTTGTTTGTGCCACCATAATACCACCATCTTCAACGACGGCTAATTGGCAACTTTCATATCCGGCTCCTATACATATTCCGCCTTTATGAATTAAAGGTTCCTTGCAAGCCCACTGATAACCAGTACCTTTACATATTCCGCCGTCATTCATTATACTTCCATGGCAACCCATAAAACCTGTTGCATTACACAAACCACCTTTGTTGATAGTTGCATAATAACACCCTTTTGTGCTTCCCTCTCCGCTATGACACACACCGCCATCATTAATAGTTGAACTTACACATCCACCATTTACTAAGGTCTCACATATACCACCATCATTTATAATAGCTTGCCCACAAGCAGCACTTGCATTATTTGCATAACAAATACCCCCATCATTAATAACGGATCCTAGACAAGCTCCCGTATTTACTGTATACCAATTACGATTTACATGATCATATACATATCCGCTAGTGTTGCTTCTACTAGCTGTTCCGGCTACATTACCATAACAAGCCATATCATTATCAAGGATTTGATCCGTAATGGAAAGATCATTATCATTAAATGTACAAATATTATTATTCATTACTCCACTAAGAGCATCACATCTTTCCTGAGCACTTGAAAAACATGTTCCTAAACCGGTTGCCCAAAATCCACCTGTTGCATTACATCCATCCGCATTATTAACAGGGTTTCCGCCGCAAGGGTCCATTCGATCAGCTTCACTTTCAAAACCTAAAGTTTCACAAGTAATTATATCTGTGGTATCTTCATCCAAACATAATGTTTTATTACTATCTATACATCTAAATAATGAATAAAGAACTGTGGGACTACCGGGATTTTTCCTATAAGCACGGATATATGCTGTATCCACTACATTTGGCATACCTTCAGACACAGTTAACTCAAAATTTTTCGTTGTTAAAATATCATTATCAATTTGAGCTACATCTCCCAAATGTAAATCCAACTTATCAAAATCAGATGAATATTCGTTAGATAATAATACATATCTATGTTCTGCTGCTGCGATATCACTTAAAAGTGTTAAAGCTTCCGCTGCTTTACTTTTTTCTGTTGCCTTTCTATACCCCGGCAAAGCTACTGCCGAAAGTACACCGATAATGAGTACAACAATTAATAATTCAATTAGCGTGAACCCATTATTACTTTTTACTGCTTTCTTTACTACATTTTCTTTCATATACTTCCTCCTGTTTAATTTGTACAGCGCTTTTAATTTCGCTATACATATATTTTAGAAAAAAAAAAGAAAACTTGTCAAGAGGTATTTAATATTGACGACGATAAAATAAAAAATATTTCTAATTATTTTTTTATAATCTTTTTGATTTGCGCTTGTTTGGCTTGAGCAAGACGTGCTAAAAAATCTTGCTTTAATTTAATTTGAGCTTGCAAAGGTGCTGATTTTAAATGGCATATTGCAATAGCGGCGGCATCTGCTACATCATCGGGGTTTAAAACTTCTTTTAATTTAAGTGTGAGTTGTACCATACGCTGCATTTGTTTTTTATCTGCCGCACCGCTGCCGCTTATTGTTAATTTAACACGTTTTGCAGGGTACTCAAAAACTTCCAAATTATTTTGGGCTATTGCAAGCATTATTACGCCGCGCGTTTGAATTGTATGCGACATCGTCATAGCACGCTTTAAAAAAAACATTGCTTCCATTGCTGCGACTTCCGGTTGGAATTTATTTATTACTTCCTGTACTGCTTCATAAGTTTGTTTAAGACGGATTTGGAAAGGCAAATCTTTTGCGGTATGTATAAGCCCGGCTGCTTGCAAAACAATGCCGGTTGGGCTTTTTTCAATTATAGCCCAACCGGTTCTGTCTAAACCAGGGTCAATGCCCAAAACTCTATTTTTCTTCAATTTTGGCTAAAACCTCATCAGAGATTTTATCGTTAGAGTAGACCTCTTTTGTATCGTCGTGTTCATCTAATGTTTCAATTAAACGTACGATTTTTGAGGCAGCTTCCGTATCGGTAATTTCCACTTCGTTAGACGGTAACATAGTAATTTCAGCAGAAGCGAGTTTAATACCTTTACCTTCTAAAGCGGCTTTTACAGTTTCAAAAGTTTCAGGGGCGGTTATCACTTCAAAACCCTCTGCAGATGTTTTAATATCTTCTGCACCGGCTTCTAAAGCGACATCCATTAAGGTCTCTTCGCTGGCATCTTCTTTGCTTACCAAAATAACACCTTTTTTGCTAAACATATAAGATACGCAACCGGAAGTTCCTATTGCACCGCCGTGATTTTGGAAAATCTTGCGGATTTCGGCAAAAGTTCTGTTTTTGTTATCTGTTGTACATTCAACAATAACTGCAACAGAATTCGGCCCGTAACCTTCATAAGTTATTTCTTCATAAACTGTACCGGGGAGTTGCCCTGTACCTTTCATAATTGCGCGTTTTACGTTTTCAGCAGGCATATTTGCAGCTTTTGCATCATCTACCGCTTTGCGTAAACGGGCATTACTGCCAAGGTCCGCACCGCCGATTTTTGCGGCAATAGTGATTTCCCTAATAAGCTTTGTAAATACTTTACCTTTTTTGGCATCTACTAATGCTTTTTTGTGTTTAATACCTGCCCAATGTGAATGTCCACCCATAATAAAACTCCTTATTTAGCTTCCGGCTTTGCGCTTTCAGCAGTTTGTTTTTCTTCTTCTTCGGTTTCTTCTTCTTCAAAAGAACCTTGTAAAAGTTGGCCTAATGTCGGGCGCGGGGCCTGTTTTAAATATTGGGCAACAACTTTCCTGTTTTGAACTTGTTCAAAGCGTCTGATAGAAAGATTTACTACATAATTAACACCGTCTACGCCGATAACCGCTACTGAAACTGTATCACCAACTTTACCTTCATAACCTTCCGGGCATTCTTGTGTGGCAATAAAACCTTTTGTTTTGTTTTTTGTACCGAGTTCAACTTCATAACCTTCCGGTGTAATTTTGGTAATTACTGCTTTTGTAGTACTCATATAAGGGTAGCGTCTCTTTAACATATCGGCAGGATTTAAGAAAAGCTGTTTAATGCCGAAAGTTAAGTTACCGGTTTCCGGGTCAATTGCTAAAATTTTTGCTTTGATGCGTTGGCCGCGCCTGTAATTTTCTAAAATGACTTGAGGGTCTTTCCAAGCGATATTTTCAAGTGAAACTAAACCTTCAATACCGTGGAAACGTAAGTGTAAGCAATCTTTACCTACTTTTGAAACTACCACTCTTAAAGTATCACCTACTTTAATTTCTTTTAAGACCTCTGCACGGCGTACTGCTTCATCTTCTTCTAAGACCTGTTTTCTTGAAATAATAAGTTTTTGTTTTTCTTTTGAAAATTCTACGATTGAGGCCTTAATTTTTGCATTTTGCGGCAAATAATGTTTATAAGCGGTATGCAATTCGGATAATGAAAGCGGCATAAAGCCCGGCACACCGTTTACTTCAACTTTATAACCGCCTTTTACACAAGCGGTTATTAAACCCCGAACTCTTTGCTTCATTTCGAAAGCTTCTTTGCAACGTGTCCAACCTACTGTTTCAATGGCTTTTTTATGAGATAATATGCTATGGCGTTCATCGCCGCCTTTTTTTACTAATACAGCGGTGACTGTTGAACCGACAGTAGGCACTTCCTTTCCTTCAAAATCACTTAAAGGAATGAGGCCTTCTTTCTTGCTGCCCACATCAACCAAGACATTATCTTGCGAAAGTTGTACAACCGTTACTTCCACAATTTCTTTTTTATTTAATTTGTCTTGCATTTCTTCTTGTTGGGCAAACAACTGGTCCATAGTCATCTCTTCATTAGTTTGGGTTGTTTGCATATCTTTATTTTCAGGGTTTGTCATACTTAGTTTTTTACCTTTTTTATACTTGATAAAAAAGGCGTATCCTCCGTTTATTTTATTTTAACTTAATAATTTCTTGCATCACTTTATCAGCGAAATCTTGGAACTGCTCTTTTATCGGCTTATCTTCTTGCTTTTCAAGCATAAAAGGTTTACCGACTACTATTTTTAAATTCCTTGTAAAAGGCATTTTTTCCATATTAAATACCTTTATAGGAACTACAGGTGCTTGGCAATGCCAAAGCAAAAAACCTATACCTGCTTTTGGCTTTAAAGGTTTACCTGTTTTTGAGCGTGTACCTTCCGGGAAAATAAATAAGGCCTTGCCTTCTTTTATAACTTTTAATGCTTGTTTTAAGGACTGCATATCGCCGCCCTTTTTGTACCTATCTATGGCAATAAAGCCAAAACTTTTCAACATTGCCCCAAGTAAAGGGACGCTCAAAATTTCCTTCTTAATTATATATATAGGGTCTCTTTTTAAACCTACAAATCCACCTACAAATGGGGGGTCAAAATTTGACACATGGTTGCAAGCAAGTATTACCGCCCCGGTTTGAGGTATATTTTCAAGCCCTATAACTTGAATTTTATAGAAGATGCTGTAAAACATCCTCGCACTAAATTTTACCAAATTAAGAAGCATTTTTGTGGCTTAACTCCAAAACTTTATTTATTACCTCTTCCAAAGTAATGGTAGAAGTATCTATTATAATTGCATCTTCAGCCGGTTTTAAAGGCGCTGTTTTACGGGAAGAATCCCTTTCATCACGTGAAATTATTGATTTTAAAATTTCATCGTAATTCGCCTCTTGACCTTTTTCTTTTAATTGTAAAACACGCCTGTTTGCGCGGGCCTCGGCAGATGCTACTAAATAAAATTTTAACGCTGCATTTGGGGCAATAACAGTGCCGATGTCACGCCCTTCCATTACAAGCCCGCCTTCTTGCGCCATTGCTTTTTGTTTATTTGTTATTACGGCACGTGCTTTCGGTAAAGCGGAAGTTATACTTGCAGCCCTTGCGACTTGCTCACTAAGTAAAGCATCACCTAAAAATTGACCGTCAACTAAAACTTTTAAATTGCTGTCTTCTTCTCTTTCAAAGCCCCAAACAATATTTTTTGCGGTTTGGAAAACAGCTTCTTCATCTTGTAAATTAACATTATTGTTTAGGGCTTTCCAACCAAGGCAACGGTACATTATGCCTGTGCTTAAAAAGCCAAGACCGTAATGTTTGGCAAGGACCTTACCTACGGATGTCTTACCAACCCCGGCAGGACCATCAATAGCTATAAGAAGTTTTTTATTTTCCATATTATAATTTGAAACCTTCAACTGTTGCACCTTTTACTAAAAGTTTTATTGTTTCCGGTGTTGTAGAGTTAGCTAAAGCATTATCTAAAGTTATTTTTCCTTGCATATATAAACGTGCAAGGGATTGGTCAAAAGTACACATACCGTAATAATCACCGTTAAGCATAGCTTTATTAATTTCAGAAATCTTATTATCTTCTATGCTTTTCTTAATTTGACCGGTAGGTAACATAATTTCTAAAGCAGGAATTAACCCACCGTTCGTTTTTGGTAATAATCTTTGGCATACAACACCCCTAAGCAAATCAGCTAATTGGAATCTTACTTGATTTTGCTGCTCTGAAGGGTAGGACTCTATTATACGGGAAATGGTTTGTACAGCATCAATAGTGTGTAAAGTAGAAAGCACTAAATTCCCCATTTCAGCAGCCAGTATTGCTGCACGGATAACTTCTATATCCCTTAATTCGCCTAACATAATTACATCAGGATCTTGACGTAAAGCATAGCGTAATGCCGAAGTATAAGACAAGGTATCAGTTCCCAAAGATAATTGGCTGATTATTGCTTTTTGTTCCATATGTACAAATTCAATAGGATCTTCAACGGTTAGGATGTGGCAGGCGCGTGTGCGGTTAATAGTATCAATCATAGCTGCAAGAGTTGAAGATTTACCAGACCCTGTCATACCTGTTACCAAAATTAAACCGCGCCTATTTTCTGTCATTTTAGTTAAAGTTTCACTTGGCAAATTAAGTTGTTCAAAAGTAGGTATTTGCAGGGGAATATGCCTTACGGACATACACATTTTCCCTGATTGCCTGTAAATATTGAACCTAAAGCGTCCATGTTCTTTTGCATCCAAAGCAAAGTCAACACTGAGGTTTTTTTCAAGTAAATTTTTATCTCTTTCGTTCATTATGGCAGATGCTATGTTTTTAACTTCGTCATTAGTAAGGAAACAATTTTCAATAGCTCTTATTTTACCGTCTATACGGACAAAGACATTTGAGTTCCCTCTAATGTGAAGACCTGTCGCTTTATTGTCAATTACGGTTTTTAGTAATGTGTTTAAACTCACTGCCATATTATTTAACCTCCTGATTTTGTCGCTTTATAGCGGGTATATGCTTTCTGAAATCTATTGGTGCACCCCAATGGTTTTCTTTAGCTAAGGCAGAATTTTTTGTAACTGTTTTTGTATTTGAATCCTTTGGGAAATTTGTTGCAATAACTACCACTTTTAAAGAATCTTTATCAAGTTTTTCATCGTAAGTTTTACCTATTTTTACAAGTGCCATACTGCTTGTATATTGCCTAACGGTATTCATAACTTCAAGTTCTTCACTCATTGCAAGTTCGCCTGAATAATTAAAAGATACAAGCAATCCTTTAGCACCGTTTATATTTGTATTTTCAAGTAAAGGTGATGTCAGGGCCTGTCTTAAAGCATTTATGTGTCTATCTTTACCGGATGCCTCCCCGATACCTATTAAAGCACAACCTGAATGTAACATAATGCGTTTTAAATCGTTATAGTCAATATTCATTTCCCCCGGTTTTATAATTACTTCGGATATACCTTTTACAGCCCTTAAAAGAACGTCATCCACTTGCTTGTAAGCAGTAGTGCTTGCTGTTTTTTTATCTATAATTTCAAAGATACGTTCGTTAGGAATAATTAAGGTGCAATCAGCATATTTCTGTAATTCTTCTATACCTTTTTGGGCTCTTGTTGCTTTAACATAACCCTCATAATTAAAGGGGCGTGTTACTACGGCTACTACTAAAATGTCATCTTTATATCTTTCTTTTGCTACTTTTGCTAAAACGGGGGCAACACCGGTCCCTGTTCCTCCGCCCATACCTGCGGTTATAAAAAGCAAATCGGTATCCATAACCAAATCTTCAAGTTCGGCGATAGATTCCTCCGCTGCTTTTTTACCTAGTTCCGGGTCCCCGCCGACTCCTAATCCTTTAAGCAAGCTGTTTCCTACTTGCAAAAGATAAGGTGCTTTATTACGACCTAAATCTTGGGCATCGGTATTTACTGCGATAAAATCTACATCATCAATGCCGGCTTCCATCATATGGTTTATTGCGTTTCCGCCACCGCCGCCGATACCTACGCATTTAATTTTTGCCTTTTTACCGGCAAGGTTTTGCATAGTTCTAAAAGTTGCTTCAAATTTATTTCTTTCCATCATATTAACCGCCGAATATATCCAAATTTTTCAATTTGTTCATAAGATCTTTAAACCAATTCTTTGAACAGGATGATCTTCTTGCATTAGTATCAAGTATTTCCCTATTAGCTACAAAATAAGCTAAAGAAACTGCAGTTGCATATTTCGGATTTAAAAATTCCTCATCGCATTCTACTAAATCTTTCTGAACGGTTGAACAAAGTACTTCGTTTATATTTAAGGTTGTACGCGCTTGTTCCTGAATTCCCGGTAAAAGTGATCCGCCTCCCGTCAGAACTGCGGTACTTGCACAATCGTAAAAACCGCTTTCTTGTATTTTTTCCTTTACTGTTTCAAAAATATCTTGTACACGCGGGCGGATAATATCTAACAAATAATCGCGGTTAATTTTTGTTTCTTTTTGGCTATGGATTGGTTTAATTACAATTTCCGTTTCCCCATTTGAATCAGGGAAAGTTGTACCGTATTTTATTTTAATTTCTTCAGCATCTTTATGGGATAGACGCAAAATTTTCGCTATGTCATTTGTAATTAAGTCAGAACCTAATTTTATATCGTAAGAACACCTTAAAGCACCGTCTATATAAATACCTGCGGAAGTATTATCCTTGCCGATATCTATTAATAGTGCGCCTGCTTCTTTTTCTTCCTGTGTTAAAACAGCTTCCGCTAAACATACAAGCCCATAAAAGCGGCCTGTAATATCTAATTCCGCTTTATCAAAAGCTTTGTTTAAATTATTAGAAGTTGCATTTAAGCCGACTGTTATATGAACATCCACATCCAAGGAAGTGGCTTCCATACCTTCAGGGTTTTTTACCGGTTGCCTGTCTATATAAAATGCTTGCGGAACAATACTTAAAATTTCCATATTGTTTTTTATTGGTATGCTTTTTGCAGCGGTGATGGCTTGGTCAATATCTTCTGCAGTAATTTCTTTATCAACGCGCGCTATATTAAACGAACCCCTGTTTGTATAACTTTCAATATGTTCACCGCGAAGTGCAATATATAAAGCTGTTATTCTTGCTTGTGCGGTTTCTTCTAAATAATGTACAGTTTCTATGATGGTAGCGGTTGTATCGCGCATATCACAAACAATTCCGCCGTCAAGCCCGTCACACTTAAACTCTTTACCTGCCACTATTTTTACAATATTATTTTGTTGATTTACCATTGCGGCTACGGCGGTAATTTTGCCGCTTCCGATATCTAAAGCCGCTATTAAATTTTGTTTTGCCATTTTATAAATCCTTATAATCTTGCTTTAAATAAACTTTCCCCTTATTAAAGTAAGTGAAATCTACAAAGTATGGGGGGGTAAAATTTTTCTTTTGTGAAATTTTTAATATTTCCGTTAATACGGAAAGTTGATTTTTAACCTCTTTAAAATCTTTTAATTTTACGGGGCCGTATTTCGTTTCAAAGGTAGCAGTTTGCTCCGTTAAATTAATAGATACTTTATCTGTTTTGCGTAAAGATGTTGTTTTAATCTCTTTAATAAATTGTACCAATTCTTTGGCTAAAATTTCACTTTCTATTTTACCATTTAAAAAGAGATTAAGAAACCCCCCTTTTTTTTGCGGGTCATTATCTTGGAAAATTCTGCCTTCTTCCGTTATAAAAAAATCTTTATTTTGGGTTAAAATTTTGGCATAAGGTTCAAACTTTTCGCTTATTATTAAAAGTTCTTTTGTAAAGAATTTTCTTTTTACTTTTATGTTTTTTATATCTTTTATATTTTCATTTAAATATATTTCCAGGTTTTTTGCTTGTTTACTCGTGAAAGGAATGTTTATTTTTATTTCTTGATTATTTAAGGTGTTTTCAATTTCCGTTTTTAGATTTTCAGTAGGTGCTTGAACATTAATTTGCTTAATTTGCCAAGTTAAAAAGGCAGGAATTTTAAAATTTTCTATATAACTTTTGCTTTGTTGCCAAAGCAAGTATGCGCCTTCAAGCAAAACAAGAACAGTCAAAAAAACAGCTATTTTTTTGATACGCGCTTTGCGGGCATAACGCCTATTTACGGGTTTGAATCTTTTTTTTACCGGAGCATACATTTAGTTACATTATATAAAATTTAATGTAGTGTATGTTAATAATAAGAAACTTGAAAAACAAATTAATAAAAGTATAAAAAATCTGGAATAAAAAACGCCCCCTAGGAGAATCGAACTCCTCTCACCAGATTGAAAATCTGGTGTCCTAGCCGATAGACGAAGGGGGCATTTTGCGCTCTGTGAGACTTGAACTCACGGCCTCCCGCTTAAAAGGCGGATGCTCTACCACTGAGCTAAGAGCGCTTGAAAAACTAAAATTAAAGAGCAAAAAAATATTGGGTTTAAACCCAACACCTATATTATAACAAATTTTTTTAAAGGTGTCCAGCATTTTATTTTGGTTGTTTTCAAACCTGGCGGAAAACCTGAAAAACCTAACATAAATATTATAGCAAATTTTTATATGTTTAGGAAATCTCCGTCATAAGGTGCAAATGTTTTTGTAAAGTAAACACTTGCGGCTACAAGCGCTTCATCGCGTTTTTCAAGTGTGGCATAATCATCTGCTTTAAAGTGAATTAATGCCAAAAGTTTTGCTTTTGCTTCCGCTGCGGCTTGGGCAGCTTGCTCCGGCGTTAAGTGATGATTCCCCATAGGTTTAGACGGTAAAAACGAACACTCTGTAATAAACAAATCGGCATCTTCCGCTAGTTTTATTAAATTTTCGCAAGGGCCTGAGTCAAGTGCAAAAGTTAAAATTTTATCTTCCGCAGTTATGCGAAAGCCAACAGTTTTAACCGGGTGAACAAGCGGTAAATACTCTAATTTAAAAGGTAAATTTTTTGCTTTGGAAAGCGGCACAATTTCTGTGGGCATTTTTAAATCTTTCGGTGCCGGCATATAAGGGTGGCGCATAATATTTTGAAGGTCCATTAAAGAAGAATCTTCCACCAAAATTTTCATACCTTGTTTAAATTTAAAAAGCGGTAAAACCTGGAGTCCTTCTATATGGTCTAAATGTAAATGCGTGAGAAGTAAAAATATAGGTTTATCTTCTTTAATTAAATCGTGTACTTTGTATAAGCCGCCGCCGGCATCTAAAATAATATAGGCATCTTTTGTTTCTGCCATAACGCAAGTGGAGTGCCCTGTATGGGTATTGAACCAGCCGTTAGTTCCCAAAAAAGTTATTTTCATAGTTACCTCTTGGAGATATTTTACAATATTTGCGAAATGTCTGTTTTTACGTGTTGACATTTCGCGTTATGTTCACAAACGCGCGAAACGTACTTGCATATTTAAGCCCTTTTTTATTTTTATCTTCCTAGAGTACCGAGATGTCGCTTCGCTCCCCATTCTTCTGGGTACACTTCGTCAGATAAAAATAAAAAATCATCTTAAATCTGCTGCGTAGCGCGATACTATTTTCGTGCGCTACGGTTTCATGCACTCAAATTACTAAATAAAAAATCAAAATTTTCTCAAAAATACTTGCCGGGTGTGCGTACACTGTTTGGCTTTATTAAAATTTGCTTTCCTTATTGCGTTCACCCGTCGTGGACGGGCGGAAGGTGCCGAGCGTAAGCGAGGCGGATGGGGGTATAAAATTAAAAATACTTCCTATAATTCCCTCCCACACTTTTAAGTGGGTGGAGGGATGCAAGGGTGGGGGTAGTATAAATTAGAAAATACTTTATTTTACACTACCCCCCTCTTGCCTCTCAAATAAATATTTGCTCGGCTTTCTCCCACCCACTTTGCTCCGCAAAGTGTGGGGCGAAAATTAGAGGAATTATTTTTTGTAAAATCAAAAATCCCACTTTTTATTTTTTAAAATATCGACGTGACTTGCTTTTTTTTTGTATAATATGGTATGCAGTTAAAATAAAAAAGCCGTAAAAACAAAATATGGAGAAATAAATTATGAATAATAAAGGTTTTACTTTGCTTGAACTTTTAGTGGTTGTTTTAATTATAGGTATACTTGCAGGCATTGCTTTGCCACAATATAAAAAATCAGTTTGGCGTGCGAGAGCAAAAGGTATGTTACCTGTTTTAAAAAGTATGAGAACATCCGTAGAAACTTTTTATATGACAAACGGTGTGTACCCTACAAAATTTGATGAATTGGATATTAATATTGAAGGGTATACAAAAAACTGTTCATCTTTAGGCCCCGTATTTCAGACAGGCGGTGGTTGCAAAGCTAATGATTATTTGAATTTATTTATTAATGCGATTAGCACAAATCCTCAAGGAGTAGGTATTATGTTTCAGTTTAATACAGGGTCTTACAAAAGTGCCGGATTTCTCATTAGGTCATCACAAAAAATTATCTGCTATGAAAATGATGCTTACATACCGAAACCCAAATCTTTTTGTGAAGATATTATGGGTTGCACTTGGGAAGGGCCCGCTGAATATGCGTCAGATTTAAGGTATTCTTGCCCGGACCTTTAAAATAAAACACCCGCGGAATTATTTAAACCGCGGGCATTTTATAACAATTTTTAAAGCAACTATTCGCCTAAAATTTCTTTGGGGGTGTTGATAATTGCTTTCCTTAAGAAAGGTTTCTTAATTAATTCTTTCTTTAAAGATTCATCACGGAGTTTGTTCCTGTAATTAATGCTTTCAAAAGAATAATGAAAGTTTGTGTGAATATCATAAGTACCGTTGCAAATTGCGGCAACGTCTTCCGCAAAAACGGCTTCTTCATCAGTCGGAATTACAAAGACCTTTACTTTGGAATCTTGCGCAGAAATTAAACTTTCCGCATTCCTTGTCATGGCGGCAAAATTTCGTTCTTTATCAACTTTTATACCGAGATATTCAAGCCCTTCCAAAGATTTTTGCCTATATACGGGCCCGCGTTCGCCAACACCTGCCGTAAACACAACGGCATCAAGTTTCCCTTCTAAAGCAGCGGAATATGCACCGATATATTTTTTAATGCGGTATGCTTCCATTTCAATAGCAAGTTGACAGCGTGCGTCGCCTTTTTCTGCATTGATTTCAACATCGCGCCTATCCTGATATTTCCCGGTTATACCGAGAACGCCTGATTTTTTATTTAAAATTTTATACATTTCCGCCGGTGCAATATTTTCGCGTTCCATCATTTGGAAGGCAACTGATGCATCAAAGTCCCCGCAGCGTGTACCCATCACTAAACCTTCAAGCGGTGTTAAACCCATTGAGGTATCAAAAGAAAGCCCGTTTTTAACTGCGTTCATACTTGAACCGTTACCGATATGGCAAATAATTAAATTGCAATCAAACGGGTTTTTCCCAAGCAAAGCTGCCGCGCGTTTTGCATTATACAAATAAGATGTACCGTGTGCACCATAGCGGCGCATTTGATATTTTGTGTACCACTCGTAAGGGAGTGCATACATATAAGAACTTGCCGGCATAGCTTGGTGCCAAGCGGTATCGGCAATAACAACGTGTTTAATATTTGGCATTACGGAAATTGCTGCTTCCATACCCATAACATTTGCCGGGTTATGTAAAGGTGCAAGTTGCGCGATTTCTTTTAAATATGCAATAATTTCGGGTGTAATAATTTCAGATTTAGCGAGTTTCCCGCCGTGAACTACGCGGTGGCCCACAGCACTAATAACGGACATATCTTTAATGACACCGATTTTCGGGTCAGTTAAAGAACTTAAGACCTTTTCAATACCCACTTTAAAATCAGGGCAATTAAATGTAACTTCATATTTTTCTTTACCGGGGGCTTCTTGTGTCATTTGTGCATCTTGATAACCGACGCGTTCAATAAGCCCGACAGCAATATTCATTTTTTGGTCCCAATCAAAAAGGTTATATTTGATGGAAGAACTTCCGCAATTTAAAGATAGAATAATCATTTTAAATCTCCGTTTAAATAGTATATATGTATATTTTACAATATTTGCTTTTAATTGCTCAATTAATTGTATAATATACTTATGAAACTAAGTAATAAAGCAACCCAAATAGGTGATTCACCTACATTAAAATTAAATGCAAAAGTCGCAGCATTAAAAAAAGAAGGGCAACCAATTGTCCATCTTGGCGGCGGTGAACCTGAGTTCCCTGCCCCTATTGCTGCCGTTGAGGCATTGGTCAAAAAAGCCCAAAGCCGCAAAATAAAATATTCACCTGCGTCCGGTACGCCTGAGCTTAAAAAGGCGGTTACCAAATTTACTAAAGAGGTCTACGGTATAGAAATAGAAAATAAAAATGTGGTAATATCAGTCGGCGCAAAACAAGCAATATACGATTTCTTGCTTTGTACAGTCAACCCCGGTGATGAAGTAATTTACCCTGTTCCCTATTGGGTAAGTTATCCGGAAATGATTAAGCTCGTCGGTGGTATACCTGTTGAAGTTCGCCCTTCAAAAGGTCTTCAAATTACTTTGGAAGATTTGTTTAGTAAAATTACACCTAAAACAAAAGCAATAATGATAAATGTTCCCAATAATCCAAGCGGTTTAATGTATCCGGAAAGTTTTGTTAAAGCCGTTGTGGAAATGTGCGAACAAAAAAATATTTGGCTTTTAACCGACGATATTTATAACCGTCTTGTTTTTGATGATAATAAATTTGTCAGCCCGTTTAAATATGCTAAAAATCCGCAAAATATTCTGGCTGTTAACGGCGTATCAAAATTGTACGGTTTAACAGGATTACGCATAGGTTGGGGTGTTTCTTATAATACTGAGCTTATTGCGGCTATGGGGCGTATGCAAGCACAAACAACATCTTGTAACAGTTCCCTTTGTGAAGCCGGTGCATTAGGTGCTTTGGAAGGCGACCAGGGTGTTATTGAAGAACTCCGCAAAAATTTGGAACATAACAGAAATGTCTTACTCGGTGAACTTGCTAAAATTAAAGATATTGAAGTTATTACCCCGCAAGGAACATTTTATTCCTTTGTAAATATTTCAAAATATAACAAAAATTCTATGGCTTTTGCTGAATTTTTACTTGATAAAGTTATGCTTTCCGTTGTACCGGGTGCGAATTTCGGTATTGACGGTTATGTCCGCATAAGTTATTGCGCCAGCGAAGAAAATATCCGAGAGGGTTTAAGGCGCATGATTTGGGCTTTGGATAAAAATGCTACTGAACCTATTGAAATCGGTGGCAAATCAGTTAAAAAGGATTGGTAAATATGAAAAAGATTAATGCAAATGCTTATGAAAGCAAATATGGTTTAGACCAAATCGGTATTAAAACAAATAAAACTGTATATTGGAACTTAAATACCGAAGAGTTATATGAAATGGCGCTTGCTAAAGGCGAAGGTAATATAACTTACGGTGGTGCTTTTTGTACTGAAACAGGCAAATTAACAGGCCGCGCTCCAAATGACAGGTTTTTTGTTAAAACCCCGGAAGTTGCAGATAAAATCTGGTGGAATAAAAGCAATAAACCGATAGAAGAAAAATATTTTGATATTCTTTTTGAAAAAGCCAAAAAGTATATGGAAAATATTGACCTTTTTGTACGTGATGCTTATGTCGGTTCTGCAGAGGCATCAAGGATGCCTATTCGCGTAATTTCCGAATATGCTTGGCATAATATTTTTGCACGCAATATGTTTATTCAGCCGAAACCGGAAGAAAGGCAAAATATTATTCCGCAATTTACCGTTGTATTTTTGCCTAATTTGAAAGCAGATCCCACAACCGACGGTACTGAAAGTGAAACCGCAATCTTAATCAATTTCAATAAAAAAATTGTTTTAATTGCCGGTACCGCTTATGCAGGTGAAAGCAAAAAAGCAATTTTTACTGTTATGAATTATATGCTCCCTCAAAGGGGAATTATGACAATGCATTGTTCAGCCAATGTCGGCAAAAATAATGACAGTGCTTTGTTTTTCGGGCTTTCCGGTACAGGTAAAACCACATTATCAGCTGATGTAAACCGCGGACTTATCGGTGATGATGAGCACGGCTGGGATAATGACGGTGTATTCAATTTTGAAGGCGGTTGCTATGCAAAAGTTATCAAACTTTCCGCAGAAGCAGAACCGCAAATTTATGCAACCACACACCGTTTCGGTACTATCTTAGAAAATGTTGTATTTGATGAAAACACACGCACTTTGGACCTTGATAGTGCCGCTTTAACAGAAAACACCCGCGCTTCTTACCCTCTTACTTATATTGATAACGCAGTTCCTTCAGAACGCGGACCGCACCCGAAGAATATCATTTTCCTTACATACGATGCCTTCGGTGTATTACCTCCGATTTCAAAACTTTCAAAAGAACAAGCAATGTACCACTTTATCAGCGGTTATACCGCCAAAGTGGCAGGAACGGAAAAGGGCGTAAAAGAACCGCAAACAACTTTCAGCACTTGTTTCGGGGGACCTTTTATGGCTTTACATCCGTCTAAATATGCTGAACTTTTAAAAGAAAAGATTGAAAAACACAACGCAAACTGCTGGCTCGTTAACACGGGCTTGGTAGGGGGCCCTTACGGTATTGGTAAACGCATAAGTATCAAATATACACGTGCGCTTTTAAATGCTGCCTTAGACGGTAAACTTGAAAAAGTTAATTTCGTAAAAGATACTGTGTTTGGTTTTGAAATCCCTTGCGAATGCGAAGGCGTACCCGCAGAGATTTTGCAACCTGCAAATATCTGGCCCAATAAGGACGAGTATTACAAAAAATACCAGGAACTTGCAGCGGCCTTCGTTAAAAACTTTGAAAAGTTTAAAGACGGTTGCTCCCAAGAAATTTTAAGTGCCGCACCAAAAATTGCGGAACTTACTAAATAATATAGTACAATATAATAAATAATAAAATAAGGAGAATTATTATGGCAAAAGCAAATGCAACATTTATGAAACCGCTCACACCGAGCGCAGAACTCGCAAAGGTAGTAGGTTCTAATCCGTTACCGAGAACCGAAGTCGTCAAAAAACTTTGGGCTTATATTAAAAAGAACAATTTACAAGATGCAAACAATAAACGCATGATTAATGCCGATGAAACTTTAAAAGCTGTATTCGGTAAAAATCAAGTTAATATGTTTGAAATGACAAAGATTGTCAGCTCACATCTTAAATAGTTTGGTTAAATTCGGCCCCTGTGTGGTTATCTGCACAGGGGTTTTTTTATATACAAAATATTCCTTATTGCCTTCACCCGTAGTGGACGGGCGGAAGGTGGCAAGCAAAAATTTATTTTTGCTTGACGAATGGGGGATAAATTTCCTATTATTTACTAAAAAATGCTATACTAAATTGAGAGGTTATTTTTAATGTAGGGTTAATGACCCTAAAAAAATTTTAATCTGTTTTTGGAGCCGTAACTACGGCAGCGTCAAACGCATATCTAACACCAAGGACAGTTCGTTATAGGCACGAAATGAGTGGACTAATTACCCACTTGTTTCGTGCCGAGTGTTTGCCTTTATGGCAAACCACGGCTGTTATGTTTGGGTTTGTTAGATAGCTCGGATGTAAGAGCCGTTTTTATATACTCCAAGGACAATTAAAAACTTGGAGGAAATATGAAAAAGAAAAATGTAGTAAATAAAGCAGGTTTTACTTTGCTTGAGTTGTTAGTAGTTGTGTTGATTATCGGTATTTTGGCGGCAATTGCACTGCCGCAATATAAACGTTCGATTGCAAAAGCACGTGCTATGGAAGCAATAATTAATTTAAAAGCAATTAGTGAAGCCCAGAAAAGATATATGTTGTTATATGGAGTTTATACTACAAATTTGAATGATTTGGATATAACTATACAAGACAGTAATTACTATTCATATCAATGTATACAAGCAAATTTTTCTAATAAAACTGATTGTTATGCCAATAATAAAAAAGGTTATCCGCATTTCGAAGTATATGGTGAAACTCTTTTTTGTCGTGGTACTACACGGTCATGCGAACCGTTTAATGGAGAATTTTTGGCATCTGGTTACTGGATAATAAAACCGGGTTCTTTATAAAAATTATCGGTATAAATAAATTTTGCCTCTAAACTAAAAATAATGTAAAATGGCTATAAGGTTAATAAACCATTTTAGGGGGGAATTATGAAAAAGACCAATAAAACAACAATTAAAAATGTTGCCTACAATTATAATATTTCGGACTTTTTAACGCAATTAGATAAAGGTGCATTTTTGTCCACTCAATACGGAGGGGAAAATGATGTTATGACAATCGGTTGGGCTCAAATAGGTATAATTTGGCGTAAACCTATTATGACTGTTTTAGTCCGCAAAAGCCGCTATACTAAAACTTTGCTTGACGGTTCAAAAGAATTTACAGTTTCCGTTCCTTTAAATTGTGATATGCAAAAAGAACTTGCCCATTGTGGTACTGTTTCCGGTAAAAATGAAAATAAATTTGAAACACAAAAATTAAAATTACTTGAAAGTGAAAAAATTAATACACCTTGCCTTGATATGCCCGGCTTACATTATGAATGTATGGTGCTTTATCAAACAGAAATAAAACTTTCTGAATTAGATGAAATAGTTAATGATACTTGGTACCAAGACGGTGATACTCATACAATGTATGTCGCCGAAATCGTTAATACCCGTTCCATAGAATAAAAAAGAGTTGCATTTTATCTCTGAATTTAATATACTCTAGGGGGTAATTTCCAATTTAGAGGTGTTTTATGGCAACAGATTTAAAATTTTCTACCGCCGGTTTTCGTGGCAATTTGGGCGAAACTGTAACCGCCCATAATATCTACCGTTTGGCTTGCGCTATCGCCGAACATATTTTTACAGATCCTTATTACGGTTTTGAAGGTGAGGGTTATAAAAAATATTTAGCGGAAAAAGGTTTAAAGTTTAAACGCCCTCTCGTTTTAGTAGGTGGGGATACGCGTTTTATGTCCCAGAATCTGGCTGATGTTGTTTGTGATGTCTTAACCAGCAAAGGTATAACAGTACGCCGAGCAAAATATCCTTTACCGACACCGGTTGCGGAGTGGGCTGTTTTAAATGAAGGTGCTGTAGGTGCTGTCGTTATTACGGCAAGTGAGGGTGAATATACCCAAAACGGTCTTAAATGGATTTCATATTACGGCGGTATAGCCAATAATGAAGTAGTTGCCGATATTGAAAATAAAACTTTACCCGCTAATATGGTAACACGCTCTATTACTGAATTCGGTTATAAAAATGCAGCAGTAGCAGAGCAAAATTTTAGGGATGAATATCTCAAACATTTAATGTCATTTATAAATGTAAAAGCCATTAAAAAAGCGAAATTAAAAGTCGCCATTGACCCGATTTTCGGCACAGCAGATAATTATTTCCGCGAATTTTTAACAAAATGCGGCGGTGTGGAAATATACGGTATTAATGAAGGGCGCGATGTATTATTCGGCGGGCATGTTCCTAATGCCGGGCCGGAATCTTTAAAGGATTTAAGCAAATTAGTTGTAAGCAAGAAATTGCATCTTGGTATTGCCTGTAATAGCGACTGTGATAAATTCGGTTTAATAGGCCCCGACGGGGAATGGATTTCACCAAATCAAATTTTACCTGTTTTGCTTGAACATGTTATTTTACAGCGTAAACAAAAAGGCCGCGTGTGCCGCAGTTTAATTACTACAAATTTGATTGACGAAGTCGCAAAACGCCACGGTATGACTGTGCGTGAAACACCTGTCGGTTTTAAATATATCAATGAGCTTATGGTAAGCGGGCAATATATCTTCGGTGCGGAAGAGTCCGGCGGTATAGCTTTGCTTGGAAATACCCCAGATAAAGACGGTATTTTGGCTTGTATGCTCGTTCTTGAAATGATTGCCATGAGCGGTAAAAATTTAAAACAAATTTTTAAAGATTTCTACAAAAATTACAAACCCTCTTACGATAAAAAAGTAAGTATCCCCAAAAAAGCAGTTGAGATAATGCAAATTATGGAGAATCTGAATTTAAGACCGCCGTTATCAATAAATAAAATGTCTGTGTGGCGCATTGACCAAAGTGACGGTTTTAAATTTATTTTAAAAAACGGTGCTTGGCTAGCTCTGCGTCCGTCAGGGACTGAAAATTTGATAAGAATTTACGCCGAGGCAAAAGACCCGAAACTTCCGGATGTCTTAATAGCAGAAGCAAAAAAAATAATTACAAACTTATCAAAATAATACGGGGGTATTATGAAAATAAAAGATATTTATGCGCGCGAGGTTTTGGACTCGCGCGGATTTCCGACGCTTAAAACTACTGTTGTTTTAGAAGGCGGTTTTATCGGCGTTGCAGGGGTACCTAGCGGTGCTTCAACAGGAACACACGAAGCACTTGAACTTAGGGATAAAGATAAAAACCGTTTCTTAGGTAAAGGTGTTTTAAAAGCCAAAAAAAATGTTGAAAAATTAAAAAAATATTTAATTAACCGCAATTTCAAAAATATTTTGGATATTGATAAAGAACTTCTTAAATTAGACGGATCTCCAAATAAAACTAAATATGGCGCTAATGCAATTTTAGGTATTTCTATGGCGCTTTTTCGTGCCGGTGCGGCAAGTAAAAACCTTCCGCTTTATAAATATTTAAGGCAGGTTTACGGTATTAAAGAAAAACATTACCTTTTACCTGTTCCTATGTTAAATATTATTAACGGCGGTAAGCACGCAGACAGCGGGCTTAACATACAGGAATTTATGATAGTTCCGTCTGCTTTCAAAACTTTTAGTGCTGCCTTACGCGCGGCAAGTGAAACTTACCATACTTTAAAGGCCTTGCTTGTAAGTAAAAATTTGAGTATTGCCGTAGGTGATGAAGGCGGCTTTGCACCCAAACTTAAAAATCACGAAGATGCGTTAAAATTATTAGTTGCTTCTTCAAAAAAAGCAGGTTACCCAAAAATGCAAATTGCTTTGGATGCCGCATCAAGTGAATTTTGTAAAAACGGGGTTTACTATTTTGAAGGTAAAAAACTTGATTATAAATCACTTACGCAAATTTACAAAAATTGGGCAAAAAAATACCCGTTAATTTCTTTAGAAGATCCTTTACAGGAAGATGCCTGGCCCGCTTGGGAGTATTTAACAAAAGAACTTGGTAAGAAACTAAATATCGTTGGGGATGATTTGTTCGTTACAAATCCTGTCCGTCTAAAACAAGGGATAATCAGTAGCGTAGCAAATTCAATTTTGATAAAATTAAATCAGATAGGTACAGTTTCGGAAACAGTACAAGTTATCAAGATGGCAAAACAAGCTAAATATTTGCCGATAATTTCGCACCGCTCCGGTGAAACGGAAGATACTTTTATAGCAGACCTTGCCGTAGCTCTTAATGCCGGTGCGATTAAAACAGGGGCGCCTGCGCGCGGCGAAAGAACGGCAAAATATAACCGCTTACTTGAAATTGAGGCGGAACTCGGTAAAAAAGCGAGGTATGCCTGTTATATTAAAAAATGATGTTAAAAATATTTAAAAATAAAAGAAATATTGTTTTAATTACCGCCGCTATTGTGGCGGCGGTATTATTGCTTAATAATAGTTTCTTTGCTTTGCTTCATAATTCTTTTAAAATGCGGAAATTAAATGAAAAGATAGACCGACTTGATGCAGAATATAAAGAATTAGAAGAAGAATATAATAAAATTCTTTCAGGTGACCAATCTTATTTAGAGGAAGCAGCAAGGGTAAATTATAATATGGCACTTGAAGGGGAAATTGAATTTAGGATAAAAAAATGAAAGTATATACACTTATTTTAGGACCAATGTTTAATTGCACTTATATTGTTGAAAATGAAGGACAGGCAATTTTGATTGACCCGGCTTGGAATATGACGGCAATACAAAAATTATTGTCAGAAAAAGAGTTAAAACCCACAGCAGTATTTTTTACGCATTCGCACGAAGATCATATGGCTGAGGCGAATAAACTACTTACCGAATATAATTTAAAAGGTTATTTAGAAGAAAAGGATGAACCATTTTCAACCTTACCTAAAGAATTAATGACTTTTTATAAAGCACCTAAAATTTTTGAAATTTCCGGTCTAAAAATAGAAGTCCTTTTAACGCCCGGTCATACGCGCGGTTCTGTTTGTATTAAAATCGGCAATGTGCTTTTTACAGGGGATACTTTATTTATTAATTCCGTCGGCAGGACGGATTTGCCGGGTGCAAACCCCGAAAGTTTAGTTAAAAGTTTAATTATGCTTACATCTTTACCGAAAGATACTATAATTTATACAGGTCACTCTTATGGCAAGGAAAACGGTTTTAAATCTACTATCGGGCAAGAACTTTCCGCAAATCCTTATTTTAAAATGGCGAAGGAAAACCCTAAAATTTTGGAGGATATGCTTTAATGCATCCGTTTATAAATATTTTCGGTTTCTCTGTTCCTTCTTATGGTTTAATGATGGGTTTGGCTTATATTGCTGCTGTTTATTATTGTTATAAACAACAATCGCACTTAAATCTCGGGAAAGATAAAATTTTTGACTTAATTTTTTGGCTTATTATAGGTGCATTAGTCGGGGGAAAAATATTTTATATTTGGTTTAATTTTGACAGTTTTGCCGCATCCAGTTTTATTGAAAAAATCCGCTACGGTTTTGTTTTTTACGGCGGTTTTTTAGGTGGTTTTATTGCCGGTATAATTTGGCTTAAAAGATATAAACAACCTATTTTACCTGCTATGGATTTTTTTGCCGTTCCCCTTGCACTTGGGCATGCGATAGGGCGCATCGGTTGCTTTCTGGCAGGGTGCTGCTATGGTAAAATTTCCCATAATTTTTTAGCAGTTAAGTTTACAAATTCAGACAGTTTAGTGCCTGCGCATTTGCACAATGTCGGTTTATATCCTGTTCAGCTTATGGAGAGTTTAGCGGTCTTAATTTTATTTTTTATTTTATTTTATTTTTATAAAAAGCCACATAAAAACGGTATAATTTTTGCAGGATATTTGCTAGGGTACGGGCTTATCCGTTTTGCTCTTGAATATCTTAGGTTTGACGATAGGGGGGCAGGTTTATTTGGCTTTTCGCCATCGCAAATAATTGCTATAATTTTAATAATTATTTCAGTATTTTTATTTAAGAGAAAAGAAAAATGAAAGCAAAACAAGATACTTTAATTTATAGTGGTTTAAGACCGGAACGGCTTGATATTTTTGTGACGGAGAACTTCCCCGAACATTCAAGAAATTTAATACAAAACCTTATAAAAAAAGGGCAAATTACGGTTAATGGTAAGGTAGTAAAACCCTCTTATCCTTTAGAAGAAAATGACGAGATTAAAATAACTTGGCCCGAAGTAAAAAATACTTTAAATATTAAGGACTTAATTATTTTTGAAGGTAAGAATTTTTTTGTAATTAATAAACCGGCAGGTCTTTTAGTGCATCCTCAAAGTCCGGCGTGGGAAGAAAATAAAACCGCACTTTTTGCTTCTGAAGAAACTTTAGTTTCCGCTATCTTTGCAAATCCACCGTCCGGTTTTGACAAGGATATGCCGCGGCTTGGGCTTGTACATCGTCTTGATAAAGAAACAAGCGGCATAATGTTAATTGCAAAAAACGAGCGTTTTCAAATTGCTATGATGGAAATGTTTGCAAACCGCGAAGTTCATAAGACATATAATGCAATTTGTTGTGGTGAAATGCCGCAAAAAGAGGGCTTAATTGATGTGCCTATCGGACGTGAAGCAGGTGGCAGAATTAAAGCATCACCCGTAGGGCGTGAAGCACAAACAAAATTTAAAGTTAAACAACAAAAAGGCAAATTCTATTGGGTAGAATTGCATCCTTTAACCGGGCGTACAAATCAATTACGCGTGCATCTGAATTGGCTTGGCTGCCCTGTTTTGGGTGATTGGCTTTATAAAGGCGCAACTGCACCGCGCCTTATGTTACACGCACGCAAACTAGAATTTAAAAATCCTATTACTCATCGCCAAGAGTGTTTTGAGGTGGAGCCCCCGAAGGACTTCTTAACCGCCTGGAAAGAATTGAAATAAGTTTTACGTGTTGTTTTTCCGAACTATGTTCACAAACGCGCGGAACGTGCTTGCATATTTAAGCCCTTTTTAATTTTTCTTTGGCTTGAGTACCGCAAATTCGCTTCGCTCATTTTACTTCTTGGTACACTGCGCCAAAGAGAAAATTAAAAATCATCTTAAATCTGCATCGCAGCGCGAAAATATACTCGTGTGCTACGATTTCTAATTCTAAAATACTTCCTTTTGCTCCCCGCCCCTTTCGGAAGAAAGGTGGAGGGGTTGGGGGTGGGGTTGTAAAATAAGCAAGTTCTTTTTATTTTCTCTACGGTAAAATTCCACTTGACATTTTTTTCTAAAATATAAGTATATAGCTAACAATAATGCTGTATAAATTAATTTAGGAGAAAATAAAATGAAAATAAAAAACGGTAGTCAAGGTTTTACACTTTTGGAATTATTGGTGGTTGTTTTAATTATTGGAATATTGGCGGCAATTGCTTTACCGCAGTACAAAATGGCAGTCGGTAAAGCAAAATTTTCTGAATTGAAAACTTTGGCTAAAACAG
>JAZUPU010000044.1:0-26281 GCA_045605325.1 Elusimicrobiaceae bacterium
GATATTTTTTGATTAGTTTATCAAATTCTTTAAGTGCTTCTTTGATTTTTGTTTTAATATTTTCCGGCATAATTTTATCCTCTTTCTTTAAATTCAGCCAATAAAAAACGGCTGATGTATTATGAGTACACAAACGCATAAAACAACAGCCGTAGCCCGCCGTTCCTGAGAACGGCAGACATTAAATATAAAATACTCGGTTAATTATTCCGCTTATTTTATACTTTTATAACGACTGCTTTTTGGTTTGTGTACTGTTTTGTTTTTAACAAAACCGTAATCTTTTTCAGATTCCCAAAAAACAGATTAAATTTTTTAGGGTTATTAGCCCTACATTAAAATATAACCTCTAAATTTAGTATATCATTTTTTAGTAAATAAAAGTTAATTTATCCCCATTTAGATAAATAAAAAAAATAAAATAGGAAAACCTAATCCCCCATCCGTCAAGCAAAATGTAAAACATTTTGCTTGCCACCATCCGCCCGCATAAAATTCCCTTTTGTTTCGCCCTAATTTTTTGAGTTGTTTTAAAGAATTGGGGAGATGTCGCGGAGCAACAGAGGGGTGCGGGTGAGGGCAATAAGGAAAACAAGTTATAATTTAATAAAAACAAACAAAGCGCGATATCCGGCAAGTATTTTTGAGGAAATTTTAATTTTTACTGTAACAATTTGAGAGTGCAAAACCGTAACGGACGAAAATGTACACGCGCTGCGCAGCAGATTTAAGATGATTTATAAGTTTAAACCATGCACTATACCTGTCAAGTATTTTTAAAGAAATTTCAATTTTTACTTTGACGACGAATACCCAGAAGTATAGGAGCGAAGCGATTTTCGGTATTCTAGGAAATGAAAAATTGAAATTTATTAAAAAGACGCAGACAGCAAAAAATGCTGGATGCAAACTTCCTTATCCCTTAATTAGGCGGTTGAGTATCTTGTTAAGCAACGCAGGGTTGGCTTTACCCTTTGATGCCTTCATAACAGGTCCAACCAAAGCACCGATGGCTTTTGCGTTTCCTGCCTTAACTTCTGCCGCCGCTTTCGGGTTTGCCTCAATAGCGGCTTTAGCCCATGCCTCAAGTTGTGCTTCGTCGTTTACCTGTGAAGCGCCGGAACTTTCAAGCAATTTTTTAATACTTTCTTTATTGTCAAACGCCTTGGCAAAGACCTCTTTTGCAATTTTGGAAGATATTTTACCACCTTCAATTTGCTTGATTAAAAATGCCAAATCTTTTGCCGCAACAGGGCTTTGGGCAATTTCCAAATTTGCCGCTTTTAACTTACCGGCAAGGTCTGAAAATATCCAATTTACTGCTGCTTTTGCCTGTACACCTTCTTTTAAAACTGCCTCAAAATAATCTTTTGTTGCGCGCTCTTGCGTTACAAGACCGGCATCATAAGCATTTAAACCGAGTGTATCCATATAAACTTTTTTTTGCTCATTTGGCAATAACGGCATAGCATTTTTCACTTCTTCAATTTCCGCTTGCGTTACTTGTAAAGGCGGAAGGTCCGGCTCAGGGAAATATCTATATTCCTGTGCAGTTTCTTTTGAACGCATTACATTAGTTTGACCTTTGGCGTCGTCCCAAAGCATAGTTTGTTGCAATACTTTGCCGCCCTCATTTAAAAGTTTGGTTTGGCGCTCAATTTCATAAGTAAGTGCATCTTTAACTGCTTTAAAAGAATTTAAATTTTTAATTTCAATGCGCGTACCAAACTTTTCCGTACCGACGGGGCGGAGTGACAAATTTACATCCACACGCAATTCACCCTTTTCCATATCGCAATTTGAAATATCAAGCCAAGCCATCATTTTTTTGAGATTGGTTAAATAGTTATATGCCTCTTGCGGGGAACGCATATCCGGCTCGGAAACAATTTCAAGCAAAGGCACACCGGAGCGGTTAAAATCAATTAAAGAACAATCTCCGCCGTGCATACTTTTGCCGGCATCTTCTTCAAGGTGTGCACGAGTGATACCTATTTTTTTGGCATTTCCCTGTTTATCTTCCACTTCAATATAACCGTGGGAAATTATTGGGTAAGTGTCTTGGGAAATTTGATAGCCCTTAGGCAAATCAGGGTAAAAATAATTCTTACGCGCGAAAACAGAAACTTCATTAATATTCGCTTTCAAAGCAAGCCCTGCTTTTATGGCAAGTTTAACTGCCTCTTTATTCAAAGTGGGCAAAACGCCGAGCTGCCCCGTGCAAAGAGGGCAAATATTTGTATTTGGCGCGCTGCCGGCCGCATTTTTGCAACTGCAAAACATTTTGCTGGCGGTATTTAACTGTAAATGTATTTCAAGACCGATAACCGGTTCAAAAGTATGTTTCATATATGATATTATATTAAATATGGAGAGAAAACGCATACCCAAAATCATACACTATTGTTGGTTTGGTGGTAAACCATTAACACCTCTTGCTGAAAAGTGTATAGCAAGTTGGCAGCGTGTTATGCCGGGTTACGAAATTAAGCGTTGGGATGAAAGTAATTATGATTTCCAAAAAAATGAGTTTATGGCTAATGCTTATCAGCAAAAAAAATGGGGTTTTGTAACTGACTATGCACGGCTTGATATTATTTATAATTACGGTGGTATTTATTTTGATACGGATGTTGAAGTTCTAAAACCTTTTGATGAATTTTTAAAATATCCTGCTTTTTGCGGTTTTGAATCCGAACATTTTATTGCATGGGGGCTTGGCTTCGGGGCAAAAAAAGGTAGTAGAATTATAAAAGAGTTAATGCGAACTTATGAAAATATGGACTTTAAAATAAGCGATAATATTCTAAAGCAGGCATCACTTTATACAAAAATGAAAGCAAACAAATGGCAAAAAGAAGGGCAGGTACCTTGCCCTATTTTACAAACTCAAATTTTAATTAAATACGGGCTTAAACAAAATAATACACATCAAAGTTTGGATGGAATGAAGGTTTTTCCGAGTTCATATTTCGCCCCAAAAAACAATGCAAATTTACCCGTAAAAACCGCTAATGCATATAGCGTGCATTGGTATGCGGCATCTTGGCTGCCGTGGTATTATCAAATTTATTTAAAAATTAAAAGGAAACTATTCAAATGATACCTAAAATTATTCATTATTGTTGGTTCGGCGAAAAACCGCTAACTCCTCTCGCACAAAAGTGCGTGGATAGCTGGCAACGTGTTATGCCGGATTATGAAATAAAGCGTTGGGATGAATCAAATTATGATTTCAAAAAAAATGAATTTATGGCTAATGCCTATAAACAAAAAATGTGGGGTTTCGTGCCGGATTATGCCCGACTTGATATAATTTATAATTACGGCGGTATTTATTTTGATACGGATGTTGAAACATTAAAGCCCTTTGACGAATTTTTGAAATATCCCGCTTTTTGTGGATGCGCATCTGAACATTTTGTCGCTTTAGGGCTTGGTTTTGGAGCTGAAAAAGGCAATAAAGTTATAAAAGATTTAATGTTACCTTATGAAAATATGAATTTTAAAACAAGTGATAAAATCATAAAGCAAGCATCTTTGTGTATTAATGTCTCGGTAAAAGAGTTCGAAGAAAAAGGACTTCCTATTTCCCCATTTTTACAAACTGAATGCCTTATAAACAAATATGGTTTTAAACAAAAAAATATTCGACAAAGTTTAATTAGTATGGAAATTTTCCCAAGTTCTTATTTCGATCCTAAGAACGCTTTTAATTTACCTGATAGAACCAAGGAAGCATATAGTGTACACTGGAATGCTGCATCATGGTTTCCCAAATGGCCGAAAATAAAATGGGAAATTGTTAAACGCTTAAGAGTTTTGCTGGGTGTTAAAAATGTAGATTTTTTATTGAGCATAAACAGAAAATTTAGAAAAATATTAAATAAAAAACTTTTTTAATGGTACTGGCAGTTTGTTTATAAAATTTTGATAGTGCAGGCCCAAAGTAAAAGTTAAAATCTTCATGATTTCATGTAAACTTGCAATAGCCCTGCTTTTACACAAACAAAATATCAGTTAATGTTTTAGGGTTCCGGTTTGGAAAATCAATATACGGACTATATGCTAGAATTTCATCTTGGTTAATATTATTTAACTTATCAATTAAATGCGGATCTCTCTCATCTATGTAGTATTTATATTTTCTGACAATATTGTCTGGCTCCACATTGATACCTATAATAGGTTTATGCATAGCGATATATTCCAGATATTTGGAAGATTTAGAGTCCCCACCAGAATTTCCGATATAAATAAGCGCCGAAGCAGATTGACAGCGTTTTTCAAAATCTTTTCTTCTTAGTGTTGGGAAAAATTTAATTCCTATATCTTGTGGGCAATGCTTTAATTGAGAATAACATTCTATTGTAAAACCTTTATTTTTTATAGAAAGAGCAAAATCATATAAAAGTTTAGGTGTTCTAATATGTCTGTAAAAAGCCCCTCCGTATACTAAAGTTCTATCTTGTGTTAAGTTTTTAACCGGTTTTAAAAACATAGGAATGTAAAAATATTTTAATTTTGGAGATCTTTGCAAATAAGACGGGCATGTGTTTTCAATATTAAAAAGCAAAACATCTGCATAAGATAGCCATCTCTTTTCAATTTGCATCCTTTTTTTAGGATTTATGGAAAACACATTATTTGCAAATGGGTCAAAATATATAATTTTAAGCGGAATATTATATTTAAGGGAAAATAAATATGCTGCCTCTATAAAACTAAATACACCACCGACCGCTATTACCAAATCAAATTCTAAGTTAGCATATTTTTCCAAGATAGAGAAAATAAGCTTAGCATCTGATATACAGCTATCTAAACGAAATAAAGTGCGTATTTTCCTATATATTTCGCTTTTTAGATTTGGGATAGGAACATATATATTATGCTCGTCCTCTAGTAAAGTGCCAATACTGTTCGGACCGCAAAAATATACTTCTTGCTTATTTAAAACAAGATTTGCAAGGTTTGTCATAATTCCAGATACCGCATCCGAAGCTCCTAAACCAGCCCCTACGATTAAAATTTTTTGTTTATCTTTCATACGCAAAATTACTCATAAGTTATATTAAATTTAGTATAACAGTAAAAAATGTGTTATGACCTATAAAATCTATCTTCATTATAGTATTTTTACTACCTATTTATTTTCTGTTTAATAATTCTCTATCAGTTTGCATTTTATTATACTCCATAAAGAAAAACAAAAATTATTTTAAATAAAAAATTTTTTTAGGGGGTGCGGAAGTTTTGTGCAAAAGTTTTGATAGCGCATGCCTAAAATAAAAGTTAAAATCTTCTTAAGTTGCCCCGTCGGTAAATAAAGTAAAGATAAGATTAGTAAAAATAATAAACCGCAAAATAAAATCTTAATAAAAATTATTTGCCCGTTAAGTAACTTCCCTAACAAAGCTGCAGGTATTAAAGCAAATAAATTTAAAATTATCAAAAGCCCGGCATCTTTTAAGGGCTGCCAAAATTTGATTTGCGGTATATAATTTTTGAAAAACAAAGCCACAATAAAATAACCGAAAATTGAACACCCCAGTTGTGTATATGGATAAGCAAAAGGTCCAAAGTGCGAGATAAAAAAGTACATTGCCCAAATAATTACAATATCCCTAAAAAGCATATATTTAAAACTTTCCTTAATTTTGCGCGTACTTGCAATAATGCTGCCTGCAAAAGGGGTTAAGACAGTCGTAATAAGCAAAATCATCATAGGGCGCAAGAATCTAACAACATTTGTTGAGGACTGCACATTAAATTCCCCCCTTTTAAAAAATAAATTAACGATATCGGGCGCAAAATAACAGGTGAAAATTGCTAAAGGCACCATAATAAATAAAATCAAATAATTTGCTTTTAAATAGTTGCGGTTTAAGTCCTCAAAATTTTGGGCGGAAGCATTTTCATTTAACTGTATATGAAAAACACTTGTAATTTTTGAAGTCAAAATTTCATTAGGGGCATCAGTTAATTGCTTAGCATAGGAATAAGCACTTATCACACCGCCGGCAAAACTGCTCATCAAATACATGGGTAGCATACCTATGCAAAAATTTGCAAGTATCAAAATCTGGTTTGTTATAATATTATTTTTCAAACGGTTTTCAAAAGTAGTTTTAAAATTTGTGAAAGTCCAATTTAATTTTTTCTTCATTAAGTAAAAATAAACTAAACTTTGCAAAATATAAGAACCGATAAACCCGCAAAGCATTGATTTAAGCCCTAAATTATTATGGAATAAAACCAAAATTATCATCGGTACAATGGCATTTAAAGGCAGCAAAAAATTTACCGAAAATATACGGTACATATACATTATATCAAGCAGGAAATAGCAAAAAATGTATGAGCAAAAATATAAAAAGGCAAGTTGTAAAATAAAAATATCTTTAGTTAACACTGCGTGTGAAAATTTTGAAAATAAACCAAAAATATTGACGGGAAATAAAAACCCAAGTGCTAAAATTATAATAATTAAAATACCGTATACCAACAAAAAGAAATTTATAAAACTTTTGGAATCCTGCTCACTTTGCCTTCTTAAAAACATGGCTTGCGGTATCAAAACATTACCGTTTAAGGATGTAAAAAATACCCCCATCAAGCCACCGATTGTAATAACATAAAAATAAATATCAGCGCGCGCTTGTGTGCCGAAATAGAAGGCAATTAAAATACTGTTTACAAAAGACAGCAGTTTCCAAATAAAAGTTGAACCGACTGAAACTAATGCCCCTTGTTTATAAGAATATTCCTTAAATAATGCCATATATCTATTATATTATTTTGTTAATCAATGGACAAATTATTTCTAATACAAAACACGAAGAACCGCCATATAAGCGGCTCATCGTATATCATGCAAAATTACTTTAATATTTTATTTAAGTTTGGCACCACAATCCGGGCAAAAAGTTGCATTTGTTCCGGCATTAGAGTGCTTGCATTCCGCAGGGCGTTTTTTACCACAATTTTGACAAAAATTACCGTTATTTTGTGTACCACATTCACAGGTCCAAATTGCATTAGGTGTAGAAACTTGCGGTGCAGATTCACCAGGTTTTATAAATTGGGCGGCATTAGCTCCGCCTGCTTGCTGAGCAAAACCCATGCCTACAAAACCGTTCATAGCCCCGTTTTCATTACCGGCGGCATTTTCCATAGCCGTAGCTTGTGCACCCCCTAAACGACCGCCTAACATTTGTGAATTAGAATATACACGTGCTTCTTGGAATTGTGCAATTTTCTTAACACTTTCTTCATCCGGTGTAATAGAAGAAAAGCCAATGGAAACAACCACAAGCCCACGTACTTGTTTCCATTCCTCATCAAGCATTTTATCCATACTTATTGTAAGTTCTTTGGTATGTTGAGGAATTTTATCGTATGAAATACCTGTTGACGATAAATTACCTAACTCTGCTTGAATTGCCTGTTGGAATTCAGCTTTTAGTTGCTCAGATAAATTGGCTGCTAAATAATGCTCTTTTACGTTAGCAGCAACGTGGGAAAAGAATAGGATAGGGTCTTCAATTTTATATGAGAAAATACCAAAACCTTTTAATAATATAGTAAACCCAAATTCAGCATCCCTAAAAGGTACACCGCCCACACCAAATTTATTATTCGGAATTTCCTTTAAGTTTACATAGTACACGCGTTGGTCATTTTGAGGTTGTCCACCATATACAAAACGCTGACCGACCTTTTTAAAGCTGTCAATTAAACCTTGAAAGCCGCCGGCAAACAAAGATGGTTCAGTATCGGATTTGAAAGTATAAGCACCCGGTTCTACGGAAAAATCAATGATTTTACCGTTTTCTACGATCAAAAGAGCCTGCCCTTCATTAACTACAATTTTACTGTCATGCGTAATAATATTTTCGCTGCCGTATTGATTAGAAGATTCTCCGGTAATACGCTTTCTCCCCTTTTGAACGAGTACAGACGCATCTAATGCATCACAATAAATAAATTCTTTCCATTGGTCTGCCAAAGTAGAGCTAACTGCTCCTTTTACTGCTTGTATTAATCCCATATTTATTCCTCCGATTTATTTTTCATAATAACACCGCCGGGACCGTAGTTATACGGTGGTTTAATACCCACAATATCTGACAGCACCCAACCGTGATCTTTTACTGTAATTACAAAATTGCAATATTCACATCTTCCTGAACTAACAACATGCGTAGGGGCTCCGCAGTTCGGGCAGGCAATAGTTCCCACACCTTGTTTAGCAGAAGTAGTTTTCACACCGGATTTACGCTTGAATATATACAAATAACTCATGAAACAATCTCTATCAGGTGTTCCTTTTAGAACTTGACGTGTATGTTCGTCTATAATATAATCAACCATTCGTACATACATAGCTACTGATAATGTTTCCCATTTTTGGTCCTTAACTAATGAAAAGAAATATGCGTTATTAATATTGATTCGTTCTATAATATTAATACGTCCCAAACGTCTATATTCTTGTAATTGACGTGCATGTGTAGCATAAAGTTCTTCAGACTCAAAAGGACGTACCTGTTCCCATTCCCGGTCCATCCATGCATACTGAAGTGTATAAAATACCTCTTTGGCCCACTCTAGGAATGCTGCTGCATTGAAATCCGGATCACTTTCTTGTAAAACTTCAGTAATATCTAGTGTATGATTTGGAACTTCAGTCCAATTATTTCTTACAGGCATTTGTGCATCTAAGGGCGGTCGTCCTAATTTCCATATATTATTTATACCATACATAACAGCAAGAAATAACATCATAACTATTATAATAACTAAATCTGATGATTCAATATTACGTTGTGAATCGCTATATCTTCGGTTACTTGAATAAGAACTTCCCCAACTGGACGAACCGCTATCCCAACTAGAAGAACTACTGCCCCAACCTGAAGAAGAATCGCTCCAACTGCTGCCTGAACCATAATCATTAAAATTACCGACATCTCCTATACTGAGAGATGTAAAAACAAAAAATATAGCTAAGGCAAACAATAAATACTTTAGTATACGCGACATATAACCTTGTTATCCCTATTCAACGATTACATTTTATTATACTACATTATTGACAGAATGTATATTATTTTAAATTCAGTAGCGAAAGGGCTTTGGCGACATCTTGGCATAATACAAAAGCCGCCCTTATTTTTGCGGCACCTGCAAAATTGTTTATCCAAAAACCGGATGTTTTTTTACTGCGGTTTAAGCCGACACGCTCCCCGTAAAAATCAATATTTTGCTGGACTAAAAATTTGTATTTTTTAATGCGTTCTTGCGGTGTCGGTTCTTTGTAAGTACCTGTATTTAAATAATCTTCAATTTGTTTAAAAATAAAAGGGTTACCTATTGCCCCGCGGCCTATCATTATGCCGTCTGCGCCGGTTTCAAGCATAGTTTTTGCTTCCTCCGGTTTTGTTATACCGCCGTTAACAATTAAAGTAATTTTGTCTTTTGTGAGTTGCGCCGCTTTATTTAATTCCGCTAAATTTACAGGACCACTATGCATTTTGGAAGCCGCGCGCCCGTGCAAAACCAAAGCAGAAACGCCGGAATTTATTGCTAAATTTACAATATCCTTAGTTAAAAAATTATTTTCTGTTAAGCCGATACGCGTTTTTAAAGTAACAGGGATTTTTACTGCTTTTACTACGGAAGAAACCATATTTTCAAGTTTATTTAAATCTTTTAAAAGCACGCAGCCCGCACCTGCTTTATTAACTTTTTTGACGGGGCAACCTGCATTTATATCAATAATATCAGCACCGGCTTCCTCGGCAAGTTTTGCGGCAATAACTAAAGCATCAGCGTCCCCACCGAAAATTTGCATTGAAAGCGGATGTTCTTTGGCAGAAATTTTAAGCATATTTTGGCTTCTTTCATTACCGTATTTTAATGCAGATGATGACACCATTTCCGCACACACAAGCCCGGCACCGCCCTCTAAACAAAGCAATCTAAAAGGTGTATCTGTAATGCCTGCCATTGGGGCAAGTACTAAATTATTTTTGCAAGTTAATTTGCCGATTTTTAGTGGTTTAAGTAAAGTCATTTTGTGTAAGTTACATTTTTTGCCAAGCGCTTTCGTTTTTAAAATCAGTATTTTTACGGCTTATACACCAAGCAACAATATCCCTAACCGTTCTATCTGTATTTTTAAATTCATACATATTTAAAAATTCTTCATAACCGGGGGTGTTGCCGATTAGATGGTCTGGCAAAGCAATATCATAGAGTTGGTTTTTCTGCACTTGCTGACCGTTAATTAAAACTTTTTTAATCAGCTTATCATCATTATAAAAAATTTTTATACCGCTTAATGCCGCCGGATGTTGTGCTTTTAAATTATTAGATAAAGCTTTAAGTAATTCCCAACCATAAATTTTTAGGAACATTACTCTATCGTCAAAAGGGAAAGATTTATATAAATCATCTTCACTAATATCCCCTTGCGGTAAACCTTCACCTAATGCCTCCGGGTTCATTAAACCGATAGAAGTTTTGCCCCACCTTTTTAAACAAGCCGCAGTATATAAAGCAAGCGCAGAATTTTGCCCTTGGCTTTCCAAATAAGTATCTAATTTAGTAATACGCTTTGTTTGGGTTTTAGTTACCTGCTGCTTTAAAAAATTTACTTCTTTGAGCAAATTTTCATCTTCATTAAGAGATTCTGTATTAAGTGCGACTTTTTCTTCTTCATAAGAAGATATCTGCCTGTTTTTATTTATGTTTAGTTTAAGCAGTGCAACTTCCTTTAAATTTGCGGGTACTTGATTTAAGATAATTTTAGAATTATCATAATTATCTTGATTACCAATTCCTAAAATTACATCAACACCGGTAAGTTCTTCAAGTAAAATTTTATCAGCGGCGGATTTATCTTCCCGCTCAAAACCGAGTGAACTTAATAAAATTATTATATCTGCCCCTTTTAATTTTAAAGCTTCAATTTGCCGTTTTAGAGCATTAATTTCATCTTCTGCCTTAAGGCCTGTTGTGCGCACCAATTTATCAAAATCATTTTTTGAAAGTACCCCGGTAATACCTATCTTTAAACCTTCAAAATCAATTAAAATATTTTCCTTTATCCCTTGCGGAATTTTACCTTCCCGAGTTTTTAAATTTGAAATTACCACAGGTATATTGTTTGCTTTTAAAGCTTGTTCTACATCACCGATACCGAATTTAAAATCTTCAGCACTTAAAGTTATTGCCGTGTAAGGTAAATTATTAAGCAGATTTAAACTGCCTGCAAGTTTTGCAAGTTGCCCTTCACGGGTAACAGAAAATAAATTGCCGCTATCAAAAAGCAAAAACGGAGTTTCTTTTTTTGTAAACAAATTTTTTAGAATAGAAAGACCGCCAAAACTTTTATTTTCCTCCCCTAAAGTTCTGGCATAAAAATAACCGGAAATTGCGCCTGTATGATAAATTTCCACAGGCGGTTTTTTATCATGACAAGCGCAAAACAATAAGCAAATAATAACTAATAAACGAAATTTCATTTTACTACTTTTACTATACGCTCCGCTTCGGCAGGTTTTTGTATGCCGTCTTTATGCTCTTTTATATAATTAACAAAATAATCTGCCAAATAAGTATCTGAATAAATTGTTTTATCTTCAATTTTCTTAAATAAGTAACCTTCACTATTACCGTTGGCAATGAAATCAGGCACCGCAAGTGTATAAATTTGATCTCTTTTTAAAGGTTTTCCGTTAACTGAAATTTCAAGGATCTTTGCCCTGTTATTTTTAAAAGAATATTTAACTTTTAAACCTGAGTATTGAAATAAACTTGAATTTTCTTTTAAAGATTTTCTCACAAATTTATCAAGAAATTTACCGTCAACTTTAACTTTCATAATTTTGTTTTGGAAAGGTAAAATTTCTTCAATAACCCTATTGGTAATATTTCCTTTTTGTATACCGGTTCTTATAGCGCCGCTGTTTATAACGGCAATTTCCGCGCCGGTTGCTTGTTTAACAATATCACAAAATAAATCGCCCAAATAACTATCAACGCCATTATGACCTGTACCTGGGCGGTTTGAAATATCTTCCTTCGCTTTGCCTACAATAATATTCATCTTTTTATCAAGCCGCTCATCAGCAAAAGCAAGTATTTCTGCGGAAGGTTTAATTTTCGCATTATCCATTAAAACATATTCTGTTTTAACATCGGTTAATTTTCTTGTTTTATCATCAAATGTTAAAGTTGCTTCGGTAATACCTTTTAATGCAGTGCCGGACTCCGCAAAAACAGTATTTTCTGACTTTCTGTTTTGGATAATTTTATGTGCATGACCACCTAAAACCAAATCAATTCCAAGACCTTGGACCAATTTTATTGTAGTATAAGAATTTTCGTGTTTATCATCTTGTGCACTATCGTGAATAAGCAAAATTATCGCATCAGGGTTTTGTTTTTTTACGGCTTCAACTGCTTGTTTTAAAAGTTTGCGCGGTTTTCTGATTTTAATATATTTTGATTCGCTGGAAAATTCTTTCCCTACCCCGATAACCGCAATTTTATAACCGTTTAAAGTATAAAAGGCATAAGGTCTTATGTGTTTTGGATAACCTTTTGTTTGTTTATCCTCGGCATTTAAGACCAAAAGGTCAGCTTTTAAAGCTGCATTATTTTTTAAAAGGGCATCATCCTTAAAATCATTTTCGTGATTGCCCAAAGTAACTGCATTGTAACCGAGTTTATTTATAAAGTCCACCGAATAAGCACCCTTGCTTTTTTTGGCCTCATAAGTGCCGGAAGTATAATCGCCAGAATCTAAAAGCAAATAAGGTTTTTTTTGATTTTCCAAATAACCGGCAAAAGTTGCAAAACCGCCAAATGTCTGCCCATTTACGGTTGTGGGGAAATAAAAACCGTGCACATCGGAAGTATGAAAAACTTTTACTTCCCCTGCTTGTATAGCCAAAGCCATACATAACAACGAAACAAAAATAGTAATTTTCTTCATACTTTTATCTTATCAAATTTTGAGGGGTTTCGTATATTTCAATTATGGCATTTTATAACTTCTTATATTCCAGTCGCCACCATTTTTTGTAGCATTAAATATCTTTTCACAATAATCGCCTTCATTTCCTTCAAAAACTATGCCGTCATCTAATCTCTCTGCGCAATATATTCGACCTAGTTTACCTTTAGATTGTACCCAAAAGCCACTACCTTTATATTTACCGCTTATTCTGCCTAAATATATTGAATCTCCCACACCTTCTTCATGATAAATTTGCAAAGACCATTTGTCATTTGATTTTGTATCTCGCATAACGTCACTATTACGCCACTTAACATTACCTGTCCAAGGAATATCTACATCCAAGTCAGAAAATTTTGTAGCATAAGTATTGTTTAATAAATAATATGCTTGCTGTGCTTGCCAAAGGGCTTTTAATATCGGTAATGCTTCTGCGGCATTTGCCCTTTCTACCGATTTCCTATACTGCGGCAAAGCAATTGCGGCAAGTATGCTGATAATTATCACTACAACTAATAATTCAAGCAAGGTAAAACCTGACTTGAGATTTTTATTTTTTTGTTTCATTTTATTTCTCCTTTAATTTATTTAAGTTGTTTCTTTTAATTCCCTTCCACACTTTCTTAAAGTGGGTGGAGTGTCATTCGACACGGAGGGGTTAGGGGTGGGGGTAGATTATAAAATTAGGTATTACTTTGTTTTACACTACCCCCCTCTTTAATTCTCCCACCCACTTTGCTACGCAAAGTGTGGGGCGAAAATAAAAGGTACTACTAAAATCAGCCAAATAAAAACGGCTCTTATATCAAGGTCCATTGCACGAAACCTCAACCATAACAGCCGTGGCTTGCCACCTAAAAGGTGGCAAACACTCGGCAGAGTAAGCCGGGATTATAAGTTCCGCCCCACTCTGCCTAAAACGACTGTTTTTGGTGTGCAATGGGTGTTGTTTCCAACACTCCCGTATTCTATATACGGTTCCAAAAACAGATTCAAATTGCTTTAGGGGTATTAGCCCTACATAAAAAACATTCTCCTTTTAGTTATAATAACAAATTTTAATATTACTGTAAATACCGGTTTAAGGTGCTGCCTTCTTGAGAGTTTTAATAAATTTCTCTCTCTATTCCCCTCACCCTTTGCCGTTTTATTTTTGCCTTAGCAAAAATAAGAAAGGGCGGAGGGGTTAGGGGTGGGGGTTGCCTTATTACATAAAATATACCTTATTTATCCCCCCTCTGCCTCGCAAGAACGACATTTGCTCGGCATCTCCCGCCCGAGCAACAAAGTGCGCGGGTGGCGACAATAAAGATTAACATCCCTCAATTCCCTTTTATATATTATAAAACGCTTTTGAGTTTTGGGTGGTTTGATCCGCAATTTCGTTGATGCTTTTACCCAAAATATCTGCAAGATATTGGGCAATTTCAGGGATGTTTACGGGGGAATTACGCTGCCCCCTTTTCGTTTGCGGCGGTAAGTAAGGGCAATCTGTTTCAAGTAGCAAATATTTTAAGCCGACTTGTTTGATAATATCCCTTAAATCTTGATTCTTTTTATAACTTATTATTCCGTTGACACCTAGGTAAAACCCATTGTCTAAAGCCCTATACGCATCTTCTTTACGGCCGCTGAAACAATGCAAAACACCGCCGTTTAAATTATATTTTTTAAGCGCAAAAAACATATCTTCATAAGCAGAATAATCTTGTTTATCTTTACCCTGCCTACAATGCAAAATTATAGGTTTTTTTATCGTTTGCGCAAGTTCAAGCTGCCTTTCAAAAACTTCTTGCTGCAAAGCGCGCGGGGAGGAATCTTCATAGAAATAATCAAGCCCTATTTCACCTACCGCTTTGAAATTATCATAAGAAAGAAATTTTTGTAATTCCTCAAAGCTGTTATCAGTAAGTTGCTCTGCATTTATCGGGTGAATTGCGGCCGCAGCATAAATTTGCCCCTTATATTTTTGGCATAAATTAAACGCTTGTTGCCACTCAGGTACTTCACAGGCAATTTCCACCATTTGTTTAACCCCTACATTAAAGCAAGCGGAAACTATTTGCTCTCTATCATTATCAAATGCCTCATCATTTAGATGGGCATGGGAGTCAATAAAAGTAATCATTATAAACCTGTAAACATTTCACCTTTATCATCACACAAGGTTAAAATGCCCCTTTGCTTTTCGCCGAAAGTATTTTTATATATAGGTGCTTTATCTTGATTATGCCGGCCGTATAATTCTCTGTATTGGCTTACCAATTCAAAAGGTATACTAAACGGTACGGATATATCTTCCCTACTGTTTACGAAATAACGTTTTTCCATACCATCACCTATGGTACGGCAGCCCAATTTTTCAACTAAAGTTTTTTCAGAACACATTGTTTCTTCTTCTACATACTGGAACTCCAAACGAGTAGCTTCCGAATAACCCTCTGCAATATATTTTTTGGCAAGCTCGTCTTCTTTTGCTTTAGCCATTGGGGCTTTTTCACCGGGAAGCAAATAAGATTTTTTACCCTTTAAACTTCTACTATAAGCAATAAGGCCTTCTTCGGTTAAAAGGCCGCGCTCATCAAAAATAGGTTTTTCATTATAATCTTTTAATAAAAATAAATCAGAGGCAGATACCTGTTTTGAAATGAAAAAATCTTTTGCTTCACTTGATAATTTATCAATAAGCAAATTATAACCGCTTAAAGTCAACATCTTTCTTGCATAAAAAGTATTTGGGTTACGCTCAAAAACAGCACTTTCAGGTAATGAAGCACCTAATTTTAAACTTAAATATTCTATACTGCTTCCGCGTTCTGCTTTTAAAATTTTTCTTAGTAAAGAGATATCTTCTTCGGTAAAAGTTTCAGCTTCTGGGGAAATAATATTCCTATCTTTTAATGCTTCAAGTTTTTCTTTATCAGTTAAATGGTCCGGTTCCAAACGGATAAGATTTTTCCTGGCAGCTAAATTTGAAAAATCTATATTCAGGGCCTTTTTATAATTTTTTGCAGCCAAATCTTTTTTGCCTGTCCTTTCAAGAGTTAAACCGTAACCTACTAAAGCATTAACATCTTCCGGTTGATATTTTAAGGCATTTTCATAATATTTCATAGCTTTACTAATTTGTTTTTTTTGCATAGCTATATCGCCTAAACTTGAATAAACATAAGCAAAATAAGGGGAATTTTTAGGCATAATTTTTAAAGCATTATTAAAATAATTATTAGCTTCATCATATTTAGCAAGCAACAATTTAATACCTGCCATACTGATTTGTATATTAGGGTCTTTTTTCTCCGCTTTAGAACATTTTTCTAAGGCGTGTTCGGCTGCGATATAATCTTTTGAATTAAAAAATTTACGGCTTTGTTCAAAACAATTTTGTGCTTTTAAAATATTTGTTAATGCCGGTAAACATAATGCTATAAGTAAAAATTTCTTCATTTACATGCCCTCCAAGTTTTAATTAAAATCCAAATTTTTTCCAATTTACTTAACTTTATCTTTTTTTCACAAGGCAAGCAAGATTTTTGTTTAAGTTTAGATAAAATTTCCTCATATATTGCACCCATAGCGCGTGCGGTAAGCAAAGTTTTAAAATCTTCTTTGGGTAAAATTTTACGCGCTTTATCGTATAATTTTTGTGCTTTATCTAACTCAAAATCAAATAAATTTTTAACTTCCGCGGTATGCTTTGAGGTTAAAATATCTTCTTCGGAAACTTTAAATCTTTGTAAATCTTCCAAAGGTAAATATATACGGTTTATTTGTGCATCTTCATAAATATCCCTTAAGATATTTGTAAGTTGTACGGCGTATCCCAAAGTTTCGGCATATTCTTTTGAAGCAGGGTTTTTGTAGCCGAAAATCTCAATGCACATAAGCCCCACAACACTTGCAACTCTATACATATACCAATTTAATTGCTCTTGCGTTTGATAGCGTACGGGGATATGCAAATCTCTTTCAACACCTTCAATTAAATTAAAAGGATATTTTTTCGGTATTGGAAATTGTTTAATAACTTTTTGTAAATCCCTGCCAAGTTCGGTTGCAGGTGTTCCGCCGTAAACTCGCTCAAGTTCCAAAGTTAGATCGGCGAGTTGAGCAGGTGCGGTTTTAGGGGTATCGTCTACGATATCATCCGCTAAACGGCAAAAAGCATAAATTATACCAAGGGCTTCTTTTTGTTCTTTTGATAAAAAGAAAAATGCCGCACCGAAATTTGATTTTTTATAACTATTTTGCATTTACGCTAACACTCCATAAGAATTCGATATTACCGTGCATACCTACGGTTTTTGATTGGACTAAACCTATGCTATTTGCATTATATTGTTTAGCAATAGTTTCAAAGAAATCCTGCACTTTTTCAATGGCTTTTCGGCGGTTTTCATCAGTTTGAACTATACCGTGCGGAACTTCTTTAGGGCTTAATTCAAATTGCGGTTTAATCAAAAAAACTACCGTTGATTTTTGTGCCATACATTTAAAAAGCGGTTCCATAATTTTTGTTAAAGAAATAAACGAAACATCCACCGCCGCTACATCAAATTTAAAAGGGAACATACTTTCTTCCATAAACCTTGCATTTGTGTTCGGGCAAAAATGATAATTTTTAAATGCCGAAACCTCGCTTGCAAGCTGCCCTTTACCGACGTCTACGCCGTAAACTTCTTTTGCCCCTTCAAGCAAAAAACAATGGGAGAACCCACCTGTTGCCACACCGATATCAATACAAAGTTTATTTTTTACATCAATTTTAAAATCGTTTAATGCCTGCTTTAATTTTAAACCGCCGCGTGAAACATAAGGGCAAGGGTTTTGCTTTATTGCGACGGTATCTTCCTCTTTGATTGTCCTATCTGCCCGTGTTTCAATTTCGCCATTAACCAAAACCACACCTGCCATAATTAAGGCCTGTGCTTTATTTCGGCTTTGTGCAAGACCTTGCAAAACCAAAGAATTATCAAGGCGTGTTTTATTTTGTTTCATCTGCATTTTTGCCGTCAAAAGGTTCAAGGGTTAAATTCCCTGCTTTGTTTTTTAATTCTTCAACTTTAAATTTAACTTCTTTTAATTTTGCTGAAAGTTCTTTTGTTAAAGTTGCGCCTTCTTCAAAAAGTTTTGCGGCTTCATCTAAATTCAAAGCCGGACTTTCTAAAGAAGAAACTATTTCCTCCAACCGGTTTAATTTTTCTTCAAAGGACTTTTCTTTTTTCATACGGTTTCCACCTCAAAATTACTAATCTCTGTTTGCACTTTTAAACGCTCGCCTTTAACGGATGTTTTGGTAATTTTACCGTCTTTAGCATTTCTTATTATTGCATAACCGCGTTTTAAAACACCTTTAGGGCTTAAATTAAAAAGTGCATTTTCGGCAAGTTTAAAAGTATGCTCTTTTTTGTTAATTAAATTTGTAAAATTATTAAATAATTTCTCTTTTAAATCATCAAGTTCTTGTTCTTTAGGCAATAAAATTAAAGATGGTTCTTTAAATATTTTATTATTAATGACCGCCTTTAAACGGGTTTCAAGGTTTTGTGCTTTTGCATCTAAAGAAACCTGTAAAAAACGCTTTAAATCTGTTAAATGTTTTAGCATATCACGCGCATTTTGAACAACAAGTTCTGCTGCGGCAGACGGTGTTGGGGCGCGCAAACTTGCGGCAAAATCAGTTAAAGTAAAATCAGTTTCGTGACCGACGCAAGAAATTACGGGTATTTTACTTCTAACAACAGCGCGAACAACTTCTTCTTCGTTGAAACACCACAGATCCTCAATACTTCCGCCACCTCGGCCAAGTAAAATTACATCAGGTCTTGGGGTAATTTTATTCAAGTTTTTTATTGCCTGAACAATATTTTCTTTTGCGCCGTCACCTTGTACTAAAGACGGTGCTAAAATAACTTGCACATGTTTTGCACGGCGGCTTAAAACTGATAAGATGTCCCTTATTGCCGCGCCTGTTGGGGATGTTACAACGCCAATAATTTCAGGGAATTTCGGTAAAGGCAATTTATTTTCTTCGTCAAACAAACCTTCTGCTGTGAGTTTTGCTTTAAGTGCTTCAAATCGTGCATACAAATCACCGATAGTTTTAACTTCAACGGAACGCACTATTATTTGATAACGCCCTGCCTTAATATAGCAAGAAATATCACCGGATACACAAACTTTATCACCCTCTTTTAACTTGATACCGCGCGCATTACCCCTAAATAAAACAGCACTTATTAAGGCGTTTTCATCTTTTAAATCAAAATAAATATGCCCGCTTGCAGCAGTTTTTAAATTAGAAATTTCACCCTCAATGCGAACATTTGCAAGCACGCCTTCAAGCATTTCTTTTATTATGCCGGAAATTTCATATACGGAAAATATTTTATTTTCGTCAAAAATAATGCTCATTTCTTTTTTAGCGCTGCCTGACGTTCCTTGATAGTTTTTTCTTTACCCATTTCTGTCGGTTTATAAAACTTTATGGGGTTTGGCATATATTCTTGCTTCACATAATGGTTTGGAAAATCGTGTGCATATTTATAGCCCTCGTTTTTCATACCGCTTTGTAAATGTTTTGGAACATCGCGGCGCGGTCCGTTATTTACTTCTTCTAAAGCACCGTCTATTGCCAAATAAGAGGCATTTGATTTAGGGGCACAGGCAACATAAATGGCCGCTTCAGCCAACGGTATACGGACTTCGGGCATACCCAAAACCTCTGCACTTTTAAAAGCTGCCTCCGCAAGTACTAATGCCGTCGGCTCAGCAAGTCCGACATCTTCCGCCGCGCAAATTAAAATACGGCGCGCGATAAATCGCGGATCTTCCCCACTTGCAAGCATACGCGCAAGCCAATAAACTGCGGCATCAGGGTCTGAACCGCGCATTGATTTTATAAAAGCGGAAATAATATCATAATGTGCATCACCTTTTTTGTCATAATTTAAGTGACGCATTTGTATACACTCTTTTGCAATTTCAAGTGTAATTTCTTTTTTGCCGCCCTCATAAGGTGTTGTAATTAATGCAAGTTCAACAGCATTTAAAAAGCGGCGCGCATCACCGTTAGCTTGTGTTATTAAATAATCGGCAGCATCCGGTGCGGTAATAAAATTTTGTAAATTTTCTGCATTTTTTAGAATTTTATTTAGATCTTCCGGCTTTAGCGGTTTAAATTCAAAGACGGAAAAGCGCGAAAGCAAAGCATTATTGATATAGAAATAAGGGTTCTCGGTAGTAAGCCCAATCAAAATAATTTGTCCGCTTTCAACCGACGGCAAAAGCACATCTTGCTGGGTTTTATTGAAATGGTGTATTTCATCTAAAATCACTAAAGTACGGGAAGAACTTTTATTTTCCTGCCTGTATTTTGCCTCTGCCAAAACCTGTTTTAATTCTGTTACGCCGGCAGCAGCTGCATTAAGTTCAAAGACCTTGGATTTCGTTTGTTTTGCGATAAATCTTGCAAGACCGGTTTTACCAACTCCCGGCGGACCGAAGAAGACAGCAGAAGTAACTTTATCAGCTTCAATTAAACGCCTAAGCATTTTACCTTTACCCAAAATTGCCTCTTGACCGGCAAAATCTTCCAAATTTTGCGGTGCCATTTTAGCGGCAAGCGGCATATTTTGAGTATTATAATCTTCTTGTTCTTTAGTAAAAAAATCTTCCATAATTTATGACGGTTTTAAAAAATTTTCAATACGCTTTATTGTTTCGTCAAGGCGTTTTTCTTCAGCTTTTTGTTTTGTTTTTTCAAGATGTTCTATTTTATACAGGCGCATAGCATAATTAAAAGCCACATAAGGGAACAAATTTAGATTACCGACTATTCTTGTCCTCTTGGAAATTTCATCCATATCGGCTTCCATTTGGGTGATAATCTCTTGCAGTTCGCCATCTGTAAGGTCTTCTACCGGAACAGCCGTTAATTTTGTTCTTTTTAATATTAAATCACGTTCTTCAAATTTCATTTTTCAATTTTAGGCGTTGCTATTTGGGATTCTATACGCACAATTTCCTTATCAATTTTAACATATAGTTTTTTTAAGAGTTGGGTTGTAACCTCGCGCCATTCTAAAAGAGCATTAACAGTTTCTTGTGTACTTTTATTCACACGGTTTTCGGACTCAAGCAATTTTATTTTAGCAGATAAAGTAACAATCTCCTTATCCCTTTCCTGCATACGCGCAAGGAGTTGGTCCACCAAAAGTTCAAGTTTTTTATACTTGTCTCTGCTGTCCATTTTACCTCAATGTCGCACCGAAAGTTGATTGTAAAGTTGCAAAAATACCGTCAATATATCCACTTACTTCTTTATCGGTTAATGTCTTTCCTTGTGCGGCAAATTCAAAACGCAAAGTTAAACTTTTTTTACCTTGCGGTAAATTTTGCCCTTCATACAAGTCAATTAAATTGATTTTTGCCGGAACCTCTTTTAATGCTTCCAAAATTTTTGCATAAGGGGTGGCTTCATCTACAATGAAAGACAAATCACGCCACGCATTTGGTAAGTTTGGCACTTCGCCGGCTTTTTTAAATTCAGCTGCGGAAAATTGCTTTTCCAAATTCTTAACATTAAATTCAAAAGCATAGACCGTTTGTTTTAAGTCATATTTCTTTAAAGTAAAGGGGTGCAGTTCCCCAAGATGACCGATAACTTTTTTATCTGCAATAATTTCCATACAAATTTTGGGGTGCATATATTTCGGAGCTTCTTTTGCAGGTTGTAAAGTATATATAAAATCGCCCAAAAGATTTGTAATAACCCCTTTTAAACCGTAAAAACCGACTTGGCATTGTTGGTTTAAAAAGAATTTTTTACGAGGAGTTTTACCTGTCATTACGCCGGCAAGAGTGAAAACCTCAGCCGGATATCCTTTTTGTAATGAAAATGTTTTATCATATTCAAACAAGCACAAATCGTTGTTAGAAAATCTTTGATTATATTCCAAATTTTTTAGTAAACTTGCAAGAAGTGACGGGCGTAAATACTCTAGCCCTTCGGCTAATGGGTTTGCAATTTCCGGCACTTGCGCGGTGGTGTAGCCGAAATTTTCCACATCCTGCTTTGAAGTAAGCGCGATATTTTTACACTCAAAAAAACCAAGGCCGACCAATTTTTGCGCAAACATTTCCCCAATATCAACGGTTTTCGGATGTTCGGCAAAATACAAAGTTGCGTGTGTTGAGGTTACGCGCGGTGCCAAATTTTCAAGCCCATAGTAGCGGGCAAGTTCTTCGGCTATATCCCAACGGTGTTTTAAATCACGTCTATAAGAGTTTGCCTTAAAAGACCATTTTTCCCCGATTGTTAAAGTACCGAGTGATTTTAAAATTTGCTCAGCTTTTTCTTGCGGTATTTGCATACCCAAAATATCGTTAATTTGTTTTAAAGTAAAAGTTACTTCGGGTGTTTCAATTTTTTGCGGGTAGACATCATTTATTTTGCTTGGTTTACCGCCGCAAATTTCAAGTATCAAAGCACTTGCCGCCTGCATAGCAAGGGCAGGACCGTTAATATCAAGCCCGCGTTCAAAACGTTGGGATGACTCTGAACTTAAACCCAATTTTTTTGAAGTTTTATTTATGCAAACCGGGTTAAAATTTGCGGCTTCAAGGAAGATATCTTTTGTGGTATCTAAAATACTATCTTCTTTACCGCCTAAAATTCCGGCAAGGCAGAGCGGTTTTTTATCATCACAAATTACAAGTGTTTGCTGGGTTAAATTGCGTTCAATATCGTCAAGACCTAAGAACTTTTCCCCCTCCTGAGCAAAACGGACATTTATTTGCCCGCCCTCAATTCTGCTTAAATCAAAAGCATGCAAGGGCTGCCCAAGTTCAAACATAACATAATTTGTGATATCAACCAAAGCATTTTTTGGGTTAACACCGAGTGCAAAAAGGCGGTCCTGCAACCATTGTGGCGACGGAACATTTTTTACATCCCTGATAATTCTGCCCATATATCTTTGGCAACCGTCTGCACCGCAAGGTAAATTAATTTGTAAACTTTCACCATTACCTTCAACTACAGCATAAGTTTTATTTTTAAGCGGCAAATTAAGCAATGTGGAAAGTTCGCGTGCAATACCCAAAACGCTCATCAAATCAGGGCGGTTAGGGGTGAGTTCAAGGTCAAAAATATAATCTGCTTCGCCGCCATAAAGTTGTTTAATATCTGCACCGATTTGTATAGAATTATCCAAAATCAAAATACCTTTTTGGCGTGTGCTTGCAAGCCCGAGTTCATCAGCAGAACAAAGCATACCCTCAGAAGTTACACCGCGGATAACTGCCGGCTTTAAAACGATTTGCCCTAGGCGCGCACCTACTTTAGCAAGCGGCACAATTTGCCCGACTGCTATATTTTGAGCACCGCAAACGACGCGTTGCGGACCATCTTTAGTAGTTAAATCAACTAAATGCAAATGATCTGAATTGGGGTGGTTTTCAATATGCTCAATTTTCGCGGCATAAACACCGTCAAAATCAGCACCGGTTTTTTTAAGGTCAGCCACTTCCATACCCAAAGAGGTAAAATGTTTTGTTAACTCCTCAGGGGTTAAATTAATATCAATAAAGTCCTTAAGCCAAGAATATAAAAGTTTCATTTAAAATTGCTCCAAAATTCTAATATCATTTTCGTAAAAAGCACGAATATCTTTGATGTTTAAGCTAAACATTGCAAGGCGCTCAACGCCCATACCGAAGGCATAACCGCTGTAAATTTCCGGGTCAATACCGCAGTTTTTTAAGACATTGGGGTGAACTACACCTGCCCCAAGCATTTCCTTCCAACCGCTACCGCGGCAGACGGGGCAATTAGCATCTTTGCCTTCGCAGAATACGCATTTGACATCTACTTCCACACTCGGTTCTGTAAAAGGGAAGAAAGAAGAACGGAAACGCACTTCCGCTTTTTGCCCGAACAGTCCGCGCATAAAAACGGTTAAATCACGCTTTAAATCAGCAAGTGAAACATTTTTATCCACATACAAACCTTCAATTTGATTGAATACGGGGTAATGGGTAGCATCAATAGCATCTTTTCTAAACACTCTGCCCGGTGCCATAATACGGATTGGTGGTTTTTGCTTTTGCATAGTGCGGATTTGCACACCTGAAGTATGTGTTCTTAAAACAAAATCTTTACGGGTAGTGTTTTTGATAAAAAATGTATCCTGCATATCGCGTGCCGGGTGATTTTTGGGGATGTTTAAGGCGTCAAAATTGTGTAATTCATCTTCAATCAGAGGCCCTTCTGCCCACACAAAACCAAGGCGTGATAAAATATCTGTCATCCTCTTTTGCGCTATGGCAAGAGGGTGCCTTTTACCCTGATTAAAAGGGAAAGCGGGCAAAGTTAAATCAATTTTGGTTTTATTTAAATTTTCATTGATTTCTTTCAAAGAAAGTTCGGCAAGTTTTGCTTCAAAAGCAGTGGTTAAAGATTGTTTTAAGGCATTACTTTTAGGGCCGAATATCTTTTTTTCTTCTAAAGACAAATCTTTTAAGTTTTTAAGAAGTTCCGTCAAGGCGCCTTTTCTGCCAAGTGCGGAAATTTGCAAATCTTGCAAGGTTTTTGTGTCCTGGCAAGTTTGGAGTTTGGAATTAACTGATGTTTCAATTTCTGAAAGTTTGGTTTGTAGTTCGTTTAATATCATATATATATTATACAACATTACGCGCGTACACATTAGGATAGGAATGTGTTGCAATTTTCATTTATTGCTAGCGGCGTCTTTTGGGCTAATTTAAAAAAGTTAAAATTATCTTATTTATAATTAATAATAATAAGACCAATAACCCTCTGAATTATATGAACCACTCTGTTTACCGGTTTCTGCTTTACATATTTTGTTTCCCCAACTATTTTTTTCAGTACCGTAAGAAAGGCATCTATAAGGAACCCCTGTACTTCTATATAAATATAAACAAATCTTATTATCTGAAATTTTTTTGCAACATCTAATCATGTCATAATTATCAGTATCAGGCCAGATATAACAATCTGAACCTTGCGGTATTTTTATATCTAAACTGTAAATCGCATTGTTATAAGTTCCTTTTGTCATATAATATCTTTGCGCTGATTGTTGGACAGTTTTTGTAAGAATTTTAAGTTCACTGAATCTTGATTTACCTACTGCTATTTTATATTGCGGCAAGGCAATAGCGGCTAAAATTCCGATAATTAAAACAACTACTAATAATTCAAGTAAAGTGAAACCTTTTTTACTGTTTTTTATCTTGTTCATAAATGCTCCTAAATTGATTTATACGGCGTTTTTAATTTCGCCATACATACATTTTAGAAAAAAAAAAAAAACTTGTCAAGTAAAAAATTTTATCGTAGTAAAATAAATGTAATTTGGGATTTTAAGGTTATTAAATAAAATTTTAACTTTTATTACCTTTATAATTTGTTATTTTATTTTTTAAATGTTTTACCTTTTGCAAAAATAATAAAGGGCAGATAGGTTAATGGTGAGGATATAGAAGATAAGATTACTAATATGATATACCCCTCTTGCCTAGCAAACTTGCTTTGCTCGATTTCCTCCACACATTTTTTACATTGATAATAATCGTAAAAAATATATAGCGGAAACCCAGAAAACACCTTATTAAAAGTATCAAAGGTTGTATAACAGATGGATTTTTTTATACGAAATGGAGCAAGCAAAACCCCCTCGGTGTCACCGAGGGGGTTTATAAATAATTTAGCTATCTATCTTTAATAGCGTGCCAAACTCTAGTTAAAGAAATACTTTGACGTTTCTTGGAAACTTCTTCTCTGATTCTTTCTAAAGTATATTCCGGATGTTTCTTACGTAGTTCTTTTACCAAGGCAACCGTCTCCGGGCGGATTAAATACCTCCTTGCAAGCGGGTGCGGATCAGATTTTTTAGCTGATTTAATACGTGCTAACCAATATGAAATTGTAGCAAGGGAAACTTGATATTTTTTAAAAGTTTCCTTATAACCGTGTTGTTTATAGTATTTCAACAACTCTTCTTTTTCATTAAGTTTTAGAATTTTATATTTACGCATAATTATACATATATTATACAAATTTTCAAACAATTATACAACAATTTGTACGATATCACTACATATTGGACTACTGGGATAAAAATTTAGAGCCATCAATTTGCTTCATTGTGTACTCCAGCGGTGTTTGCCAATTTAATCCTTGATGTGCTCTTTTTGTATTATACCAAATTAAGTATTCCA
>JAZUPU010000045.1:0-39757 GCA_045605325.1 Elusimicrobiaceae bacterium
GACCGCTTGGCCTCCGACTTAACAAGACACACAAGAACCCAAAGACACTGTAAAAAAAAACTTGCTCCAATCATTATGCAAATTGCCGCGAAAACTGGTTGGACTTTTTCGCAAATAGGCGATTTAACCAGGAGAGAACTGCTCTCCCTATATTACGAAATAAAAAGAGAGCAGACACGATTTTTAGCCCAGCAAATGACATTTTTTGCCGGGTTATTGAAAGGGGCGGGCTACCTTTCCAGGGGTAACAAAGAATCCGCCTCGGCAGGTGAGCGAATTTTCCGCCAATCTGTTGATAATTTTAAAAAAATGATGTTAGAGGAAAATAATGGCGAATAACGGTGATGTACAAGTTCTTTTTTCCATTAAGGTTGAAGGCGATAAAGAATTAAAACAATATCAGAAATCTGTTAAAGACCTAGAAACCGCAACAACCAAAGCTGATAAAAGTATAAAAAACTTTACGCTTACATCCGAAAAAGGAAAAGGGGCAACCGCTTCCTTTGGCGATCGCGTGGCAAAAGCAACAGCCCGGTTTGGTCCAATGGCTGTTGGCGTTCAATTGGTTACTAAAGCCGTTAATCTTGCATTTACGGCCTTTCAAAATTTAGGCAAATTCTTATTAGAAGCCCCCTTTGCTTTTGCAGAGGCGGAAAGAAGTTCTAACCGGTTGGCCGCATCTTTACAACAACAAGGTATTGCCTCAACCCACGTAAAAGGTTTATATCAAAACTTTGCCGATGAAATGCGGAATTTTTCCGGCGTTGCTAATTCCACGACAAACGATTTATTAACTTTAGCTACAAATAACGGTCTCTTTGGCCAAAAGGCAATGGAAGCAGTAAGAGCCGCGCATTCTTTATCTTTGGGGCTTAATATTGATTTAAACTCCGCCATGATGAAAATTGTCGGGGCTTATCAAAATGGCGTTGAGGAATTAAACCGTTATAAACTTGGTTTAGTATCAACCGGAGATAGCGCTAAGGATTTTGAAAACGCACTCAAAGTGATACAAGACCGATACGGCCAATTGGCCGGGGCGGATGCCGATAATCTCATAACTAAAACTCAAATATTAAAAGAAAATTGGAACGAGTTTAAGGAATTGTTAGGTAAAGAACTCGCTCCTACGATGAATAAACTCGTAGAATTAGGTAATGATTTCTTAAAGGATTTGTCCTATATGAAGAATAGGACAGCAGAACAGAAGGAATTTCAAAAACTTTTAGAAAGAGAAAGTTATCTTACGAAAGTTCAAGGTAAACGAGGTTATGATCAGGTTGCAATTGAGAAGGAGCTTGTAAAAAATAGAGCCCGCCAAAATGAACTTATAGAAATTCAAACTGCTAAATATCGTAAACAATCTGAAGAACGAAAACAAGCAGAACAAGAACTTGCGGCCGCAGAACAAAAACACGCCCAGGAAGAAAAGAACCGGAAAGCCCAGGAAGAGGCAAAGAAAGCCAAAGAAAAAGAGGCACAAGCCGAATTACAACTCGCCAAAAGGGTAAGTGATTTTAAACTCCAACAAGAGACGGAAACATTAAAGCAAATTGCCGCTATCCGGGCATCTAGTAATGCCATTGAGGCAAGTGAAAAATATAATCTTTACTTAAGCGATTATCAAAGCAAAATCGCATTTTTAGAGCAACAGGTAGAACAAATAAGAAATGCTTCCGGGGAAGAGGTAGCCGCCGCAAGCGAAGTCAATTTGCAAAAACAAATTTTACAAGAGGAATATCAAAGTTTCTTAACTGCCTCTTTGGAAGCAATGCAGGAACAAGGCAGTATCTTTGCAGAATTTGACGTTTGGTTAACATCCAACGCCACGCAACGCAAGATAGCCGTGTTAAAAGGTTTTACGGCCTTTCAACAGTCAAATATTAAGGCCTTGCAAGTTCTCGGTAAAGCTTCCGCAATTGCGACTACAACCATTGATACTTATAAAATGGCTGTTGAGGCATATTCCGCTATGGCCGGAATACCAATTATCGGCCCGGCTTTAGGTATCGCCGCCGCCGCGGTCGCTATCGCGTTTGGTTTGGAACAAGTGGCAAACATCGCAGGAGTTCAATTTGCAACCGGTACGGACTTTGTTCCGCAAGATATGCAAGCAACCGTTCACAAAGGTGAAATCATCGTTCCTCAAACATTCGCTGAGGCAATCAGAGCGGGCGATTTAACTTTATCCGGCGGCTCAAATACGACCGAAAATAACAGTAATTCCCAGGTCGTAAATTATTATGTCTCATTAAATATAGACGGCGATGTTATGGCAGAAAGCACAGACGAATTTGCCGGAAAGGTAAAAGAAAAAATTTCAGAGGGTATCGCTTCCGGCCGGTTTACGCCCTTTCCAACTAAGGAGAGAATGTAAATGAATAATTTTTTTACAGGTACAAAATTTTTTACAGATAATTACGCTGTTCTATCCAGGGGCGGAACAGCAACAGCCACACACGGAAACGAAACCGCAGGCCAGGCATTTAATAGTTCTTACGAAATAGGGTGGCGTTCCGAGGGCGCGGCGGATGATACTGTAATTTCAAAACTTACAAGGACATTTGACGATGAGGTAACGGCCGATACAGTAATTATTTGTAATCATAACTTAAAAGATCCTATCATAACAATCAATGGGGCAAGAATTTTGCCGGATCCGGTTGTTATAACACATAACGGTTTTTCCGTCGCTACCTTTGAGAAAAGAACGGATATTTTAGGCATCCGGGTATGTGGTTGTGAAACCGTAACCCCTAATGAAGAAAAATTTGTGGGCGAAGTTTTATTGCTTTCTTCTATCGGTCAATTTTTACGGCCGCAAGCCCTTAAAAACTCATTTAAAAGAGAGCAAGGCGAACTTACTTTACAGAATGGTAAAAAGTTTATTTTTGACTGCGGCAAATCGTGGAATTTTGAAATATCCCTTTTTGCCCTGGATGATGAAGATATCGCTTTAGCGGAAACTCTGCGCCAATTATCCGCTCCTTTTTATATGTGGCCGTGCGGCGGAAATGAAGACCAGTTTAAATATCATTTTGCACCTTATAGATTCCAGGATATTTTTAAGGTGTCCATAGTAGACGGCAATTCGCCGAACTTAACAGATAACGCATATTGGACCGGCTTGCATGACAAAATTAAACTTGAGGAAGTAGAATAAATGGGAAATAAGGAAATATATTTTTCGGGTAATGAAATCCCTTTAAAATATAAATATCTTATTAAAAGAAGATTAGCCAATCCCTATACCGATAATAATGAATTGGTTTTGGACGGTGATTTTACTTCCGCTACAAATTGGACTTGCGGAACAAATATCACTATCAGCACCGCCAACCAAAAAGCCGTTTTCAGTTATGCAGACGATACAAGTTTGACTCAGCAAATATCAGCCGTAAGCCCTAGCACCTGGTACCGCGTAGAATTTGACGTGTTTGAATATCAGCAAGGCAATTTGGCCGTAAAGATAGGGGATGAAAGCGCAGAAAAAGTTATCTCTTTGCAAGTCGGGCATTTTGGAGTTAATGTCCGGGCAAAAGGCGATAAAACCCTTTATTTAACCGGAAAGAATTTCGCCGGAACTATTAAAAATGTTTCTTGCCGGAAGTTATTCTTTTATGAAAGCGAATGGCAAGATATAACGGAATTTACTAATAATAAAACGCTTTCCTCAATCAGCCATTCCCTTGATTATAAATCTTGGGAATTCGGCGAAATTACGCAAGATAATGCTAGTTTAAAGTTTAATAACGTACACGGGGAATTATCGGACGAAGATAACGAAAATAGTATTTTCTTTGACGGTTATGTCCGGCACTATTCAAAGATAAAAATTGCTTGCTCTTTTAACGGCTCAAATTACGATACTATTTTTGAAGGTCTTTTGGATGATAGGTCCGCTTCCACAAGTGTTTCAAGCACACAACCGGTTATAGAAAATATATCCGCTTATTCTTATACAAAGTTATTTTCCGATGTTACTTTGGACGAAATAGGCAGTTTATCCGGTACGACAATTAACGCACTTGTCGCGGAAATTGTTAATCGCGGTTATTTTACCGATTATTTCACTTTTAATCCAGATTTAGTGGCGGCCGGATATAATGCCCAAATAGATGTTAGCGTTTATGATCCGGCAGATTCCGTTATGGATGTCTTGTCTGATTTAGCACAAGGGCATAGCGTATTTTACATTGATAATAACGGTGCCTTTAACTTTAAAGCGGCCGAGGCAAAAAGCGGTATTAAAGCTATTTTGGATTCCGCACCGGAAAGAAAAATCAAAGTATATGATTATAAAACCGGTAGCGAAAGAATTATTGAGAAGTTTTATTGGGAAGATTCCACGGAAAAATATGAAAGCCCCACGAATAAATATAATACTTCTCAATCAGTGGATATTAAGGGCGTAACGGATACCGAAGACAGGCAAGCAATACTTGATTTATTAGGTGCCAAATTCGGCGTTAAAAGGATATCTTGCAAAATTGATTTACCTTTATGTCCGTTCCTGGATGTAATGGACCGGGTAAGAATTGAACAGGTAGGCGCGACTTATAACTGTTTTATCTTGGATAAATCGCAGTTAGACATTGGCACTTTAACGCCGCCAACATCCGCCATACAAATAAGCGCGGATATGACTTTCATTATTTATGAAGTTAAACACAGTCAACAAAAGACAACAATTTTAGTTCTAGAGGAGTAGAAAAAATGGCCAAGAAAACAACGACAAAGATTTGGAAAAAAAATGAAGTTGTTACACATATAGCACTTAACCAATCATTAAATGATGTTGGATCCGTGGGCGGTTTACAACCTTATAATGATAACCGTGTCCAGGATATCACGATGTCTTTACCGATAGGCAGTAAGTCAACCCCTTTCGGAGACGTTTTCTGCAAGGGCTTAAATGTTTATACCCAAGCGGAAGTATTGGCTTTAGTGACCGCAGGAAAACTGACAAGTTCGGATAAAATGCTCTTTATTGACCCTACCACTTCCGGCCTTTACATTTTTAATGGGTCTCAAATTCAACAAATAGGAGGTAGTAACATGGATTATCTTTTCGGGGACGGCTCGGACGGAGACGTCACTTTAGTAGCGAACGCAAATTATGACGTTCCAAAACAATTCACAAACTTTACATTAAATTCGGGGGTTACGTTATCCGTCACAAATAACGCTAATCCCTTAATTATAAGGTGTACCGGCACTTGTACTATCAACGGTACAATTAACTTGGACGGAAAGGGTTTTGCGGCTAACGGATCAGGAGCCAACGGAATTAATAACTCGATATATGGAGCAGGAGGCGGAGACGGGTATTTCTATAACTATATGGGGTCTAGTACCGATACTCACGGAACAGGAGGAGGGTCAACATGCTATCCTGCAAACGAAAGTGCTATTGCTAATATCTTATTCCAACAATTGCTATCCTTGGATTTCAAAATATCTTGTGGCGGTTCCGGAGGGAATGGAAGTTCTTCCCCTAATGGCTTAGGAGGAAACGGGGGCGGAGCGTTAATAATTATTGCAAAATCTTTCAAAGGGACCGGAACAATAACCGCGAAAGGAAACAACGGAAATGGCCAGAGTAACGCTTATTATGGCGGTGGTGGTGGCGGCGGCCAAGTGGGTGTTATTACGTCCGATAATTCTTTTACCGGCTCGATAACCGTAACGGGTGGAACTGGCGCGGCCTATAACAATAACTTTAAAGCAAAAAACGGCGGCGACGGCGCATACGCTATCTTAAAAATATAGGAGATTAAAACTATGGCTTTAACATTTGTGAAATGTAAAGAATGTGAAACAATAATTGAAATTAAAGATTTAGACGTTCCTTTTTCTGAGGAAATCTTAGATCAAGCAACCGATGAAAACACTATCCGGGGTAATGACTTATGCGCGGAATGTGCTACACCGGAACCCGAACCGGAACCGACACCGGAACCGGAAGAAGAAACAACCCCCGAAGAAGAAAGCTCAGAAGAACCGGAACAAACAGAAAACCCTGAAGAACAGCCGGAAGAACAACCGGAAGCTCAACAGGCAGAACAACAAGATTTAGAAGAAGTACAAGAACAAACCGAGGAAGAAAATTCCACGGAAAACACTAATAATTAAAGAGGTAAAAAATATGGAACCAATTACATTATATGATTCAACAAAAGAAGAAAACCCCGCTGTTAACTTGTATGAACACGATAACAAAACCTGCGGGTCCATTCAATCACACCATGCAATACAATTCATCGGCGAATATACAGGCAAAGTCAAATTGCAATATTCTTTAGACGGCACCAATTGGGGCGATTTGGCAAACTTTTATGGAAATGAATTCTCACAATCCGATTTCTTTCCTAATTGCGTCTATCCGTTCCCGGCTATACCGGCATATATAAAGGTAGATGTAAGTGCCGCGACTGTCACTTCGTTAAAAGTGTTATTGATATAGGAGCCGGAAAATGTACACGTTAGTAGATATGTCAACATCCCCAGTCACTAACAAAAGCATTAATATTAGGGACATAATCCATTTTGACGGCGGCCCCGCTCATAAAGTTGTTAGCGTACTTGCTACCGGAACGTTTACCGGAACGCCCAAATTGACGATTTCCCAAGACGGAACTAATTTTGCCCCGCTTCTCAATGATGACGATGACCAAATTGAACTTGAGGCGGAAAAAATGGTCTTCCTTGATTGGGCGAATATTTACTTAAAAGTAGATTTAACCGGAGTCACTTCAAGTGACTTAAAGGTCACTATTCAATAAGGAGTAGAACAATGGAAACATGGAGCGTTCTTGAAAAAATTCTTTTGGTATTGGTCTATCCTTTGTTAGGTTTTTTCTTAAAAGCATTGAATGCCCGTGATAAAAAAATCGCTGATGTGGAAGAAAACTTAAATAAGTTTCAGATTAATGTCGCTAACAATTACGCCAACAAAAAAGATATAACCAACATCGAAAACAAATTGGATAACTTAACTAATCTGATACTTAACAATATCGCTAGGAGACCAAATGGCTAAAACGCAAAAATTGACGGACCATTTTACCGTACAAGAGTTAACCACAACGGACCAAAACGGACTGCAAAGAACTAACACGAAAGAAGGTCTTAAAATATTGGATAAACTGCAAGCGTTAGCGGAGTTTGCGGAAGAAGTCCGCACCGTTATTCAAAATTGCCCTATGGTTATAACATCCGGATATCGTTGCGAAAAACTCAACAAGGCAATTGGTGGGAGTAAAACAAGCGAGCACCTTAAATGTGAGGCAATTGATTTTATTCCTAAAAAGATGTCCGCTTTTAAGGCGTTAGGTCATATTTTGATTAGCGAATTAAAATGGGATCAATTGATTTTAGAAAAACGGGGACAAGGTTATTTAATTCATATTAGTATGGGCGATAAATGCCAAGTCCTTTACAGTCCGGAAGCCGCTTCTTATGTCAAATTCTAATTCTATTTGCGTTGATTGCCGGTTCTGCGATACTTGCAAGAATTCGTCTGCAAACAAAACAGTTTGCGGGCATTTTAGAGAGTCAATAGAAGCGGACTGAAATAAAAATGAGTTTGAAAAAAACCATTAAACAAATTTTAATCGCAAAGTTAAATAAAGGTATCAGTTTTAGTTGCGACATCCGGGTAGTGGAAAGATACTTAAAATTGGCTTTCGATTATATAAAAAGGAGTAAAAAAAATGAAGATAGGTGACATAACCGAAAAAATTAAACAAGCAGTTAAGAAAGCTTTAACCGGTTTTCAATACGGTAAAGCCCAAGAACTGATTGAAAAGTTAGAAAAGACGGCCGCAGAAAGTTCCAATGCTTTTTGGTGGCTTAAACTCATAGCACTTGTTAAAGTGGTATTAGTTGAAATCGAAGATACCGACAGGGAACTTTCTTCTTCCAATAAGAAAACTATTGCAGAAGAAATTATTTACCCCATTTGGGATGAATATTGTCCTAAAAAGATTAAAGCATTAAATACTTTAACTTTCGGCGCATTAAGAAAATTCGCGGTACAAGCATTGATTGACGGCATGGTCTTTGTTTTTAACTTGGCCTTCGGCAAACTTTGGATTAACAAGACATCTGATAACGCGGAATTGAAGAAATAGAATGTCCTCTGAAGAAAAGAAACAAATTGAATTCAAAATCCAGGAATTAAAGCAACGCAAGGAAATTATTAGCGGGACACCTTGCGAGGTTTATTCCAGGGTTGTAGGATATTTGAGGCCGGTCCAAAATTGGAACAAAGGCAAAAAAGAGGAGTTCAAAATGCGTAAAGTTACGCGCATTTGCGGATGTAATTAAAAATTTTTGATAGTATTTTTTGAATTAAAAAAGCGGTTTGAAAAATATTCAAATCGCTTTTTAATTTATTTTTTTACTACACTATTTACTACATTATCGTCTCAAAATGGCTCCTCGGACAGGACTCGAACCTGTAACCTATCGGTTAACAGCCGATCGCTCCACCATTGAGCTACCGAGGAATCTATATATATTATATAACAAAAAAAGTAAGTTGTAAATATCTTTTTTATTTGCTATATTTATATGGGGATTTCCGTCATAAAATTTATTTTATCATATATTTATGAAAGAAACACAACCCGCCAAAAAAATAAAAACCGAAGATAAATTTAAACAGGAAAAAGAAAATTTTTTATCCGCTTTACTTGAGGCAGACACTTTAACTGAAGCCCTTGAAAATTCCGCACTCCCCAAAAACTTGCTTTTTACTTTTTTGTTTGACGATAAAAAATTCTTAAAACAATTTGATAAAATAGTAAATCTTAAACTTGAAATTGCTTTAGTAGATACCGCCCTTAAAGCAAAGACGGCAAATGTTTTATCTTTTTCCCTTATTAGCCGGCTACCGAATAAATACAACAAGAACAAAAAAGATACCTCCAAAGATTCAACAGAACCGCAAATAACAAAAATTATTTATGACGAGCAAAACGAAGATAATTAGAGTAAATAAAATATTCAAAAAAACATTTAATGCAAATACTACTACCGTCATAAATGTGGGCGGTGCGCGCAGCGGCAAAAGTTATGCTATGGCGCAACTTTTGATTTATAAAGCCGTCAATGAAATTTGCCAAATTGCGGTAACACGCAAAACTATGCCAGCCCTAAAAATGACTGCTATGCGCCTGATTTTAACCCTTTTAAAAGATTATAATCTATTTTCCCCCGCCTGCTTAAATAAGACGGAAAATACTTATAAAATGGGGCGCTCAATGTTTCAATTTTTTTCTTTAGATGACCCGGAAAAAATAAAGTCATCTGAATTTAATTATATTTGGCTTGAGGAAGCAACAGAATTTACTTATCAAGATTATTCCGTTTTATTAACCCGTTTAAGCGCGCCGGTAATTAACGGTAAACAAAATCAAATTTTTTTAACTTTAAACCCAACGGATATAAACAGTTGGATATACAAAAAACTTTTAACGCAAAAAAATATTACCGTCATAAAAAGCACTTATAAAGACAATAATTTCTTACAAAAAAGTTATATAAACACTTTACTCTCTTTAAAAAATTACGACGAAAATGCTTATAAAGTTTTTGCTTTGGGCGAGTGGGGCGCAAGTGAAAAAATTATTTATAAAAATTGGTCTTTAGTTGATGAGTTGCCGCAAAACCCAACTGAAATTTTTTATGGTTTAGATTTCGGCTTCAATAACCCGACAGCTTTGGTGCAAGTAACAGTTTACGACGGTAAATTTTATGCTAAAGAAATTTTATATCAAAGTGGTTTAACAAATACCGCATTAACTGAGAAACTAAAAACTTTATTAAAAGAACAAGAATCAAAAACAATTTATGCAGATGCCGCAGAGCCGAATAGAATAGCGGAAATTGCCGCAACAGGTTTAAACATTAAACCGGCACAAAAAAATGTTTTAAACGGAATAATGGCTGTTAAAAGTGATAATTTTTTTGTTACAAAATCGTCAACGAACTTAATAAAAGAATTACAAACATATTCGTGGAAAAGTGACGTAAACGGTAATATTTTAGAAGAGCCGGTAAAATTTAACGACCACCTGCTTGATGCTTTGCGCTATGCAATTTATACTTACAAAAACGAACTGAGCCAAAGCACTGTTGCTGATATAAATTTTATTTAATTAAATGTAATTGCCTTTAAATAAGGTATAATTTTATTAAGTACTTAAAGTACAGGTTATTTTTGGAAGCGCAAGTTCTGCTTGCGTTGCGCTTTATAGAAATATAAAGCACATCTCACTCCAAAATAACTGCTTACTTTATGTATGCAATTTTGTATACATAAACGGCGGTTATTGCTTAGGTTAGTGAGATGGCTTAGGTGATAAACCGTCGTTTTTATTTGCCCTGTTTACCACTTTTCCCCTAAGCCCGACATTATAAAGAGGTTTATTATGAAAAACTTACTTAAAACCGCTAAAGGTTTTACTTTAATAGAATTATTGGTCGTTGTTTTAATTATCGGCATACTTGCCGCTATTGTTTTACCGCGATATAAGATGATAGTATTAAAAAGTAAATTCGCAAAAGTAAAAGCAAATGTTCAATCTTTGGTAGGGGCAATAGAAAGATATTATATGGTTAATGATATATATCCTAAAGATTTATTATCATTAGATATAGATATTCCAGATGAAAGCGATTCCCATTATTATACACGCGCAAGAATTGGGGGAGATGTCGGAGGTATATTACATAATTCCGATGGAAATAATATGTTAAATTATTATATTGTTATGTCAGAAGAGGTCATTAACTCATACGAGCAAAAATACGGAGAAAATACAGTAAAAAGAAATACTTATTATTGTATTGCCTATGATAGTGATTCTTATGGTAACAATGCAGCTCTTATTAATAAAATTTGCCAACAAGAAACAAATAAAACTGAATATGATTATAAAAACTCTATTTACACTTGGTATGCTTATTAATTACTTGTAAAGAGCCTTATTGCGAAGTAAACGATGGTAAGTAATAACAAACCTATGCACTTCGTCGCGAATTTCTTGAAGTAACCTCAAAGCAGGCGAGTTTTTTGGAAGTCGCAAACTGTTTGAGCGGTTTGGAAAAAATATTTCCTCTTCCTTTTTGGCAAGTGAAACAACTTGAATATTAAAACCTGCTTCCTTAATTGCTTGTGCAGCGAAATTGAGTTGACCTTTACCGCCGTCAATTAAAAATAATTGCGGATGTTTTTCCGGTGGTAAATTTTTAAGCTGATTTAAGCGGCGCAAAACACATTCCTTCATCATTAAAAAATCATCTGCGCCGGTATCTTTCATTTGCGATTTTATTTTAAAACGGCGGTAATGCGCTTTATATTTTTCCCCGTCAATGAAACAAACCATTGCACCAACAGGTTCTTTACCGAATAAATGGGAATTATCAAAAGCTTCAATATGATTAATTAAAACAGGCGATTTTAAGACGCGCGTAAGTTCCTTTAATTTGGCGGAAACGGCAAGTTTATGTTCAAGTTTTTCTTCATTATATTTGCTTACTTTTATACGCTCTCCCATTTGTTCAAGGGCGGAAATTAAATCCCTACACTTGGCGGCTTCCTCATAATTTAAATTTTTTGAGGCAGCTTTCATTGCCCCTTCAAGTTCATGTTTGGCTCGTTTAAAATTACCGTCTAAAAACAAAGCAACTCGGTTAACAATTTGCCTGTAACCGTCGTAAGAAATTTTTGCGCAAGGCGCACTGCATTGGCCTGTATGATAATAAATACAACCCTGAATTTTATTTTCCGCCAATGGTTTTTGACGGCTGAAACTATAACTGCATTGACGCAAAGGGGCAAACCCCGAACGCCTTAAAAAATGCAAAAGTTGTTTGATATTATATGCCTTTGGGTAAGGGCCAAAGTACATTGATTTATCTTTTATTTTTTTACGCGTTAACATTAAGCGCGGGTAATCTTCACCGACAGTTAATTTAAGGTAAGAATAACTTTTATCGTCCTTTAACATACTGTTAAAAAACGGTTTATACTGTTTAATTAATTTATTTTCAAGAAGCAAGGCATCGCGTTCGCTTGCACAAACGACAAAATCAATTTGAGAAATTAAAGGCATTAAAGCGGCAATTTTCCAACCGCGGGTTTGCTCTTCATGACCGCTGAAATACTGTGCAACGCGCTTTTTAATATTTATTGCTTTACCGACGTATAAAACTGCCCCCTGCTTATCCTTCATCAAGTAGACTCCGGGTGCAGAGGGCAATATTGATAGATTTATTTTACTTACAGGCAAATTATCTACCTGCCAAGACCTTAAAGTCATTAGGATCTGTGGAGTGCATTAATGCCTCATCATAAGTAAGTTTTTTCTCTTTATATAAATCATATAAAGATTGGTTCATTGTATGCATACCTGCTTTAACACTCGTTTGCATAGTATGAATTAATTGCTCAATTTTCTTATCGCGGATAACAGATCTTACAGCAGATGTCGCAAGCAAAATTTCAGTAGCAAGCATACGATGCGGGCTTAAAGAACCTTTGAGTAATTGTTGGGAGATAACTGCCTCAAGCACGAAGGATAATTGTGACCTTGCCTGTTCTTGTTGTTCCGGAGGGAACATATCAATAAGACGGTTAATTGTTTGTACTGCATCGCTTGTATGCAAAGTGCCGAAAACCAAATGACCGGTTTCAGCTGCGTTCATTGCTTGTTGGGCTGTTTCAAGGTCGCGGATTTCGCCGACCAAGATGACATCAGGGTCTTGCCTTAAAACATATTTTAAAGCTGTTGCGAAATCGTGGGTATCTTGACCGATTTCACGCTGGTTTACGATACTCTTTTTATGCGGATGTACATATTCGACAGGGTCTTCAACGGTAACTATATGGTAACTGTAAGTTTCATTGATATAGTTTATCATACTTGCAAGTGTTGTAGATTTACCGGAACCTGTCGGCCCTGTAACTACAATTAAACCTTTTGAAAGGTGAACCAATTTATCAATAGCAGTAGGCAAGTTAAGTTCCCTAAAGTTTCTAAAACCTTGCGGGATTTGCCTGATGACGACAGCCACATGCCCCATCTGCCTAAAAACGTTAACCCTCATACGACCAAAACCTTTCATAGCAATAGCAAAGTCAAGTTCATTGTTTTGTTCATAGCGGCGTTTTTGGTCTTCACTCATAAATGAATATATGAGCTGCTGCACCGCATCATGTGTTAAGACATCAAAAGGTGTGGCATATAAATTACCTTCTATACGAAGTACCGGCGGAACACCGACTGTTAAATGTAAATCTGATGCACCTTTATCTTTCATTAAAGTAAATAATTCTTCCATTGATACCATCTTACAACCCTCCTTTAAGCTAATAAATCTAAAGTAATATTATTTAAAGCCCCTGTAATTTTCTTTTGGTCAATATCAACCCTAAAGAGATAGACATAAGGTTCAGTCCTAACTTGAGAAGCAAAAAATTCCACTATATAAACTTTGTCGGTAAACGGCTTTGCGGACCAAGAAGTTTGATATCCCGTACCATAAGTATCCTGCAAATATTCGCCGATAGTTTGACCTTTATTTGGCAACTTCGTATCTTTAACTATATTTATTACAGTATCCTCTGTGCTGATTTGCGGTTCTTCTTTATTTAACAATCCTTGTACGGATGAATTTTCTTCCGGTTGTGCAGCAGGGGAAATTTCTTCCTTATTTATCGGTTCACTTTGGGCTGTCTTATTTTGATTATAGTCATCATCTCTTTTATTTTCTTTAGTCATATTAAAAAATGCAAAACACAAAGCAACTGCAACAACAGTCAAAGCAAGAAATGAGATGATAAATATTAAGTCATTATGCCTGCGCTCTTTAACACGGCCGTCGCTTGAACTTATAATTTTATTATTTGATATTTCCAAAAAATCCGTTGATTTCGCTTGTGCATCATCTGTAGTATCCGCCATTTCGACATTCGGTGCAACAGGGGCAGCGTGATCTTGAATTTTTGCAGTATCATCTTTAATATCAGTATCAACTTTTTCTTTTGGTGATAATAAACTATGGGCAGGTAAATCTTCAAGCAAATTATCTTCTTGGCGTTCAATATGAAAGGTATGGTCTTCTACTTCATTATCTTCACTTATCTTATTTTTTTTATTACCGTCGGATAATTCTGCCATTACTTGGTCAAAAGACGGTTCAAAAGGATTAAACGCAGATGAATCAGTATCTGTTTTAGTATCTTCCAAAGGCGGTAAATCTTGGGAATTCGTTGTGTCTGATTGAGAAATTATTTTCCCCTCTTGAAAATTTATTACCTCTAACGGGGAAATTTTTAAATCAGCAGGATGAATATTTGTTTCCGGTTTATTTTCTTTAACGGGGGATTTTCCTTTTTCTAAAGCAATTTTAAATTCTTCGTAAAAAACTGCTGGTTTCCAAGCTGCTTCTTGTTCAGCTTTATCTTCCGGACAAACAAGGAGATCTTCAGAAAAACAATCTTCCTTTAAGATTTGGTCCACTTCAAAAGGACCGAAAATATCTATGCCTTTTAAATATAAGAATTTCATATCTCCCCTAATAAATATAGTTTAACAATATTTTAACACATCTTGCAAGCGTTGTAAAACTAAATCTTTGCCTAAGTACTCAAGCATTTTAAATAAAGTGGGTCCGTTTGTCCTGCCTGAAACAGCCACACGAAGTGGATGAAACACTTGACCGGCTTTTAAACCGTTTTCTTTCGCTGCTTGGCGGGCTACTTGTTCCAAAGTAGTAGCATCAAAACTCTGTACTGCTTTATATTTTTCAATCATAAGTTCTATTGCCTGTTTTGCGGTAGGGACCTTAAAAACTTTGTTAATTGCTTCTTCTTCATACTTAACAGGATTAAAGAAGAATTCAATTAATCCGGGAATTTCTTTTAAAGTTTTATATTTTTCCTGTTCAAGCAATATAACTTTTGTTAAAGTTTCTTCATCAATATTTTTTGCAATACCTGCTTCATCAATAAAAGGTTTTGCTGCATCATATAATTCTTTTGGGGAAAGTTGGCGGATATAATCGCCGTTCATCCAAGTAAGTTTTACTGTATCAAACACAGCCGGGCTTTTTTGGCAACCTTCAATATCAAATTTTTGTTCAAGTTCACCTTTTGCAAAAATTTGTTGTGAATCGGAAGTACTCCAACCAAGTAAAGCCAAATAATTGATTAAGGCCTGCGGCAAAAAACCTTGTTTTTTATATTCCAACACACTTGTATCACCGTGGCGTTTGGAAAGTTTTGTACCGTCAGGACCGTGTATCATTGAAAGGTGTGCCATTATAGGATGTTCCCAACCAAGTGCCTTATAAATTTGGATTTGTGCGGGGGTATTTGATATATGGTCATCCCCTCTAATAACGTGTGTCATACCCATTAGGTGATCGTCAATAACACAAGCAAAATTATAAGTCGGATAACCACTGGTTTTTTGAATAACCAAATCATACAAATCTTTGTTTGCAAAACGGACTTCACCGCGAATTAAATCATTAAAAACCGTTTCACCTTCTGTGGGCATTTTAAAGCGGATAACATATTTTTTACCTTGTGCTTCAAGTTCCGCTTGTTGTTCTTTTGTTAAATTACGGCATTTTCCCGGATAGCGCGGCGGACGGTGTTCTCTTGCTGCTTGCTGGCGCATTTCTTCAAGTTCTTCCGGTGTGCAATAACATTTATAAGCAAGGTCTTTTTCCAAAAGATAATCAATATATTTTTTATACAAACCTTGGTCAGCGCGCTGGGCTTGAAAGTACGGGGAATGTTCACCTTTAAAAGTACCGTCTTGAAACGGACCTTCGTCCCATTTAAGTCCTGCCCAAGTTAAACCTTCAAAAATTGCTTTTACGGACTCTTGCGTTGACCTTTCTTCATCGGTATCTTCAATTCTCAAAATAAAAGTGCCACCTGTTTTCTTGGCAAATAAATAATTAAACAACGCGGTTCTTAAACCGCCGATATGTAAATACCCTGTTGGTGAGGGTGCAAAACGAACTCTTGTTTTCATAAAAAAATAAAACCTCTGTACATTTAATCTATAAATATATTATACTTTATTAAGAGGAATATTTTAAGGAGGTCTTATGCAAGTTAGAATAATTGCTACGGGCGGAACTTTTGATAAAGAATATAATGAACTTACGGGGGAATTGTTTTTTAGGAAAACACATCTGCCGGAAATTTTAAAAATGGGGCGCTGCCGCTTACCCGTCAAAATAACTACTTTAATGATGAAAGACAGTTTATTTATGACCGATAAAGATAGAAAAGAAATTTTAAAAACCTGTCAAAATGTAAAAGAGAAATCTTTAGTTATTACCCACGGAACAGACACTATGGAAAAAACTGCGGAATATCTTGGCAATAAAATTAAAGATAAAACTATTGTACTTACAGGTGCTATGATACCTTACAAATTCGGTTCTTCAGACGGTATTTTTAATTTAGCAAGCGCACTTTCTTTCGCGCAGGCATTACCCTATGGTGTATACGTAGCAATGAACGGTAAATTATTTAATTGCTATAATGTTACAAAAAACAGAAAAATCGGAATTTTTGAAAATAAGAAAAATAAAAAATAAAATGTTCATTTTTATAGCTTTTTTAATTTTTCTCTTAATGCATACCGTAGTAATATTTTGGTTTTGCCAAAATACCACCGGGCTAACTTTAACCGAAGTAACGAAATTATTACCGCTTTTATTGACAACATTATATTTCATTTTATATGCGTTAGCAAGGAAATTTGACTTTTGGACATTAGAAGCGATATTATCAACTTATCTAGGTTCTTTATTCTTGGCTTTTGCTTTGGTAATGTTTTTAATGGTACTAACTTTAATACTTAAAATTTGCCATATTACTTTACCTTTTAGTTTGGGTTTTCCTATATTAGGTATTTGGGTGATCTTGGTATTAATAAGTTTGTACACAGCAGCAAAAAAACCGAGCGTAACTAATGCCATCTTTGAAACACCTGTTTTAAACAAAGATGTAAAAATTGCATTTGTTTCCGATACTCATTTTGGCGCAACTGTCGGAGTAAAAAGGGCAAATGATTTAAAAAACATTATTGAAACAAATAACCCTGATATAATTGTTTTTGTAGGTGATATTTTTGAAACAAATGCAGAAAAAAGTTTACCTTTTACTGAAATCATTACAGATATTTCAAAAGGTAAAAAATTCGGTGTTTTGGGCAATCACGAATATTATCAAGGTCTTAAAAATGCACGTGCTTCTTTTAAAAAAGCAAATATAAATTTGCTGGAAAACAAAAACCAAATACTTGACAATATAAACATAATCGGTATAAATGATATAAAAACATCTAAAATTTCAAAACAGGAATTTGAAAATATTTTAAAACAAAATATAAAACAGGGTAACTTTAATTTGCTTTTGACACATACACCAATGTATTTTAAAGAAGCAGCACAAAACGGTATTGACCTAATGCTAAGCGGACATAACCATAACGGGCAAATTTGGCCTTTTAATTATATAGTTGCGCTCACAACACCTTATTTACAAGGGCATTTTAAATACGGAAAAGCAAATTTATATGTAAATTCAGGAACATTTTTTTGGGGCCCGCCTATGCGCTTAGGTTCAGAAAATGAGATAATATTTATAACACTGAAAGGGAGAAAAAATTAAAATGAAAAAATTATTATTTATTTTATTTGTGTTTTGTTTGGTCAATCCTGTTTTTGCACAAAAAAGTTTTGAAGAACTTTCTTTACAAGAAAAAATAGGTCAAACATTATTTGTATCAGCCGATATAAATAATTACCAAAAGCTTGAAACACCCATAAAACAAGGTTTAATAGGAGGGGTTTTAATTCAATGGGGTAATTATTCCAGGGAAGAAACAAAAAAAATAATAAACCAAATGCAAGAATGGGCTAAAGAAAGCCCCACACAAATCCCTTTACTAATTGCCATTGATTATGAGGGCGGAACAGTTTATAGCCCTATAACACTCGGTTTACCGTTTTTATTTTCAAATATGGTAATAGCTGCCGCAAATAATTATGAAGATACACAAACACTCTTTTATATTATCGCACAAGAACTTAAAAATTTAGGAATATTAATAAACTTTGCACCGGTGATTGATGTAAATTTAAACCCCAATAATCCAATTATCGGTGTAAGATCTTTTGGAAGCAATAAAGAAACTGTTGCTTCTATGGGAAAAGCTATTATAAACGGTTTACAACAAGGCGGTGTCGTAGCGGTAGCGAAACATTTCCCGGGGCACGGCGAAACCGATATGGATACCCATGAATCCTTAACTGTTTTTAACGGTACTGAAAAGGAATTTTATGATATTCATTTATACCCTTTTAAACAAGCTATTGAAACAGGTGTTAAAGGTATTATGACAGCCCATATAAGATATCCTTTTTTAGACAACAAACTTGCAACTTATTCTCCAACAATTTTAAATAATTTACTCAGACAACAACTTAAATTTAACGGTCTGGTATTTTCAGACAGTTTAGATATGAAAGGAGCTCTACTTGAAAATATATCAAAAGCGGCAGCACTGACTATTAGGGCAGGGGCAGATGTCGCATTAATAGCGAGGGAATCCCCTGCAAAAGCTACACAAACAATACAGGAAAAGGTAACAAAAGCCCGTATAGAAAATGCCGCAAAAAAAGTATATGACTTAAAAAAAGAATTAAATTTATTTGATGATACAACCATAAAAAATGAAAATAAAGTAGACCAAGCTTTTGAATTTTTTGCGGAAAAAATAAGCAAACAGGCAGTAACTTTGGTAAAAAATGATGAACAATTAATACCATATAAATCAGATAAAGATAAACCAAAATTATGTTCGATATTTTTTGTGCCGACAAGATTGGCAGACCAAGTGCCTACCTTCGTAAAACCGTTCTTAAACAATAATTTTGATGTATCTTATTATAATGCAGCAATGACACCTAAAAACAAAGATATAACAAGAGCAAAAAAATGTATTGAAAATTCTGATTTAGTGGTAATAGGAAGTTTACAATGGGCAAATAAACCTATAAAAGCCCAAAAACAAGCCATAGAAGATTTAATTAAATTAAATAAAAACACGATACTTTTATCATTAATGAGTCCATATGATATAAAAAGCTATCCGCAAGCTAAAACCGTTTTGGCTTTATACGGGGTAAATAAATTCTCTGCTGAAACCGCAGCAGAAATTATATTAGGTAAAAAAGAAGCAAAAGGAAATTTGCCTATTTCTTTATAAATAGTTATAATAAAATATGGAGGTTTTATGAAATATTTTACTCTTATCTTTTTCTTTTTTTTAACAATTACAGTAAATGCACAATTAACGATGGAAGAAATTGCTTATGTACCTTCACCGTCAGGTTATTATAATCATTTGATAGTAAAAGGTGATGTAAATATAAAAAAATTACAAACTTACCCTTTAAATATACAAAGTTACGGATCCTTTTTAGATATTACCGTAAATAATTCAGGCACTGCTATCAGTTCAATTACAGTATCAACAAATACCTTTGTATCGCTAAAAAATGCAGAGTTTCCTTATGCTCCTTTACCGAACGCTATAGCAACTATGACAATATACGGCGGGAAAGTATCCTTGCAGCAAAAAGATTTGAGTACGCCTACATACCGTTTAAAAATAGAAAATATGCCCTCAATTCAAAATTTACAGAGCAATTCGACCATCACATATAAAACACAAGTTTTTAAATATCCGCAAGATGTAACCTATACTAATCAGAAAACACCTGTTGGAGTAAAAAATACGTATATTATGGGAATGAAAATTCCACATTGTGATTATCCCGGACAATGGGTACAATATACACAACAAGACACACCATTTTACATATTATATTGTGGACCGCAATCTTAACTTTTAATAAATTATACTTAACGGCCGCTCTTTTGGGCGGCCTCTTTTATTGTTTCGGAAATTGTAGGATGGGCAAAAACAGTACTTTCAATATCACTAACTGTTAAACCAAACTTTATTGCAAGGGCTGCAATATGTATTATTTCACCGGCATTTGGGGCAACAATTTGTGCACCTAAAAGCTTACCTGTTTTAGTATCTTCAATAAGTTGAGCAAAGCCATCCGTTTCCCCTTGCGCTACGGCGCGACCGTTAGCTAAAAGGAAAGATTTTTTTATAACTGCGTCAAAACCTTTAGCGCGGGCTTCTGTAATGCTTAAACCGATATTTGCTGCCTCAGGCCAAGTATATATGGCTGAAGGTATCAAACTGTTATCATAAGGCGTATTTCTGCCCATTATGCGTTCGGCAACGACTTCCCCCTGTGCGGTAGCGGCATGTGCAAGCTGGCAAAGCCCATTAACATCACCGATAGCATAAATATGGGGTTTGAGTTCTAAAGTTTCGGGGTTAACCTGTAAAGGCAAAGTAATTGATGTGGCTTCCAAATTTAAATCTTCAGTATTTGCACGACGTCCAAGGGCTGCCAAAATTTCTTCGCAAACAATTTCTTTGCCGTTATCAAGTAAAATTACTTTTTGATTATCTTGAATTTTAATTTCTTTGGCAGCAGTATCCGTAAAGATTTGAACACCGCGTTTGATAAGTATTTGCTTTAAAGTACGGCGTATAGTTTCTTCTTCCTTAGGTAAAATATCTGCCTGCATTTCAATAATTGTTACTTGCACGCCTAATGCCTGCATTAAACAGGCAAATTCACAAGCAATTACACCTCCGCCTAAAATTGCCAAAGTTGAGGGTAATTTTTCAATATTAAAAATTGTTGAATTATCGTAGATTTTATCTTTTAAACTTTCAAATTGTTTCGGTAAAAAAGCACGTGAGCCGGTGGCAATAACGATATCGTCAAAAGTTAAATTTTGCCCCCCCACTTCAAGTGTGTTTTGGGAAACGAATTTTGCTTTACCTTTAATAACATTGATTTTTGCCGCTTCAAGCATTTTTGAAATACCGGCGCGAAGCTTTAAAATCGTTGCCTTCCTTTGTTCCTGAAGTTTAGCAAAAGAGAGAGTTTTAAAATACTCTTCCCCCAGAGAAGGGTTAGAAGAATATTTTTCAAGTTCCTTTACTTTTATAAAATTATGCGCCCCGTGAAGCAATGCTTTAGACGGTATACAACCGCAATTTAAGCATACACCGCCAAGCTCTCCGCTTTCAATCAAAGTAACTTTAGCACCGAGTTTAGCTGCTTTTAAAGCGCAAGGATACCCTGCCGGGCCGGCACCGATTATTGCGATATTTTTCATTAAATCGCATGCTCCAATTTTAAAGTCGGTTTAATTTCGTCTACGGGTAAGCATTCCTGAAGTTTAAATTTACTTATATCTGGGCACATTGCTTTAATAGTTTCAATATCATTATCGTTTAAAACTTCTTTATAATAAGTTGTTCTAAACTGATATGGAATACCGCTGTTGATAATTAAAGACATTGTTTCTTTTACTTTATCGGTATTTACCGGCCCGCATACCAAAGCATATTTATCAAACGGTGCTTTGATATCCATAGCGATAAAATCTACTAAATTTTCTTGAATAAGCTGCCTGACAACTTCCGGATTAGTACCGTTGGTATCAAGTTTAATTTTATAGCCGAAAGATTTTACTTTAGTGATGAAATCTTTAAGGTCCGGCTGCAAAGTCGGTTCACCGCCGGTAATAACTAAACCTTCCAAACATTTTCTGCGTTTTTCCAGATAAAATAAAATTTCTTCTTCACTATAAGTTGTATCTGCCTGAACCGGAAGAAGTTCCGGGTTATGACAATACTTACACCTAATATTACATCCTTGAGTAAAAACTATTGCCGAGATATAACCCGGAAAATCTATCATAGAAAACTTTAAAAGTCCACCTATTTTCACTACAAAACGCCTGCCTTACTGCTTTTATTTATCGCTTGCACATTCACAGCCGCAGTTACAGCCGCCTGCCATTTTAATATTTTTACGCATTGCAAATTCTTCTTTTTTGCCTTTGTTCCAATTTTGAACCGGTCTTAAGTATCCGACAACCCTTGAGTACACTTCACAATTTGTGCCTTTTGTGTTCTCTTTAGCGGCCTTAAGTTCTGTAATTTTGTTTTCAATATTTTTTCTTTCTTGTGCGGTCATAAACCTTCCTCCAATTTGTTCTTTATACTATTTTTGCAAATTATTTTGCATTGTTCAAGACCCAATTTTTTATAGGTCCTTTTTTTTCTTGACAAAGCAAGAAAAATTTATTTGCTATATAATTGTTCCTCTAAGAGTGCAATTTGTTTTTCTATAGCTTCAATCTTTTCCGCCTTACATTTAGGGCATTCAAAATGCTCCCCTTCTATATACCCGCATTTGGGGCATACGCTAAATGTCGGCGTAATAGAAAAGTAAGGAAGTTGATATCCTTCGCAAACTTTCCGAATGAATTTTTTAAGGGCTTCTGTATCTTTAATACGCTCACCCATAAAAATGTGTAAAACTGTTCCGCCGGTATATTTGGACTGGATTTCGTCTTGTAAATCTAACAACTCAAAGATATCATCTGTAAAGTTAACCGGTAATTGGCTTGAGTTTGTGTAAAAAGGCGGGCGGCCGGCATTTGCTTGTTCATTATCTGAAACGATAATGTCAGGATATTTTTCCCTGTCAAGTTTAGCTAAACGATAAGAAGTACCTTCCGCCGGTGTAGCTTCTAAGTTATAATTATTGCCTGTTTCTTTTTGGAATTCAATAAGCTTTGCACGCATAAAGTTCATAACTTTTACGCCGAAAGCTCGGCCTTTTTCAGTGCCGATATTTTCCCCAAATAAGTTAAGGCAGCATTCATTTAAACCGACTATACCAATGGTTGAAAAATGGTTTTTCCAATATTCATTAAAGCGTTGCTTGACACTTCTTAAATAAAAGCTCATATACGGGTATAAATTGGCAGCCGTGAAGCGTTCAATAACTTTACGTTTTATTTCCAAACTGAGTTTGGCTGTTTCCATACGGTCAGTTAAATTTTTGAAAAATTCTTCTTCCGTTGAAGATATATACCCCAAACGCGGCATATTAATAGTTACAACACCGATAGAACCTGTTAAAGGTGCAGAACCGAATAAACCGCCGCCGCGCCTGTTAAGTTCCCTATTATCAATGCGCAAACGGCAACACATTGAACGGGCATCTTCCGGGTTCATATCGGAATTTACGAAATTTGCAAAGTACGGTATACCGTATTTTGCCGTAATATCCCAAAGCGGCTGATAGGCGGGATTATCCCAATCAAAATCTTTGGTAATATTATAAGTAGGAATAGGGAAAGTAAACACACGGCCTTTTGCATCACCGTCAAGCATAAGTTCCAAAAATGCTTTATTGAACATATCCATTTCTTTTTGGAATTCGCCGTACTTCCTATCTTGAATTTTCCCCCCGATGATTACACCCTGATTCTTATAATAAGAAGGAACATTTAAATCAAGAGTAACATTGGTAAAAGGTGTTTGGAAACCAACCCTTGTAGGAACATTAACATTGAATAAAAATTCCTGTAAGGCCTGTTTAACTTCAGCGTAAGTTAATTTATCATAAGCGATAAACGGTGCAAGCAAAGTATCAAAGTTTGAAAATGCCTGTGCACCGGCGCTTTCCCCCTGCAAAGTATAAAAGAAGTTTACTACTTGCCCCAAGGCAGTCCTAAAATGTTTAGCCGGTTTAGATTCCGCTTTACCGACAACCCCTTTAAAACCGCTGATAAGCAAATCTTGTAAATCCCAACCGACGCAATATGCACCGAGTAAACCTAAATCGTGCAAATGAAAATCACCGGATGTATGCATATTTTTTACTTTTTCCGGATAAATTTTATTAAGCCAATAAATTTTTGTTATTTCAGAGGATACATAGTTATTTAAACCCTGCAAAGAATAACCCATATTGCTGTTTTCATTAACCTGCCAGTCAAGACGCTGCAAATACTGATCAACAAGTTCAACATTGAATTTAGATGAAATTTCTCTTACTTTTGCCCTTTGATCCCTATACAATATATAAGCTTTTGCTGTTTTGTGGAAGTTTGAGGTAAGCAAGACATCTTCCACAATATCTTGTATATTTTCAACACTTGGAATAATTTCGGAATAAAGTTGCTGAACTATATTAATAACACGGATTGTTAATTTTTTGGCGGTTTCGGCATCAAATTCACCTGTGCTTTGACCTGCTTTTAAAATTGCATTAGTAATTTTTTTTGCCTCAAAAGGTTGATTTGAGCCGTCACGTTTTACTACTTTTAATAAAATTTCATTGTTTTGCATAATCAGTATCCTCTGTTTTAATTTGAAGAAACTTGTTTTGCCCTGGGAATTAGGGTAATTTTAACACAGCTTCTTGTTGAGTAAATAAATTGTAGCATAACTTTTAGCAAAATGTAAAATCACGAGGAAAAATTGGGCTTGACAAAGTTATCAACAAGTTAATTTATCGTCTGAAAATCAAAAGATGTCCACAGATAATAAACTGTGGACATCTTTTAATAACTCCGCCAAAAAATTGGGGGTTTAGAGCAATTTTCCTGCCAGATCGGCCAAATTGCTTCTTTCTGTTTTGGTAAATGTTATATGGCCGTAATTCTTTTGGCCTTTAAAACGTTCAACCAAATAAGTTAAACCGTTGGATTCAGTATCCAAATAAGGTGTATCAATCTGGTACGGATCACCGGTAACTATAACTTTTGTACCTTCACCTGCACGGGATAAAATTGTTTTAATTTCATGCGGCGTAAGGTTTTGCGCATCATCGACAATCATATATTGCTTTGGCAATGTGCGCCCGCGGATATGGGATACCGAGGCAATTTCAAGCTTACCGCTGCTTGTCAAATAACGCACTTCTTCTTCCCCTTCTTCCGGATTCTTTTTACCGGCAAGAAAGCTTAAATTGTCATAAATTGCACCCATCCAAGCATCAAGTTTTTCTTCCATAGTACCTGGCAAAAAACCTAAATCACGCCCGACGGGAACTATTGGCCTGCAAACCAAAAGACGGCGGTAATTTTCATCATCAAAAGTTCTTTTTAAACCTGTTGCCAGGGTAATTAAAGTTTTACCTGTACCGGCTGAACCTACTAAAGTTACCAAATCAATTCTGTCGTCAAGTAAAAGTTCCATAGCAAAACGTTGTTCTTTGTTTAAAGGTTTAATACCCCATGCAACCGGTTCTTGGGATGACAATGGTTTTAAGAACTTACCGTCAAGTGTTACACGCCCGACGGCAGATTTTTTTGTACCGTCATCACTTTTTAAAATCAAAAATTCATTCGGATAATAATTTCCTTCTAAAGCTAATTCTTTTTTAGCGTAAAATTCATCAATTTTACCAGCAGGAACTTCCAACTCCTGAGAACCTACATAAAGTTCATCATATTTAATTTTATCGGCATTATAATCTTGGGCATCAACACCGATAGCTTCAGCTTTTATACGCAAATTTGTATCTTTTGAAACTATTATTACAGGTCTTTTTGTAGTTTTATTTGCCTGCTGTTTGAAATAATAATAAGCAACATTTAAAATTTCATTATCAGCTTTGTGAAAGGAAATTTGCGAAGGCAATATGTTTTCTCTAGGGAATTCCACTTTTAACACACCGCCGTTATCAAGTTTTATACCTTTACCTAGTTTCCCCCTCTGGCGCAAGGCATCAAGTTCCCTTGCGAGCAAACGGGCATTTTTACCGCGTTCATCAGATGATGTTTTAAAATTATCAAGTTCCTCAATAACAACCATAGGAATAATAATTTCATTATCACCGAAATGCTTTATGGCATTTGGGTCATGTAACAAAACATTTGTATCCAAAATATAATATTTTTTCATAGTGCCTCCAAATAAATTGTACTTGCTTAAAGCTTAAACATATTGTAGCATATTAATATGGAAAGATACTTATGCATACACGGGCATTTCTACCAGCCCCCTCGCGAAAATCCTTGGTTAGACGAAATTGAAATTCAGGAAACCGCACGCCCCCATAAAAATTGGAATGAGCGTATCAGCGCAGAGTGTTACCGCGCCAATGCTTTTGCACGCATTTTAAACCCGCAAAAACAAATTGTTGATATTGTAAACAATTACAGCAAAATAAGTTTTAACTTCGGTCCTACTTTACTTTCTTGGCTTGAAAAATATGATAAACAAACTTACCAAGCCCTTTTGGAAGCAGATAAAAAAAGCCAAAAACTTTTCGGCGGGCATGGCAGTGCAATAGCGCAAGTTTATAATCACATAATTTTACCGCTTGCAAATGATAATGATAAAGAAACACAAATTATTTGGGGTATTGCAGATTTTGAAAAGCGTTTTAAACGTAAACCCGAAGGTATGTGGCTTGCGGAAACTGCCGTAGATACAAAAACACTTGAACTATTGGCAAAACACGGTATAAAATTTACAATTCTGGCACCCAGCCAATGTGCAAGAACACGCAAAATCGGCACACAAAATTGGCAGGAAGAAAATTACGCTAAAGTTGACCCTAAAAAACCTTATCTTTGCAATTTACCGTCAGGCAATAAAATTGCTTTATTCTTTTATGACGGGCCTATTTCCCAAGGTATTGCCTTTGGTGATACTTTAAAAAGCGGTGAAAGATTTGCAGCACGGCTTTTATCTGCTTTTGATACAAGGCAAGAAGCGCAACTTGTACATATTGCTACCGACGGTGAAACTTACGGCCACCATCAAAAATTTGCCGATATGGCACTTGCTTATTGCTTAAATTATATAGAAAGAAACCATTTAGCGAATTTAACCGTTTACGGTCAATATTTGGAAATGTTTCCCCCGCAATTTGAAGCACAAATAAGGGAAAATACTTCCTGGAGTTGCGCACACGGTGTAGAACGTTGGCGTTCAAACTGCGGTTGCAATTCCGGTATGCACGGTTCTTGGCAACAGCTTTGGCGAGCTCCTTTAAGAAAGGCCTTGGATTTTATAAGGGATAAAATGTTAATTACCTTTGAAAATCTGGGTAAAGAATATTTTAAGGATATCTACGCAGCAAGAAATGCTTATATAAATGTTATATTGGACCACTCAAAAACAGATCAGTTCTTAAATGATTACGCAACCCAAAAAGGGCTTAAAAATAAACCTGTAGCATTAAAACTTATGGAAATGCAAAGGAATGCCCTTTTAATGTACACAAGTTGCGGTTGGTTCTTTGATGAAATTTCCGGCATTGAAACCGTACAAATTATGGCTTATGCAAAAAGAGCCATAGGTTATAATAAAGGTTTAACCGGAGAAGATTTACAAAATGCTTTTATTGAACAACTCGCTTTAGCACCCAGTAATATTCCAATGTTTAAAGACGGGGCAAGCGTATATACAAATTTAGTTAAACCTATTTCCCGCGGGCTTAGAAAAGCAGCTATTGATTATGCAATTTCTTATTTGCTTGACGAAATTTTATTTGAAGACCGTATATATATCTACAACATTGAAAATAATAAAATTGATGTTTTACACCAAGAGCATATCAAATTAATTTGCGGAAGCGCTGTATTTGTAAACCGTTTAACTACTGAAAAACGGCTTGTCAGTTTTGCAGTAATGCATCAAGGCGGTCCGGACATTACAGCCGGCGCAATTTACGGGCAAACAGATAATTTAGAGCAGCTTAAAGAATTATTTTCCTATGGCGAATATGCCCAATGTGTTGCTTTAATTAAGGGCTCTTTTGTTGACACTCTCGGTATTGAAGATTTACCAAAAGATAAACAAATAAAACTGCTTGCCAATGTAATTGAAAAAGCAAAAAAACGCATAAGAACAAATTATATCAATTTGTTTAAGCAGGAAAAGACAGTTTTGGAATATATCAAAAATATTAACTTGCCTATGCCAAAATTATTTTTGGATTTAGCGGAATTCGTTTTAAACTTTGAACTTAAAGAAGAATTAACAAAAGATTCTTTGGATACTGCAAGGATATCACAACTGATAACGGATTTAAAACAAACTTCTGCGGAATTAAATATTGAAGAAGTCAAGAAGATTTTGACTAAAAAATTGACCGGTTTAACAAAAATGCTTGAACAAGATCCGCAGGACTTACAAAGGGTAAACAAAATTATTGACCTTTTAAGTTTCGCGGAAATGTTTAATTTACCGCTTGATTTATACTACACGCAAAATTCCTTATTCCATTTAGTAAAAGATAATTTGCTTGCAGATAATGAACTTGTGCGTATACTTTTAAACAAACTAAACTTAAATTTAAAATAGGAGTATTTATGCCAAACCCAGCAATTCCCCCCCAAAAAGGGCAAAGGCAAGAGCCGGAAAACAGAATTAAAAATTTTGATGAAGTTGCCCGGGGCTTAACGAAAGAACAAGCTTTACAGGAAGCAAACCGTTGTTTAAATTGCAAAAATAAACCTTGCCAGATGGCATGCCCGGTAAATGTCCAAATACCTGATTTTATACAACATTTGCTCAAAGATGATGTTAACGGTGCAATTTCAAAAATTATGGAAACAAGCTTATTGCCGGCAATTTGCGGCCGCGTTTGCCCGCAGGAGAAATATTGCCAAGGAGCTTGCACTTTAAAAGAAAAATTCGGGCCGGTATCTATCGGTTTACTTGAAAGATATACTGCAGATACCGCACGCAAAACCGGATCAATAAAACCGCCTATACCCACAAAAGAAAGCGGTTTTAAAGTGGCTTGTGTCGGTTCCGGTCCGTCTGCTTTGGCTTGCGCGGCAGAACTTAGGCGCAAAGGTCATAAAGTTACTGTTTTTGAAGCATTACATAAACTTGGCGGCGTATTAAGTTACGGTATACCGTCCTTTCGTTTACCGCGCGAAGTAATTGAAGCGGAAATTAAAACCTTAAAACAAATGGGCGTTGATTTTGAGGAAAATGTTTTGATAGGTCCCTCACTCAGTATTGAAGAACTTTTGAAAGATTTTGACGCCGTTTATATCGGCAGCGGTGCAGGTTTACCGATGATGGCAGGTATTCCTGGGGAAAATGCCGTAGGCGTTTACAGCGCAAATGAATTTTTGACACGCGTAAATTTAATGAAGGCATATGACAAAAATTCCGATACTCCGATTAAAATCGGTAAAAATGTCTTAGTACTCGGCGGCGGCAATTCCGCTATGGATGCCGCACGCTGCGCGCGCCGTTTAGGGCAAGGCGAAGTTACCGTAATTTACCGCCGCAGCCAAGCGGAAATGCCCGCCCGTAAAGAAGAAGTTGAAAATGCTATGGAAGAAGGCATAAAATTCAGTTTTTTAACTATTCAAAAAGAGGTCTTAATTGACGAAAAGGGCCACGCTTGTGGCTTAAAATGTACGCGCGCAAAACTCGGCGAACCGGACGAAAAGGGCAGGCGCCGCCCAATTGAAATTGAGGGTTCAGAATTTATAATTCAAGCAGACAGTATTATCATCGCCATAGGTCAAAAACCAAACCCGATAATCCCAAAAGCAACACCGCAACTTAAAACAACGGAAAAAGGCACATTGGTGCTTGATGATAACCAACAAAGCACTATGCCCAGTGTTTTTGCAGGCGGTGATATTAAGCGCGGAGGTGCAACGGTTTTACTTGCTATGAAAGACGGTATTACCGCCGCCAAAGAAATTAATAAATATCTTGAAAATAAAGGAGCAAAATAAAATGCAGAAATATCAAATTTTAAACAAAATAAATTTATCTGACACAATTTCTTTATTTGAAATTTATGCTCCTTTAATTGCAAAGTCCGCAAAAGCAGGGCAGTTTGTAATTTTAAGATACACTCAAGAAGGTGAAAGAATACCTGTCACACTTGTTGATTGGAACAAAGAAAAGGGCACAATAACCGTAATTATTCAGGCAATCGGCAAAAGTACTGTTTTATTTAATACCTTAAAAACAGGTGAGTGTTTTGATAGTGTTGCAGGTCCGCTTGGGCAAGCAATTATTATTAAAAATTACGGAACTGTTGCAGTTGTCGGCGGCGGTGTGGGTATTGCGGAAATTTTACCGATTGCTAAGACATTAAAAGAAGCCGGCAATAAAATTGTTTCAATACTCGGCGCAAGGACCGCAAACCTCTTAATTTTAGAAAAGGAAATGCAAGAAATTTCTGACACTTTCGTAATTGCAACTGACGACGGAAGTAAAGGTCAAAAAGGTATGGTAACGGATGCTTTAAAAACCTTAAATGAAAATGGGGTAAAAATAAATGCCGGTTTTATTATCGGACCTATACCTATGATGAAATTTACCGCACGCCTTATGGTGCAACTAGGTATAAAACCCTATGCAAGTTTAAACCCGATTATGCTTGACGGTACGGGTATGTGCGGTTGCTGCCGTGTTGAAGTAAACGGGGAGACAAAATTTGCCTGTGTTGACGGACCGATGTTTGAAGCGGAAAATATCAATTTTGATAATTTAATGCAACGCACTTCAGAATATACCCAAGAACAAAAACAAAAACTTGAGGAATTTGAGAAACACCATAAATGTAAAATAGGTTTACACTAAATGGCAAATATCATGAACTTAAAAGGCGTCGGGGAAGCAAAGGCAAAACTTTTTGCCGCTTTAGATATTGATACAACTTCCGATTTACTGCACTATTACCCCCGAACTTACAGCGACAGGCGTAAAAATGCACCTTTAAGTTCTTTTAAACATATTGAAGACATTTGCGCCCCTTTTAAAGTGTTAAGCGCACAGTCAATAAAAGCACGTTCCTTAGACATTTTCAAAGTTATGCTTGAAAGCGAAGATAAACAAATTTATGAGGCGGTTTGGTTTAAAAAACGCACTTTTAAATTTGACAGTTTATTACCTTTAAGGCAGGCCTTTAAAACAGGTGCTTGGTTTTGGATAGTCGGGCGGCGCGAAAATAAAAATTCTTTTACGGACCGCAAAATTATAGTTGAGGAATATTACCCCCTTGACAGCGCAGACCTAAAATATAATGTTGATGCAATCATTCCGCTTTACTCTCTGACAAAAGGTTTAACGCAAAAATTTTTACGCTCTTGCCAAGCAAATGCTTTGCAAAATTATTTAGTTGACGAAGAAGAAGTTTTGCCGTTTGATTTGCTTAAAAAACGCGGGCTTTTGCAAGCAAAACAAGCAATTAAGGCAATACATTTCCCTGTATCGGTTGCGGAACTTGAAAATGCACGCCGCCGCTTAATCTACGAGGAATTTTTACTCATGACGCTTGCCTTTAATTTAAAAGCGCGTCAAAAATTTATAGTACAAAAAAAACATAAATACACCTTAACAAAAAAATATTTAACACCTTTTAAAAATAATTTGGGTTTTAGTTTTACCCCATCTCAAGTTAAAGTTATAAATGAAATTTTTAAAGATATGCTTGCACCTACTGCCATGACAAGATTAGTGCAAGGGGATGTCGGCTCCGGTAAAACGGTTGTGGCAATTTCCGCATTACTCTTGGCAGTGGAAAGCGGTTTGCAAGGCGCTTTTATGGCACCGACGGAAATTTTGGCCACACAACATTTTATTACTCTAAACAAATACTTAAAACCGCTTGGTGTAAATACCTCTTTACTTACATCAAAAACAACGGCAAAAGAGCGCCAGACCTTGCTAAATAAATTGGTAAACGGGGAAATTCAAATCTTAATCGGCACCCATGCTTTGATTGAAGATAAAGTGGAATTTAAAAACCTCGGCTTAATTGTTATTGACGAGCAACACCGTTTCGGTGTTAAACAACGCGCAAAACTGCGCCAAAAAGCAGAGCAAGTTGATATGCTTTCAATGACTGCAACACCGATTCCGCGCACTTTTGCACTTGCTTTTTACGGGGACTTGGATGTTTCCACAATTTCCGAACTCCCCAAAGGCAGGCAGGAAATTAAAACTTTCCATACTTCTGAAACAGAGGCATTTTTAAAAGCCGAAGAAGCCGTTTTACGTGGCGAACAGGTTTATATTGTCTACCCTTTAATTGACGAAAGCGATAAACTTGAACTTAAAGCCGTTACAGCTGAATTTGATGCGGCAAAAACAAGGTTTCCGAAATTTAATTTGGGCTTAATACACGGTGCGATGAAACCCAAAGAAAAGCAAAAAATAATGGAAGATTTTTTGGCTAAAAAAATTGATATTTTGTTTGCTACGCCTGTAATAGAAGTGGGTATTGATGTCAAAAATGCAACTGTTATGATTATTGAAAATGCGGAGCGTTTCGGGCTTGCAAGTTTGCATCAGTTACGCGGAAGAATCGGGCGCGGCGAAAAACCATCAAGTTGTTACCTTGTAACAAAAAATTTAAGCACAATTTCCAAAGAAAGAATAAATATTATTTGCCAAACTTGCGACGGTTTTAAAATAGGTGAAAAGGACCTTGAAATCCGCGGCCCCGGTGAAATTTTGGGAACACGCCAAAGCGGTGAACTTGAGTTTAAAGCCGGCGATATTATCCGCGACAAAGATGTCCTAAAATGGGCGGTTGAGGACCGCGATTATTTGGTAAATAAAGATTTCTTTTTAACAATGCCGGAACACGCCGCTTTAAAACGCCGCCTAATAGAACTTTACCAAAAAAAGTGGCCCTTAATTGAGTTAGGATAAATTAGTTGTTAGATTTTCAGTTAATTGTCAAATCGTTTGTTAGAGTTCATATAGGTTTGAAACTTTTCATATAAAATACGACTGGGAATGGACTTTCTCTCTTATTACCCTCACCCTTTGCCGTTTTATTTTTGCATCCGCAAAAATAAGAAAGGGCGGAGGGTGTCGCTTTAGCGACGGGTGGGGGTTCCAAAAAATAAAATAAAGTTATTTACCAATTATTGTTTACTAATACGGTACCCCCCTCTTGCCTCGTAAACTTGGTTTACTCGGCTTTCTCCCGCCCATTTTTTACATAAACAACAACCGTAAAAAATGGGTGGCGAAAATAAGAGGGAACGCCGACTGATAGAACTCTACCCAAAAAAGTGGCCCTTAATTGACTTGGGGTAAAAAATACTTATGAAACTCCCCGTGTTTTTAGCACGGGGAGTTATATTGTTTATCTGATTTGATAAATTAACAACTTGTTTTATGTCGTCCTGTCGTTTCATCAATAGGGCATTCACATTTCGGTTCTCCAGTTCTGTTGTCATGAACATGGCTACTACCTCTCATACAACCTGACCCTTTATAAGTTACTCTATCGCAAGAATTACCACCAGAAACTACACATTCGCCGCCACTATTTATTGTTGCAAAAGCACAATTTCCAATACATTTTCCTCCTTCATTAATTATTGCGTAATTACAGCCTCCTTCACATACTCCGCCATTATTAACTATAGCACCTTCGCAACCCTTGTAACCTGTTCCAATACACCTTCCTGCATTAAGCGTGACACCCCTACAAGTTAAGTGTCCGTATGTAGAATCACAAATTCCTCCTGCATTTACTGTAGAATATTCACAACCATATCTTGTATCGGTGGTCAGTGAACTAGAACCAACACATTTGCCTCCATTATTTATAATAGAACTACTACATGCATTCCAAGCACCAGGAGTAACAATACATTCTCCTCCTGCATTTATGGTTGAATATTGACATCCCCAACTAGATGTTCCCTCACATACCATATATTCACCTATCGTTTGCCTAGTAGTGTTTGTATATCCGCAAAATTCGCCGTTCCAGGTATCATCACCATATAATCCTTTACACCTGGCTTCTTCATCTACATAACAAGTGCTGTTTGTGTTTGCCCAAGCCATACCTACTTTTTCACACGGTACTTTGGTAAATGCTCCTAAATCTTCACAGATATAATGTGTTCCCGGGGTACATAATATTTGTTGATTTTCATAATCTTTATACAAAGTATATTCACCGTTATTCCTATCGGCTATAATACCTGTGTCTAACAGTTCATAAGTGTAAAACTCTGTTGCCAATGCACCGTTATTCATCGTTCCGCTTATGTCAATATCAAGATCAGCGAAATCTTTGGTATAACTGTTATTGTTAAGATACCATCCGTGTTCGCTCTTTGCTATTGCCTGCATAGTAGTAAGGGCATCAGAAACTCTGCTCTTTTCCACCGCTTTTCTATACCCCGGCAAAGCAACTGCCGCAAGTATACCGATAATGAGCACAACAACTAATAATTCAATTAGTGTGAACCCATTATTACTTTTTACTGCTTTCTTTACTACATTTTTTTCCATACTTCCTCCTGTTTAATTTAGATCTTTCTTTATTACCACCACCTGTAAGCATTGACGGGTGAGGGCAATGCGGAAATCCATTTTTCAAAATCAGCCGATTAATAAAAGCAAAAGAATGCAAAGACAAAGCCAAAAAAATGAAGCCAATAAAAAACGGCTGAGATATTTAAGCCGTTTCTATAACCTAAATATATCAGCCGTGGTTTACCAAATTAATATTTAAAAAGATAAACGCTCGGCACTAAATTGATGGATCATGACTTCCATAAACTTCGTGCCTCACGTGCTATTTTTAGATTAGAAACGAACTTATATTTTATTAAAAGCTACCTTAAAAGGGCTCTAAAAACAGATTCAAATTTTTTAAGCCAAATATTTGCGTGGCTTACATTTTTAAAAAACTCCTTTACTCTTTTTTATTTTTTATTTCCTCATATAAGGCATAAAAACCGCGGCCGCTTTGCTTTACATAATACAACGCCTCATCGGCACATTTGAAAATTTCATTTTGGTCATCACTGTCCGTTGGGTACACTGCTATACCCTGACTGATTGAAAGTTTTACAACTTGACCGCCGCTTAAATTGGCAGGCAATTCAACTTCTTTAACTTTCTTTAGAAGACGCGCGGCGATATGGCGTGCTTCTTGCCCGGAAGTACGGGGTAAAAGTATAACCATTTCGTCCCCGCCGTAGCGGCAAGGAATATCTGTTTGGCGCAAACTTTCCCTTATAATTCGGCTTACTTCTTTTAAAGCCGCATCACCGAACAAATGCCCGTAAGTATCATTAATTTTTTTGAAATGGTCAATATCAAGAAGTATCAAAGAAAACATTAAATTAAAACGTTTTGAACGGTAAATTTCTTGTGCTAAATTTTCTTTAAAGAAACGGCGCAAAGCAAGGCCTGTTAAGTCATCATAATTTGAAAGTTCTTGCACCTTTTCAAACAAACGCGCATTATCAATAGCCAAAGCAATTTGCTGGGAAAATTGTTTTAAAGCCAAAACTTCTTCTTTTTTTATCGGCGTTCTTGAAAGGACATTATCAAAGCACATAAAACCCAAATTTTTACCTTGTAAGGAAAGCGGAATCATAATCCTGATATCCGAATTAGTGGCCTCTTCAAGCAATTCTTTTCTGATATTTGCCCTTATTTCAAGCTCCTTAACTTCACCTGATAAATCTACGGTATAGCCCTCAGTAATTTCTTTAGTTTTAGGGTCTGAGAGATATAAAGAAGTTCTGTCAAACCTAAAAGTATCTTGTATGCTTAAAAGTATTTCCCTTAAACTGTCACTTAACCTTAAAGATGTGGCAAAAACCGTGGAAAGTTTATTTAATGCCTCAGCACGTTTTAATTGTGCGGAGTGATACATATCAACTTCCGTTAAGTTTATGCGGGATGAAAGTTCCCGCGCAAGTTCAATTAAAATTTCTTTTTCTTCTTGTGTAAAAGGGGTTTTCTTTTTTAGACGCTCAACACGGAAAACGCCCAAAGAACTAGGCATTAAAGCACCGGTTTTTATCGTCTTAATACTGTTTTGCGGGCCGCGCCATTTTAGCAAAACATATACGGCAGGATAATCTAAAGTAGGGCTATCCATTATTCCGTCTTGCAAAAGTTTAATAATTTCCGGGGAGTCCTTATCAATAAAAATATCTTCCTGTAAACTGTATGCTTTTTTGCCCTCACACATAACTTGAAGTGATAAAACAGATTTTTTATCAACCCAATCATAATAAAAAACCCTGTCTGCGCTGATATAATCTTCTATCAGCGGCATAGCGTGGGCAAGAAGGGAAGGCATATCCCCGAAATGCTCGGAAAGTGCTTGATAAAATGTATAAAGTAAATTAGTCCTCTTATTTGTTTCCATATCAGTCCCTATAAAAATCTAAAATTTCCTGAACATCCCTATTCCCTTTTTTAAGTTCCTGTTTTAAAAGCTGTGGTGTATATTTACGCATTAAAATTGCACTTGAAACAACACTCATAATATTTGCCATAATTTCCATAACCGCACCAGTTACAATATGGTTTGGTAAAGTGCGCGCGCAAGCTATAATATTTGCATAATTTTGTACACGCTGCGGGGAAGCCATAAGGAAATTTTCAAAAGCACCTTCAAGCGACGGAAAAACTTCCGTTTTAGAAGAATAAATTATTTGCTTTTCCGGTTTTGTAAGCCATTTTAAAAGTGTAAAAGCGGCGTGGCTTTCTTTACTCTTTCTTAAAATACCCAAGTTTACAGCACTTAAATAATTTACGCTTTGCGCACCTGTCTTAGGCATAGGCAAAGTTTTAACTTTAAAGCGTTCACGCTCAAACATTGAAATATTTTGCCTGCGGTTTATAATTAAGCTTGATTTACCGGCTGATATATTACCGAAGGAACTGCGTTCCCTTAAAATCGGCATATATCCCTTTAATGCCAAATCAATAAAATTTTGCATACCTTCTTGGAAAGCCGATGTGCTAAAACCTGATTTTTGCATATCAGCGGAAAACAATTCCGCCCCTTTGCTCCACAAACACGGCAAAACACAGCGATGTGAAAGCGAACCGCGCCAATCGCTGTTTTGGATTGGGAAATAATCATCAACATCACTGAAATATTCCCTTAAAGATCTGCAAATATCAATTAAACCTTGCCAAGTAGCAAGGGCTTCTTCGGGGTTAGAGGTTACTGCTTTTAAATGGTCCTCACGATAATGCAAGGCCGTAATATCAAGCCACCAAGGAAAGGAATAAATTGTTTTATCATCATTTAAAAAACAATGACTGCGTAAAGGGTCAAGCACAGATGATACCGAAATATTTTTATCAAATTTATTTAAAGGTTCAAGCAATTTCGCCGTTGCTAAAATAGAAGTCCAATAATGCGGAAATGCAATTAAATCCGGGCAACCTTCTTTACCGATATCGTGCTTTAAGGTAAAAATTTTTGTCCATAAAGTACGCCTGTTGATAATTTGAACCTCTAAATTAATATCAGGGTTTTGGCGGCGGAAATCTTGCAAAAAATCTTCCATTACTTCTGAAGTTTCTATCCCGTTATCAGGGAGCATCCAAAAAATCATTTACTTATCCAACTCCTTAAAGCCATATTTGGGTTTATTTTGATACTTTTATTTATTTTAGCATAATTTAATTTATGATATGCACATAATGCAAGCATTGCGGCATTATCGGAAGTTAGGCCCTTACCGGCAAAACGAACATCGTAACCGAATTTTTTGCCTTCCTCAAGCATTTTGTTTTGTAATTTTCTATTGGCACAAACACCACCGCCTATAACGATATTTTTTATACCGTATTTTTTTGCGGCACTCAAAGTTTTATAAACCAAAGTATCGGTAACGGCATCTTCAAAAGCAAGGCAGACATCAGCGGCATTATATTCTTTATGGTCACGCAAATAATAGCTTACCGCTGTTTTTATACCGCTAAAGGAAAATTCAAAACTGCCTTTCATAAAAGGGCGCGGGAATTTTATTGCACCTGCTTTACCTTTAAGTGCCAAAGCCGAAACTTGCGGCCCGCCGGGATATGGCAATTTAAGCAATTTGGCAACTTTATCAAAGGCCTCACCTGCGGCATCATCACGAGTTTTACCCAAAAGTTTATATTTACCGTAACCGGATACTTTCCAAAGTTCAGTATGTCCACCTGAGACAATTAAAGATATTAAAGGGAATTTTAGCGGTTTATTAACAAAATTTCCTTCAAATTCCGCCGCATATAAATGACCTTCCAAATGATTAACACCCATAACAGGGATATTATATAAAGCCCCTAAAGTTTCCGCCGCAACGCGCCCTACCAAAAGCCCACCCGGTAAACCCGGACCATTAGCAAAAGCAATAGTTGTAGGAGTAATTTGTTTATCTTTTAAAGCGGTAGTTACCACACTTGCTACTTTTGCAGCATGTGCGCGGCTTGCAAGTTCCGGAACGACGCCGGCATATTTTTTATGTAAATCAATTTGGGTATAAATGACATTAGATAAAAGTTCCTTACCGTCTTTTAATACAGCGGCGGATGTTTCATCACAAGTCGTTTCAATAGCTAGAATATAACTGCTGTTCATTAGGCCTCTTTAACTTCTTCTTTTTTAGCGGCTTGTTCTTTTATTTCTTTTATATTTAAAGCTCCCAAAACTTTACGGGCTTTTAAAAGTTCAACCGCACGGTTTAATTGTTCGTCTTTTATTTCTTTCCCCTCGGTTTTTGCTGTCTTTTTAGACGGGGAATAAATCATTGTAGTTTTTTGCATAATTGCTGATTTAACGGTCGGCAAATCAGCATCAACAACGATATCAGGAAGTATACCGCCTGTATTTGGACCTTTCTTTTTAAAGTCCCTATGTATCATACGGCCTAAAGGCGTATAATATTTTGCTACGGTAAGTTTTAAAGCAGATCCGTCTTCCAAAGTGCTTACTTGCTGAACACTGCCTTTACCGAAAGTCCTTGCACCGATTAATAAAGCGCGTTGATGATCCTGCAAAGCACCGGCGACAATTTCACTGCCGGAAGCAGAACCTTCGTTTACTAATAAAACAATAGGCAAATCCGGGTAAAGTGCGGTTGCCCCGCTTTTATATTCTTTAAAATAAGCATCTTTTCTGCCTTTAGTGTATACTATAAGTTTATTTTCACCGATAAATAATCTAGCCAAATCAATGGCACTGTCTAAAGTTCCGCCCGGGTTAAAACGGAGGTCCAAAATTAAACTTTCCATACCTTGCTTTTGTAAATCTTCCAAAGATTTTTTGAAATCAGCAACTGTATGACCGGAAAAATCTTCAATATAAACATAACCTATTTTATTTTCAAGCATTTTTGGATATACAATTTGCGGTACGATTTTTGCCTTTCTCATAGTAAATTTTTTGGTAATTTCTTTACCGTTTTTATCTTTGCGTTTAATGATAACTGTTACTTTTTCCCCTACGGTACCGCGCATCATATCTATTGCATCTTGGGAAGAAATATCTTTTACAAGTTTATCATTGATTTGGATAATTTCATCCCCCGGTTCAATTCCGGCTTTATATGCAGGGGAATCAAGTATAGGGGTAACTACAAAAAGTTCCCCCTCTTTACCGATTAGCCGTATACCTAAACCGCCGAATTCCCCACGGGTTTCTTCCTTAATACGCTTTGTATTTGTAATATTTATAAATTCGGAAAATTCATCTAAATTATTTACCATACCGTATAGGGCATTTGTAATTAATTCTTTCGGTTGTGTTTCTTCTACATAGCTATCGTCAATTTTAGCCATTACGTCAATCATAATTTTAAGCTGATCAAGCCCACTATCTACACCTGAATAAGCAAAAGGAAATAAACTGCCGACAAAAAATGCCGTAATTATAAAAATAACATTTTTATTAATTTTTCTATTCATATCACACCTCTATTAAACCTACTATACATTTTAACAAATTTGAGGGTATAAGCAAAGAAATAAATATC
>JAZUPU010000046.1:0-1616 GCA_045605325.1 Elusimicrobiaceae bacterium
AAGCAGAAGAAGTAGAAGAGCCTATCCGCTTGGTTTTTGGTATGCGCCAACATGGAAACTATTGGAGAATTGAAGAATTGCAAAATACTAAAGAACTTGTGGAAAAAGCCAGCGCATTACTTGCTGAAGAAGAGGGCTTAGGCAATATGATGGACGCCAATCCTTTAGCTTCTTTTGGCTCAATGTCTGATGATGTTAAAGTAAGCTATGAAGTTTCCGATATAGAAGACTTTGAGGGAACTATGCCCGAAGATTTAAAAACAACTTCAGGCAATTCTGCCCCACAAACAGCCCCTGCAATATAACATCTTTGCAAAAACACAAAGCCCCTCAAAAAAATGAAGGGCTTTTTTAATTGTCTTAAAAATTTTCCGCTACAAAAATACCCCCGCCTAAATAAGCAGGGGTATTTTATTTAACTATTTAAAACTTAATATAAAGTGAAATTGGGCAATAATAAATTTACTATTAAACCAATACTTAAAAACGGACCAAAAGGAATGGCATTATCTTCAATAGGTTTTTTAAGCAGCATTAAAAGCCCAAAATAAAATACGCCCAGGAAAGAAGATACCACCAAGGTATTAACAACGCCTATCCAGCCGCTTAATGCGCCGATTGCACCCATAAGTTTAATATCGCCGCCGCCCATGGCTTCTTTCTTAAAGATTAACTGGGCGATTACCGCCGTCAGCCACAAGCCGAAAAAGCCAATAGAACCGCCTATAAGCGCAGATAAAAATCTATCCCAAGCGCCGCCGCTGAAAGCAGGGTTAAAATAAGCCCCGGCAAGGCCCACTACAATAAGCCCTAAGGAAAATCTATCCGGGATAATCATTAACTTTAAATCTATTACGGAAAGCACTATAAGGCTGTAAAGCGTAACTAAAGCAAAAGGCAGCCACCAAGTTAGACCAAATCTCCAAACAAAAAGTAAAGTGAGGCAGGCGGTTAAAAATTCCACTATCGGATATTCTATGGAGATAGGCTCTTTGCAGTTTCTGCATTTGGCGCGCAGAAGCAAATAGCTTAATACCGGAATATTATCATACCATTTAATTCTGGCTTTGCATTTTGGGCAGGAAGACGGCGGCCAAGCAAGTGATATTTTAGCGGGTATTCTATAAACGCAGACATTAAGAAAACTGCCTATTATCAACCCGAAGATAAAAGAAAATGTAAGTATAAAAGGATCCGGCATTTAAACTCCTAAATATTTAAAAATACTTCGCAATAATTTTCGTCGGCAGGATTATTTGAGAATATCCAACCGCCGGAAGCGTCATAAGTTTGACGAAAAGAGCCATATTTTACTGTAGAAACAGGCTCTGAAAGAGATTTATAAGATGCGGGTATTTCCTCTATATACAAAGGGACAAGTTCCTGCAAAGATGACGGACAGCGATTCTCATTCTCCCAGCGATATACATGAAGCGCATCTTGAAGCGTTTTTAAATTATCCGCTGATACCGCAGCAGCGGTTTCCGCCCGCAAAATATTAAACTTACGGGCGGAAAACCAGCCAACTGCAAATATCGCTAAAATTACTATTATAATTTCAGTGGTAAAAACGCTTCTCTTCATCTTATTTTAAGTTCATAAGAACATAGCAGATG
>JAZUPU010000047.1:0-2744 GCA_045605325.1 Elusimicrobiaceae bacterium
CAAAAAAGAAAACGGGGAAGATTTAACTACAAAAAAAGGAATATTCCATATTGCTTTCCGTGCCCGCCATGTGGGTGAGGATAATAAAGTAAAATAAAAGCTTTTCCTTATTGTCGCCATCCGTAGCCCATCCATAATGGGTGAGGGCAAAGTGGAAAATTTAACAAAAACCGCTAATTCCCTTTTTAAAAAAGGACCTATTTTATATAGGTCCTCAAAAGTGTATTGACATAACACTAAATTTATACTAAACTGTAATTGTACCAACTTGGTACAAAAAGGAGAAAATTATGAAAAACAGTAATAAGGGTTTTACCCTCATTGAATTGTTGGTAGTCGTCTTGATTATCGGCATCTTGGCAGCAATTGCCTTACCGCAATACTTCAAAGCCGTTGAAAGAGCACGTTCAGCAGAAGCATTGTCATTGTTCGGTACCATTGCCGGTGCACAACAGAGATATTACTTGCTTAACGGTGCAAATTTCTCTGCTACATTCGGTAACTTGGACTTAGATTTTACTGATGATCAAGGTGCTGCAGCTACCGGTGCTTCTTTTACCACACCAAGCTTCACAATTGCTATTGCTGCTGATGACGGTGTTAACAGTCTCGTCACTGCAACAAGAAGAAATGGTAGATTTGCCAATTATGTACTTACTAAGAACGTTGAAACAGGTTCCATCAGATGTGCAGAAGGTACTGGTCAAATTTGTACTGCTTTAGGTATTGCAGTAGCAAATTAGAACCATAACTATTATTTAATAGGTTTTAATTAATCCCCCCGGGTAACACCGGGGGTTTTTCTATTCCTAATCAAGAGTGTGAAATAAAATTTGTTTCTATATTGTCGCCACCCGTAGCCCATCCATAATGAGTGAGGGCAAAGCGGAAAATTTCATTTTTTATACTATATTTTTCTAGGTCCTTTGGTCCCCAATAAATAGGTCTTAAAGCCCTTGTCAAATATAGTGTAAAAAATTAATATATAAGTATATGAAAGCATTGTCTAAAAAACTAATTTCAATAATATTGGTATTCATATTACTTATAAACAGTAATATGGAACTTTTTGCTACCATACCGACGATAGAAAAATCTTCTATGACGGCGATGCGTCAGGACTTAAACGAAATAATAAAAGGCAATTTATCCGAGCAAGCCAAAAAAACCGTAAGCGGGCAAGTGGAAAGTTTATGTAATTCATTAACATTATGTATGATGCTTAGCGGTGGTCAAATTACACAAGAATTTAATCCGAGCATTAATTTACTTTATATTGATGATGAGACGATAGAGAATTTTTTAAAAGAGGAATTAGGTGACAAGATAGAAATAGACAAAGAGGCATTAGCATTAGCACGCGAACAAGAAGGAGAAACATTAAAAGGAATAAAAGCGCGCGTAAAAAACATTTGGAAGAATCATAGAAATGAATTAAAAGGCAGCACACTTGTAAAATATTTCAGTTATTTAGTACCTGCGGTATATTTGGCAGATAAAAGTGATGAAGAGTTTAAGGATTATTATAATACGGCGTATGAAGAATATTTAAGAAGTGTAGATGAAAGTTTTAAAGTAGATTTAGGCAATAAAGGTTTTAAAATCAAAGATATAAAAGATGATGTGAGGCAAAAAGAGTTACTTGGATTAGGTGAAATAATAACCGGTTACAGTTTAGTAAAAGGTGGAGTAGAAGAAAACGATTTAATAACAGCTCTTGCGGTAAAGAGTGCGGTAAGCGAGTTAAGCACAGTAGTAGTACCTTCATATATAACGATATTATTAGAAGCGGGGCAATTTGATTTACTTGAAAAGTATATAGACCGTTTAGGGTATGATGAAGTAAGGAGTACAGATACCTACACAAAGACATGGGTTGGTGAGTTCTTTAATTTAATGATGCCGAGCACTCATATTAAGCGCGGTTGGAACGCTAGCAGCAGTTATGCACCGGGTGCGGTGAGTCGTAACGGATATTATTGGGACAACAATAAACAACTGCATAATATATGGGAAGAGTTACCTGCGGTGATAGCGAGTTACGGTGCAAAAGGGGAAAGATTATTAAATAATATATTTTATAAAGATTTAGTATTAGCGCATAGTGGGAAAATGCAACCGCACGCGGAGTGGAACAAAGCGATAATACCGTTTATGATAGGATCTATCGGCACAAACAAAATAAAAGCACGCCCATACAGTGATATAGAAAAAGGTGGGGCGGAATATTCTTTAGCGCGGTACTACGGTGCAAATATTGTCGGTATGGTAGAGTTAGGTTTACTTAGTTATAAATTTTATGATGTACCGAGTTATGAATATTACAAACATGTAAGAGAAATAATAATAAAACCATATTGGAGAGAGATACAAGGAAAAGGAAATAAAACGAGACATAATTTTGAAGTAAGAAGTCATTTAAGCAGCCAAAAAGGGGAATTTATAGGCGGAGTATATAACCCTGAAAACAAGACAGGTTTAATATTACATAGCAGCCAGAGCGGATGGGAAGGTGGAAGAAATACCTTATCTGCCGAGTTAAAAGCAGCCGGATTAGCAGATACGGTGATATCAATATACTTTACCTATCAGTTAGCAGTATCAATGGTCGGTTTAGCTCAAATGGTAAAGAACGGGGTAACATTATTAAAAGCGGCGCGTAGTTTAAAAGCATTAGGCGAAAAAGGAAGTTTATTAAAGATAGCGCGTGGTATAAGGAAAGGTAAATATGATTATTTAATAAA
>JAZUPU010000048.1:0-30360 GCA_045605325.1 Elusimicrobiaceae bacterium
CATCTTTCGTTTCAGCTTGGATGCTTACTAAATAGTTACCGTATGGTAATAACCGCCCTTCATCATCCCTGCCATCCCATAAATCTTCATTAGTCACTTGTATGTCTATTTGCGACCCGCCTTGAAACCCTTCACCATCCCTCGGCTGTCCGTTTACTAAATGACGGTGGATCACGTTTTGAGTATATGGATCTATTATCTTTATGCTTGTAGTCGCGTCTTTACTTAATCTATATCTTAATCTGTACGGCTCCGTTATCACCGCCGGCGCTTTACCTACTAATGTCGGACTGCTCCTTACCGAGTGTACATTCGTTACGTCTACTTGTATCGGTATTTGTGTGTCACCAGGGTATACTATCATGTGTTCTATGTTCAAATCCGTTGTAATTGATATACCGTCACCGGGATAATTCGTCTTTATCGTCGTCCTATACCCATACTGCCCGTTGCTCTTGCCAAATTCCCCGTCTATTTCATAACTACCGTCCCACGGCGTACAAAAATGTAAGGTGCTTAAACCGGCTTTACATTCGTCTTTAGTGCTAAATTTTTGTGCTATACCATAGCAAGGGTTTGTCAGCAATGGTTTATGACTTTCATCTACATCATTACAAGTGTTACCGTTACCCGGATGTTCTTGTTGAGTATCACAAGTTACATCAGAAGCTACCCATTTGCAGAAGGTAGAATTTCCCCCGCTCTCACAAGTATTGCCGTCAAGATCTTTACAGTGTGAATCCGAAGTTGATTTTGTAGTACAAGTGGTATTATCATCACAATAATTTGGATCACACGGTGAAGTGTTAGTACAAGTAGTAGGTTTATTTTCACAACTAGGATTTCCAGATAAGCAATACAATGTATGATGCATTCCTTGATAAATATGTTGGCACTGTCCATCAATGACACTACAGTAATTGGGGTCGTAAACACACTGATTCGTAGTACTATCCCAACGACAAGGCTCCCCATCAATATTTGCTGCTGTATTACAAGCCTGTATAGTTCCTTCTTGTTCGCAAAAACCCGCTTGAACAGGTTTAGTAGAACAAGGAATTTCCCATTCACAATTGGTATCAGCAGTACAAGCAGGGGAAGCTGTATAAGTTTTGCAAAGAGTATTAGATTTATCCGAACAAACTAGACCCCAATCACAAAAATTTGCTCCAACAGTTTGACAACCCTGTTGATCATTACCGTAAGTATTTTCACAATAATTTGCAACAGGACTGCATGAACCTGTGCTATTCCATTCACAAGCTTCACAACAAGAAAGTTGAAATTCGGGATAATCGTGGCAAGAAGGATCATCAACAACCGAAGACCCCGGTGATTTGTTAGGTGCATCACAACAAACAGGAACGCCCTTACAAATATTATCGACACCGGAACCTTGAGCAGGATACATCGCAATAGTCCTTATCGGTGGTGCACTGTCCGGGCTATATGGGTTAATATTTGCCTGATATTTAAAAATATCAAATAAAATCGTTTGAATAGGGAAATCTCCGCTAGCAATAGTATTCATTACAGTTGCTGTTCCGCTTGAATTTAAACCTTCCATTTTCCTAACAGGGTTTAAACAAGTTACTTCCGCACATAAACTTAAACAATGGTTTGGATAATAAGGGTGATTATGATTTGGTGTAATTGTAACTTTATCGAATTCAATTAATGCAGAGTTTACCCAAGGGTCCTTAGAATCAACAATTGCTTTATAAGCGGGGTTTGATGTTTGGTTTAAATTATATATTTGTGAATCTATAAAAGATCTATTTTGATAATTGTGCGGATCTAAAGTAGTCCATTCGCTTGAAGGTATAATACACTGATAATTTGTGTCTATGTTAGCCCTTTGATCGGAATACCATACGAAGTTGTTTGTTACCATCGCCGTCTGGGCAGATAAATTATTTATACAGGAAATGACAAAACAAAGCCCTACCAAAACAGGCCCCATATAAAAACGATTTTTATTTATGTTTTTATTACTGTTTATCATTTACCAAAACACCTTAATTACATTTTAGCAACTTTTGAGCAAAAATCCAACACTTTTTTAAATCCCCTTTTTTGCTTTCTTTAACCCCTTTTTTGCTGCTTTATTATTTGGGTTGATTTTTAAAGTGCTTTCATAATTTTTAGCAGCAGTTTTAAAATCTTTTAGAGCTAATGCCACTTCAGCTTTATGAAAGTAAATTTCCTCATCTTTTATGTCAGTTAAAGTATTTAAAATTTTGTTGGCTTCTGCAAAATTACCCGTCTTAAAATAATACCAGGCAAGCGAATCTTGATAAGCTATTTCTTGCGGCTTTTCTTTTAATGCACGGATAATCAAAGCATAACCCTCTTGCAAATCTCCTTTATTGCCTTGATCAACTAAAAAATAACCTAAGAAATTTAGGGCTTCGGCATTATTAGGGTTAGCTTTAAGTAAACGGTGTAAAACATCTTTCATTTTGTTATATTTTTTTTGCTCATAAAGTACTGCACCGTAATTAAAAAGCACAAGTTCATTTTCAGGAGAAGTTTTTAAAATTTCTTCAAAAATACCTGCCGCTTCCTTATATTTTTTTGCATCAACCAAAGCCAAAGCATAATAGTAAGAAATTTCATTATTGTCCGGGAATTTTTTATAAGCACTTTCCATTAAATTTAAAAGTTCCGTTTGCTTTGAAAGCATACTTAAATAATAACCGGCTTTAATTTGCATAGCAGGTGTACTTTCAAAATCACGCGCTTTTTTAAGGCAAATTAAAGCCCCTTCATAATTGCCTTGGCTTTGTTCGGTAAATGCAAAATAACGCGTGGCATATGGGTTTGTTTCATCTAAATTTAAAAGTTCTTTAAAATATTTTTCTGCATTTTCATCGTCTTTTTGAAAGATAGACATATTTGCCAAGTTCTCCAAAATAACTGTATTTACAAAACCGTCTTTATACATATTTTGGTAAGTTTTATAGATTCCTTCTGCATTGTGTTTTGACTCGTAAATTTTAATTAAGGCCTGGTAAATTTCCCCCTTATTTTGTGCGGTTTTTAAAGCATTTTCCAAGTAAAGAACTGCTTTATCATCTTCCCTGTTTTTTAAATAAATTTCAGCAATTTTTACGCTTATATAACCATCTGCTTGCGGGTAATTTTTAATTAAATTTTGCAAATAATTTATTGCGGCATTTTGATCTTTACTTGCTAAAATACCTGCGTAATGGAAAGCAAGTTCAAGATTCTCAGGGTTTAATTTTAAAGCATATTCATATTCTGCTAATGCTTGTGTTAAAGAACCTTCACGCAAATAATAATCCCCCAAAACGGTATGGTTTTGCCAAGATTTTTCTTTTATATTTTTTAAAGCGGTTTTGCAAAAATTAAAATCCTCTTTTTGATTATTTAAAGCAAGGTAGCAATATTCTTGGATTAAATGTTTATCATCCGGATTATTGGTTAAAAGCTCTTTTAGCATTGGCAAGGCCTCTTGAGGATTATTTACCTGCTCAAGAACAATTGCCTGAATAAATTTATTATAAAAATCCGCCTTCTTTTGTGCTTCTTCGGAAAGTTCAAAATTACCTTCCCACGCACAAAGAGCAGAAGACATTAAACATAAAACAATAACAAGTTTCATTTTCATAAATCAAGTTTAAGGATTTGTGCATCCTCCCCCATATTATAAAATTTTTTGCGTGTGTTTACTTTGCTAAATTTAAATTTTTTATAAAATTCTTGTGCCGGTTTATTTACTGATGAAACTTCCAAAGTAATTTCTTTTACATTTTGTTCTTTTAAAAAATTTAAAGTGTGTGTAAACAGTTCTGTTCCGTAATGTTTACGCTGTGCAGACGGTGAAATGGCAAAATTTGTAATTTCTGCCGCTTCACAAACATATCTAACTGCACAAAAACCGAGCACATTTTTAGTATTATTTTCCATATCAATTAAAACAAAAATTTTTGAAGTTTTTTGTGCTGCCTCATTTATAAAATCTTCCTCACTCCAAGCGGCAGCGGTTTTAGTTCGCTTGCAAATTCCGGCAAGTTCTTTTGCAAAATTTGTATCTGAAAATTCAATTATTTGCCGCATAATTCAAAACGCGCCGGTTTTAAATAAAGCGGTGTTAAAACACTTTCTTTGCTTTGTGTGCCCAAATATTTTTGTGCAGCATTAAGCAAAATTTCAGGTGTTAAAAAATTTACTTTTGAGTAAGTATAATTTTTGCCGAAGTATTTTTTTAGCGGTTCTTTTGCGCCTGCCCAACCGGCTAAAAATAAAGGTACTGTTTGGGCGGATAGTTCTTTGTTTAAATCCTCAATATTAAGCCATTTCGGCTCCTTTTCACCGACAAAAGAAACAAAATATTCTTCCCTAAAAGCAGGTAAAATTATAATCAATTTGCCTTTTTGGTTTTCGCTTTTCCATTTTTTAAATTCTTTGCTTTCAGAAATAGCCGGGGCAAGTACAGTAAAAATATCTGCACTTGCAATATTTGTGCCGTTAATTTCTGCCAAAACAGATGCTAATGTAACGCCGATTCTTATCCCGGTAAAACGCCCCGGACCTTTAATAAAAAAGAAATTTTTTGTATCTTTAAAATTTTTACCTGCGCGTCTGTAAAGTTTATTTAAAAGAGGGAATAAAAGTTCCTCCTGTTTTATACCTTCTTTACTTGCCGCATAAATTTTACCGCCACAAAATAAAGCGGCCATAAGCGGTGTAGATGAACTATCAAGCATTAAAGTTAAATTTTTATCTGTTTTTTGCATAAATCACCAAGCAATTTTTGCGCTGTTTTACCAAACGCTTTTAAGATTATTTCCCGTCTATCACCCTCAAGTAAAACAACTGTAATTTCAATACGAGTACGCGGAAAAAAGTTTTTTGCGGGGCCGGGCCACTCAATAAGCAAAATGGCATTTTGGTCCTCAAGCATTTCTTCAAAACCGAGGTTAAACATCTCCCCTTCTTCAAGGCGGAACAAATCGGCGTGATAAAGCGTAACATTTTTATTTTGATATTTTTTTAAGAGTGAAAAACTCGCACTCACCGGCGTTTTTTTAACCCCGAAACTTTTAACTATTTCCTTTACCATAACCGTTTTTCCGGCACCGATAGGACCTTCAAAAAATAAAATCTCCCCCCCTTTTAACAAAGCAGCAATTTTATGGGCAAGAGCTTTTGTTTGATTAACATTTTCAGAAGTTAATTTTAAAATTTCCATTTATTTAACCTCTAAAATATTAAAATTTTCACCGTCTGCAACTACTTGCGGTGCATTTGTATCAAGCACAACTTCGCCATCAACCAAGAAATAATATTTATATTTACCCGTCGGTAAAGCTAAAGTTAAAGTGAAATTTTTATTTTCATTTCTATTTAAATTTAAAGGATAAGCACCCCAAGCATTAAAATCACCTACTACCGCAACTGTTTTTGCAGTCGGTGAAACATAAGAAAATGTTACACTTTGCGGTTTTAAATAGTCAATATTCTTTTGCTTCGCAGCGGTTTGTACATATTTTGAACGGGCAAGAATTTCCGGCTGATAGAAATTTTCAAAATGCTGGAAACTAACCATCAATACGACAGCCAAAGCCCCACTCAAAAGACCGTAAAAAAACAAAGCAGGGAAATTTATTTTATTCTCCATCAAAATACTCCCTAACAAAAAATTTAGCCCCAAGTTTTTGGGCAAGTATTTTTGCTTTTTCCGTATCAATACCTTGATTACTAACAACAGATACAGCCACTTCTTTTATATTTTTTGCGGCTTGGCGCACGAAATCTTGCATTGCTTCAAAAGATTTTTCCGCATACTGCGGTGCAGGGCGCACGATTTTTAGCCAAGTTTCCCCGTCGGTAGCATTTAAACTTATATTTATTTTATCAATATAAGGAGCAAGTTCTTTTGTAATATCGCGCCCCCAAACAAGCGAGCCAAGCCCCAAAGTATTAAGCCGTAAATTATAAGGATATTTTGCTTTAATTTGTTTAGCCGTTTCAAGCAAAACAGGGAGTGCCATTGTCGGTTCCCCATATCCGCAAAAAATAATTTCTTTGGGTGTAAAACCGGCAGAAATTTGTTTATCAATTTCTTTTAAAACTTCGTTTGCGGTCGGCTCTTTACCACCTAAATCTAAATTATAACCGTTAAACATTTTGCTGCCCTTGCTTTTTGCGCAGAAAATACAGGCATTTGGGCATCTATTCGTCAAATTGATATACAAAGAATCTTTGAATTGATAAACTATTGTCATATATAAATTATACAATTTAATTGATATAATTAAGTATGGAAAATTTACTTTTACTTTCTTGTTGTGCGCCTTGCAGCGCAGGCGTAATAAAAGAACTTGCCGCTGAAGGCAAGCAGTTTTCCGTTTTGTTTTTTAACCCAAATATTGCACCGTTTCAAGAATATCAAAAACGATTAAATGCTAATAAAAAAGTATGCGAACATTTCGGTATAAATTTTATTAAATTGCCACCCGATCATAATGCTTGGCTGAAAGAAGTTGCCAAAGGTTTTGAAAGTGAGCCGGAACGAGGCGCGCGTTGTAAAAGATGTTTTTTATACCGCCTAAAACAAGCGGCGAAATATGCTAAAGAAAACGGCTTTACGGAATTTAGTTCCGTTCTTGGTATTTCCCGCTATAAAGATTTGCAAAGTGTAAATGCCGCCGCCGAACTAGTACAAAAAGAATTTGATATTCCTTATGATTTTACAAATTGGCGCAAAAATTCCGGTGAACAAGAAGGCATAAAAGTTGTTAAAGAACTTAATTTATATATACAAAAATACTGCGGCTGCGAGTTTAGTAAACGTTAATAAAAAAGATAAATATTATCTGTGGAACTGCTTGATTTACGAGTACCTAATTTACCACATATTTCATTTGCTTGTTTGTTATTTTTAGGTGCATAGCAAATACCCTGATTTATATATCCATAACTAACAGCGTAATGCCCATAATGGAATACGATTGTGACGTTAGTATTATTAACTTTAAATCGGACATATCCGTTATAAGCATCCCCGGTATTAGCAGTTAATTCAAACCAACCCCAATTGGTATAATAAGTGTTGCCTTCTTTTCTATTATATGGAACTTCTATGTCTAAATTATCCATATTTGTTGTCCAAACATTATGCGCTAAATAATAATTTGTTCTGGCTTCCACCAAAGCACGCATAACAGGATAAAGCCCCTTTATTTTTGCCACTTTAGTTGCTACCTGATATTGCGGCAAAGCAATTGCCGCTAATATTTCGATAATTACCACTACTACTAGCAACTCCAGCAAAGTAAAACCTTTGCAATTTTTTTGTTTTTCTTTTTTCATTTTTTTCTCCTTTATTGTTTTTTAACAAAAGTGTATTTCCTCTAATTCCCTCCCACACTTTTTTAAAGTGGGTGGAGGGGTTAGGGGTGGGGGTAGATTATAAATTAGGTATTACCTTATTTTACACTACCCCCCTCTTTAATTCTCCCACCCACTTTGCTACGCAAAGTGTGGGGCGAAAATAAGAGGTACAACCAAAATTTACCAAAAAGATTAAACCAAATAAAAACGGCCCTTATCTCGGGGCCTATGAAATACCCTCAATAATAGCCGTAGCTTATCATAACTGATAAACATTTGGCATATAGCCCCTTGGGGATCAACCAAGTTACTATATGCCTTAACGACCATTTTTGGTTTTCATAGGCGCTATTTCTAGCTATCCGTTTCTAACGGTTCCAAAAACAGTTTTAAATTTTTTTAAGCCGCTTATATTTATGCGACTTACATTAAAATCAACCTCTTAACTTAGTATAACATTTTTATAACTATTCGTCCCTATAAATTTCACAATTTTGAATATCAAGATTGGTACATAAAGCATTTAAATCGTCTTCACCTTTGGCAATAAGCAAAATTTTATCACCCTCTTGCAACTCCGTTCCGCCACGCGCAATTATATATTTACCGGCGCGTTTTAACATTATAGGCAAAGCATTATCTTCAAGTCCTAATTGACGGATTGTTTTGCCGCGTTTGATAATTTCAGGTGTAACTTTTATTTCCGAGGTAATTGCAATATCTTCCGGAACATATACGGCAAAATCCTTATGCTTAAAATCTGTTTCTATTACGCCAAAGATTTTGGCAAAGAACGGCACAGTCGTACCTTGTAAAATAAGGGAAATAATAGTTATAAAAAATACGATATTAAATATTGTTTTTGCAAAAGGTATGCCGGCAACATAAGGGTAAATGGCAAAAATTATCGGTACAGCACCGCGAAGACCAACCCAAGAAACAAATAATTTTGCTTTATTATTAATATGTTTAAACGGAAGCAAACATAAAAATACCGTCGCGGGTCTTGCAATAAAAGTCATAAATAAAGCAATACCTATTGCAATAGGGGCAATGCCTACAAGTTCATTTGGATTTACAAGCAAACCAAGTGCCAAAAACATTATAATTTGGCAAAGCCAAGCAATACCGTCAAAAAACACTACAACACTTTTTTTGTAAGCTACTTTATTATTACCTACAACTAAACCCGCGATATAAACCGCCAAATAACCGTTACCGTGTAAAACATCTGTTACGGAAAATATAAACAAAGTAATTGCAAGCAAAAGCACAGAATATAAAGAAGAATAATCTAAATTTATTTTATTCATTATAAAAACTGTTAAACGCCCTAAAATATAACCAAACATTATGCCAAGTAAAAATTGTATAGCCAAAGTCCAAAGCATAACATCAATACTTAAATTATTAAGTTTAATAAAACTTATCAGCATAATTGTAAGCATATATGCCATAGGATCATTACTACCGCTTTCAAACTCAAGTAAAGAGCGGACATTTCCTTGAATATGCAAATTCCTTGCACGTAAAATTGAAAATACCGAAGCGGAATCCGTTGATGACATTATCGCCGCAAGCAATAAACACCCAAGCAAACCAAAACCGGTTCTTAAAGACGGGAAGACATAAGCAAATACACCAGTAAACAAAGCTGTAAAAATAACACCGACAGTTGACAAAATGATACCTTCTCTGACAACTGGTTTAATATCTGATTCACGTGTATCCATACCGCCTGAAAACAAGATAATGCTTAAAGCAACCATACCGATAAATTGCGCCGCTTTAAAGTTAGAAAATTGTATACCGAGCCCGTCGCTTCCAAATGCCATACCTACAAGCAAAAACAAAAGCAAAGCAGGTACACCGAAACGGTACCCCGTTTTACCTGCTAAAATACTGACAAACAGCAAGATAGAACCTATAAGTAAAAAATTCCCTGCACTAAATATCATTTTGAGTTCCTAAAATTACATTTTAAAATTTTCGCCCAAATACAATTTACGGGCTTTTTCGTCATTTAAAAGTTTATCGGGGCTACCTTCAACCAAAATTTTACCGTCGTAAATTAAATAAGCGCGTTCGGTTAAAGGCAAAGTTTCACGGACATTATGGTCCGTAATCAAAATACCTAAACCGCGGCTTTTAAGTTTAAAAATCATTTCGCGAAGTTCGGCAACGGTTATCGGGTCAATACCTACGAAAGGTTCGTCAAGTAAAATAATTTTTGGGTTACTTATCATACAACGTGCAATTTCCATACGACGCTTTTCACCGCCTGATAAAGTCCACGCCTTTTGTTTGGCGAGTTTTGTTAAACCGAATTCGGTTAGAAGTTGGTCGACCCTGTCTGCTCGTTTTTTTACATCCGGTTCAAGGCGTTCCAAAATAGCAAGCAAATTTTCTTCAACAGTCAGCCCGCGGAAAATTGTTGGCTCTTGCGCAAGATAACCAAGCCCGCAACGGGCGCGCTCATACATCGGTAAAGAGGTAACATCTTTACCGTCAATAAATACCTTACCGGAGCTTGCCGCAATAAAGCCAACTATCATATAAAAAGAAGTCGTTTTCCCGGCACCGTTTGGACCTAGAAGTCCGACAATTTCCCCAGAGTTAATTTTTAAAGATACCCCTTTTACTACTAATCTTTCTTTATATGCTTTTTTTAAATCTACACCTAAAAGTTCCATAATTAATCCTTTAATTTTTTAAATTTTTCGTCTGTTATTAAATCTTTTGACCAAGTAGGCCATCCCTGTGCATTACCTTCAGCTGTAAATTGACCGTTTTTTGTGTCTACTATAATTTTATCAGCTTCAAGGGCATAACTTCCATCTTGATTTTTACCTAGCATCAAAGGTCTTACATCCAAAGCTTCAAAAATACCGCTTATTCTGTTAAAAGTAACATTTTGTGCTTCTAAAGTATTTTCTTTATCACTTAATTTCACTTTTCCGCTTGCTTTCAAAAATGTTGCTTTATTTGAAAATTCAACTTTATCTGCAAACAAAGTATATGTATTTTCCGGGGTTTGATATACAACTTTTACTTGCATTTTTTTTGTACCGTTTGCAAAACCGCTATCTTTATTTTGATTATAAAAAACTCTTTTTGCCGTCAAAGTTAAAACTGTATTATCCGCAGTACGCGATAAAAACACATTGCCGTTAAGTTCATAAGTTTTTGCTTTGCGTTTGGATAAAGCTTTATCGGCAAAGAGTTTATACATCTCATTTTCATAACGGACATTTCCGATAAATTCTTCTTCAAAACTATCTTTTCTAATAATCCATTTATCGCTTTTAACCATACCGCCAAGCAGCATTGACAAATCCTCTTCCTTCTGTGCAAAAACAAAAATTGTAAAGAAAGAAAATATTAAAAGAAAGAAATATTTTTTCATTTTAATTCCTCTAAATTTGAAGGCAAATCGGTAACTTGTTTATAAATTTCTATGTTTGAAAATCCTTGATCTGCCTTTAATGCTTTGCCCCTAACCGTAATGCCGTTGCGTTTTAGTACAAAAGGAACATCTGTCCACGCAACTTTAGTAGATGTGTTATAAAAAAGTTTTTCCGTAGTTAATTTTAAATTTTCTTCTTGTGATTTTACTATAACCGAACCCAAAAAAGTTATTATATTTTCTTTATAAGTCCCTTCTTTGGAAGTTAAAGTTGCCTCTTTTTTAGCATCTTGGTTAAAAATAATTTTTGGGTTTTCCATAACAACTTCTTGATTATCATAAAAATCTGCCGCATTTGCTTTAAGCTGCCAAGAAGTCTGACCGCCGACAGTTTCCCTCAAAACAAAACCTTCTGCTCTTTGAGCGGGCAAAACATTATCCTTGCTTGTTGAATTCTTTTGGCAAGCAGTAAACAAAAACGGCAGGAACAGAAGTATTAAAAACCTTTTCATTTTATTTTTTGGCTAAGGCAATAAACTCTATTAAATTATCTTTATCTAGAAAACCTATAACTTTATTCTTTTCATCGACGACAGGGGCATTATCAAACTTGCGTGCATTAATAATTTTTGCAGCGTCAATAGCCGGCATATCTTGGGGGAAAGCAAAAGGTTTTTTAGTCATAACATTATTAATTTTTAAACCCAAAACATTTTGCTTTTTTTGTAAGAGGCGTCTTAAATCACCATCCGTAAAAAAACCTTTTAAGATACCTTTTTTATCAACTATTGCAGTTGCGCCTGTTTTATTTTTAGTCATAACAAGCAAAGCATCTTGGACACTTGCATTTTCTAAGACAACAGGATTTTTGCCTTTAAACATAATATCTTTCACAAAATAAGTTAAAAGTTTACCAAGCGTACCGCCAGGATGAAATAAAGCGAAATCTTCTTTATGGAAATTTTTAACTTGCATTAAACAAATTGCCAAAGCATCGCCTAAAGCGAGCATTGCCGTAGTAGAAGATGTCGGTGCTAAATTATAAGGGCAGGCCTCGCGTTTAATTTTAACTTCAAGGCAAATATCTGACATTTTACCCAAAGTAGAATTTTTATGACCTGTTAAAGCAATAATTTTAATTTTTTCTTTTTTAAGCGGTGTTAAAATTTTGCTAAGTTCCTCTGTTTCACCTGAAAAAGAAAGAGCCAAAACAATATCACTTGCAGTTATCATTCCAAGATCGCCGTGCAATGCTTCGGTAGGATGCACAAAAAATGACGGCGTGCCGGTTGATGCCAATGTAGCTGAAATTTTGCGGCCTATATGTCCGCTTTTACCGATACCAACAACCACAAGGCGCCCTGTAGATTCGCTAACAAGAGTAACTGCTTTAACAAAATTATCGCCCAAAATTCGGGCGGTATCTTTAAGGGCAATTTCTTCAGAAACAAAAACTTCTTTAGCCCTTTTTAAAATATTTGCCTTACATAAATTTATTTTAGCCATGGTGTAACCTCTTTTGAAATAATCCTTTTATGATACGGTTTCGGTAATTTATCCGTAACTGCACTAACAATAAAAAACAGAACAAGTAAACCGGCATAGATTATTAACAGTATTTTTAAAGTTTTTATAAATGTTGGTTTTAATTCATCTTTAGGCATTTTGTAACCTCATCTATTGCAAGCATTTGTTTTATGACTTCTTTTAATTCCGGTAAATTCAAAGTATTTGCTTTATCGGATAATGCTTTTTCAGGATGCGGGTGTGCTTCAAAAAATACGCCTGCAATACCTGCCCCCGCTGCGGCACGCGCTAAAGTTAAAGCAACGGTTTTATCCCCGCCGGTAGAACTTGCCCCCGACGGTTTTTGCATAGAATGTGTTAAATCAAAAATAACAGGGTAACCGCTGCGACGCATAATTTCGAAACTGCGCATATCAACAACTAAATCACCGTAACCGAAACTTGCCCCGCGTTCAGTAAGTAAAATATTTTTATTACCGGTGCTTTCAATTTTTTTGATAATTTCATTTACGGCTTGCGGTGCTAAAAATTGTCCTTTTTTGACATTTATAACTTTCCCTGTTTTTGCGGCTGCCAAAACCAAATCAGTTTGACGGCAAAGAAAAGCCGGAATTTGCAAAATATCTGCTACTTTTGCGGCTAAAGCGGCTTGGTATGGTTCGTGGATATCGGTTAATACAGGTACTTTATATTTTTGTTTAACTTGGGCTAATAATTCTAAACCTTTTTCAATTCCTACACCGCGGTAAGAAGAGACGGAACTTCTGTTCGCTTTATCAAAAGATGCTTTGAAAATAAAAGGAACCTTTGCCTTTTTCATCAAAGTACAAATTTGTTTTGCGGTATTTAAAAAAACTTTTTCTCCTTCAATTACACAAGGTCCACCAATAAAAACAAGCGGCAAATTATTTGCAAATTTTATTTTACCGACACTAACTTTTTTTTGTTTGATATTCATTTTACTCTCCGGCTGATTTTAACGATCCAAACTTATAATTTCCTTAAAAGATAAAAGCTTTTTAAAAATTGTTTTAAAAGTTTTTTCAGACATATCTGTTACTAGTTTTATAACAAGTTTACCGTCTGTTTTATAAAAGTGGCTTTTTACTACTGTTACGCCTTCTGCTTTCATAATATCTTCAATTTTTGTAACGATTTGAATGTCCGGTTCGCATTTGATTGTAATATATTCAAAAGTTTTTACTGATTCAAAAGTACTTAAAACTCTGCGGCGGAAAACTTGTAAAATCAAAACCAATACGACGGCAAAACCTGCTATTTCAAATTTTCCGTAACCTGTTGCCATACCGATAGCGGCAACAACCCAAATACCTGCCGCAGTAGTAAGACCGGAAATTTTATTTCCTTCCCTAATAATTGAACCTGCACCCAAGAAACCTACACCGGTTACTATTTGCGCTGCAATTCTTGCCGGATCACCGCCGAAATACTGTGCAGATAATAAAGAGACAATTGCAAATATAGTTGAACCCATACAAATCAAAGTGTTTGTGGAAAACCCTGCCGGCTTTTCATGATACTGCCTTTCAAAACCGACGATAGCACCTAAGAAGAAAGATACTGTTAAACGAATTAATGCATCTGTTAAAGTTATCATTTTATTTATTTCGGCAAAATTTCAAGCACTATAAAATAAACTAACATACAAGCAATACCAATCGGCAATGCCTGTTTTGCCCACTCCTTACTTTTAATTTTAAATTTTGAAGCACAAATAATATTTGGGATATTCCCCGGTATTAAAAAACCACCTGAAACAACTAACCCCATAAGTAAAAACTCAATTTGAGTATTGGTCATAGTCGGTACAATTTCAGCGGCAGCTAAAGTTGCATTATCTAATATTGCGGAAATTGAGTTCGCCCAATATAAAGCCGCTAAAGGCAGTTTCATAATACTGATTTCAGCCAAAGGTGTAAGCCCGTGACCGAAGAAAACCAAAGCCATAATAAACAAATATACTTTTGCGGCACGAATCAAAATATCTTTTGCGCTGTCAATTTCCACATGCTGTTGGCTTTTAATTTGTTCGTCTTTCGTGCGCCCTGCCATATAGGCAAAAAATGCAACACCCGGTATAATTAAATACCAAAGCAAATGAAGTAAATAAAAGAAACCGGCATTGTGCGGTTCTCCCGAAAGTTTACTGACAACTATTGTTGAAAGCGGTTCACCGAGTGGGGTTAAAACTGCACCAAGCCCTATCGCAAAACACCCCATAACGATAACGTGTATAGTATCACGCCTTGTTAAACGCAATGTCGCGGCAATCTCACAAAGTATTAAAGCAGCGACGATAGCTGTTATTACACTTGATAAAAGACCTAAAATACCGACAAATAAAATAATAGTTTTTTGCAAACCAATTTTTTGTTCAATGTGTTCAATAAAATGTGCGACATTTAATCTAAATTTCCTAAATAATAAACCAATAACTAAAACCGCTAAAGAAATTTTTATCGGCTCAGTTAAGGCCTCTTTTACAAGGTGCCAACTCCAAGCGGATATAGCGGTAACTGCAATTAAACCTAATATAAACAAAAACGCTTCAAGTTGTTGTTCAACTCTATGCACTGTAAAAGGTAAGAATAATGCCAACAAAATTACTATCGTTAAAATTACTATTACGAGTGTACTCATAAAACTCCCCTTTTTATATTATACTAAAAAATGAATATACTTTAGGTGTCCTTGAATAAACTTGTAGAATTCAAAAAACTACCCCCGTTGGCAAATTGCTAACGGGGGTTTTGTGTTAAGTTAAATACTTAATTTATCTTTCTTCCAACCCAATTTTTGAATTATTGAATTGTTGTTTTGCACCTGCTTTTGCTTCCGCTCTTAAGCGTTCGGCAAAATTATGCAAGTAAGCGGACCTTTCTTCTGTTGTCATCTTATACCAGCCTAATGTTCCGATGTATGACATATCTTTTATATCTTCTGCGGTAACGGAAGCAAGTGAAGTATAATATTCAATAGTTACCGCATCATTTAAAAGTTCCGGGCATTTCTTATACAAATTAGCATATTCGGCTTCATTTTCAAATGTTGCAAGAAATGTAAACGGTTTTTCACTGAATATCCTACTTGTTTCTTCTGCATTTAACGAAGGGGCAATTGTCGGAGTATATGACTCTATAAAAAGTTCTTCTATTAATCTTATGAGAAAAAATATTAATGATAATCGGAAAAATCCACTTGCTATACCTGACAAATATTCGGCTGCCTCTGCAGTAATACCGGGGGTTTTAGCAACTACCTTTAATGCCACTCCTATAACAAAGTCTGATACTGATAATCCTAAAGTAATATCTGCACTAATCTCGCGAATTTTACGTTCACAATCGCTATCCAAATTTACAGACAAAAGAGTATTAAATGCTACCAATAGCCTTTCCGGTTTGGGAACTATTAAATATTCTTCGCTTTTCGCTAATGCTTTTGCTTGTTCTTTTAATCCGTTAAGATGTTCTTTAACCGCTTCAAGTGCTTCACCCTGAATCTTTTCATTAAATTCCGCTAACCTTGCTTTATTGTTTTCTGTTGCTTTATCGTGAAGGGCTTTTAATGCTCTTACCGGATTAGGTACATTTATTTTAACATCTTGCAAAATTTCTTGTTGAAGTCCTGCCATTTGTGCCCTATCTAAAGCTAAGTCTGATGCCTGCAAAACAGGGGAACCGGTAATTAACATTATTACCGCCATTGTTAAACTAATTATTTTCTTCATTGTTTTCATAATTCTTCTCCCTATTATTTTTTACTGCTTACTTTAATTTTAAAGAGAAAATATAAAAAAAACTAGGTACAAAAGGCCCATATAAAAAAATATTTAGGCCTATATAAAAGTACCCCAAAGACCTATATTTAGATATTAGTACGATAGAAAAATAAGAGTAAAAGAAAATAATTTTAGTTTTTCCTTGACAAATAAATAAAGCCAAACCGTGCGTGCGAACCCGACAATTATTTTTGAGGAAATTTTGATTTTTACTGCGACGACACACAAACGCGAAACCGAAGCGTATGTGAACGCCCGCGCATCGCGCAGCAAATTTAAGATGATTTTTTATTTTTACCTTGACGACGAATACCCAGAAGTATAGGAGCGGAGCGATTTTCGGTATTCTAGGAAAGGAAAAATAAAAAAGGGCTTAAATTTGCAAGCGCGTTATATGCGTTTGTGCACATAATGCGGAACGTTAACACGTAAAACAAATATTTCCTATTTGCTATAATATATATATGAGTAGGAAAAAAGGTATAGAAGTTATAGCTACCAACCGCCAAGCCCTGCACGAATATTTTATCTTAGATACTTTTGAAGCAGGTCTTGTCTTACTTGGTGCGGAAATTAAGTCAATTCGCAACAAAGAATGTTCTTTGAGGGCTGCCTTTGTGCGTGTAGCTGAAGGTGAGGCACAAATACTTAATATGAACATCAAACCTTACACTTTTAATACTCATACGGTTTTGGACCCGACCAGAACACGCAAACTGCTTTTAAACCGCCGGGAAATAAACAAACTTGCCGCGGCAAGTGAAGTTAAGGGTCAAACAATAGTTCCGCTTGAACTTTATATAAAAGACGGTTGGGCAAAAGTTAAAATCGCTTTGGCGAAAGGTAAGCACTTGTTTGACAAACGCAAGACATTAAAAGACAAAGCCGTTGCGCGTGATATGGAACGCAATTTCAAAAGCAAATTTAAATTGTAATTTCCAGTAAACCTAACTTCAGCATAATTGCAAAAAGGAAAACTTTATCCCCCATTCGCCTCGCTAACGCTCGGCACCTTCCGCCCGTCCACGACGGGTGAAGGCAATAATGAAGTAAATTTTATTTAATAAAGCCAAATCGAGCACATACACCTAGCAAGTATTTTGGAGATAATTTAAATTTTATCTTTGACGACGTGTACCAAGAAGTAAAACGAACGAAGTGAGTTTGCGGTACTCTAGGAAAAGAAAAATTTAAATTGGCCCAAAAGACGCCGCTAGCAAAGAATTTAAATTGTAAACCTTCCTGTTTAATAATTTGATATACTATATGTATATTAATCTAAGGGGATTTTATGAAGATACACTCATTTAAAGTTACACCGAATTTACCGGAAAATATGAAATTTTTGGAAGAACTTTCCAACAATATGTGGTTTGCGTGGAATTGGGATGCCATTAATTTATTCGTCAAAATTGATGAAAAACTTTGGGAACAAAGTTTGCGTATGCCCAAATGGCTTATGGCAACCGTCTCACAAAAACGCTTGGAAGAACTTAGCAAAGACCAAGATTTTATTGCCCAATTAAATTATGTTGAATCACTTTACAGAAATTACCAAAAAGAACAAAATACTTGGTTTAACAAAATCAAAGGGGAAGGAAAAGATAATTTTTTAACGGCATATTTTTCAATGGAATACGGTATCGGTGAGGGCTTACCTATTTATTCCGGCGGGTTAGGTATGCTTTCAGGTGACCATATTAAAAGTTCAAGCGACCTCGGTTTACCTTTAATCGGTGTCGGTTTATTTTACCAAAAGGGCTATGTAAAACAGGTCTTAAATAAAGACGGTTGGCAAGGCGAACAATACCCGGAAAATGACTGGGCGCATATGTCCGTTGAACCGATTTTGAAAGCAGACGGCAATCATTTAACAGTGGATATTCCTTTAGGGCGTGAAATTATTAAAGCAATGATTTGGCGCGTACCTGTCGGGCGCACATCCCTGTATTTACTTGATACAAACTTACCGGAAAACCCACCGCAACACAGAACTATTACCGAACAATTATACGGCGGTGATAGGGAAAACAGAATTAAACAGGAAATTGTCCTAGGTGTCGGCGGTGTAAAAGCATTAAAAGTACTTGGTTTAAAACCGACTGTTTACCACATCAATGAAGGACATTCTGCATTTTTACTTTGCGAACGTATTATTGAAATTATGCAAGAACGCCAAATTTCTTTTGACGAGGCGCGCGAAATCGTTTGGGCAACTTCAGTATTTACGACCCACACTCCTGTAATTGCAGGTAATGAACATTTTGATTTTAACTTAGTCAAGAAATTTATGGAGCCCTATGTCATGCAACTCGGTATCGGCTGGGACAGATTTTTGGACTATGGTAAAGAAACGCCGCAATCCCCGATGTTTTGCATGACTGTTTTTGCTTTAAAACTTTCAGCATATTTAAACGGTGTAGCTAAATTGCACGGTAAAGTTTCCCGCGAAATGTGGCATGATGTTTGGCCCAATTTAAATGTTAACGAAGTACCTATAACAAGCATTACAAACGGTGTACACTCCGCAAGCTGGGTAAGCCACGAACATAATGATTTGTATAAAAAATACATCAATAATTCCTCTAAAGTTATGGAAGAACTTGACCAAACACATTGGAATAAAGTGCAAGATATCCCGGCAGCTGAACTTTGGGCAACACATAATTTGCGTAAAGATAAACTTATTAAGCATATCCGCGCAAAAATGGTAAGGCAGGCATATCGCATTAAATCAAATTTAAGAACACCAAAGCAAGCTGCAAATGTTTTGGAAGAAGGTGTTTTGACTATCGGTTTTGCCCGTCGTTTTGCGACATATAAACGCGCTACTTTGCTTTTTAAAGATCCGGAGAGATTGGCAAAAATCGTAAATAATCCAAACAGACCGGTGCAGTTCGTTTTTGCAGGAAAAGCACATCCGGCAGATAGCGCAGGTAAAGAATTTATTAAAAAGATATTTACTTATATGCTTGACCCGCGCTTTAACGGTAAAATCGTTTTTGCCGAAGATTATAATATGAACCTTGCCCGTTATATGGTTCAAGGTGTTGATGTATGGCTTAATAACCCAATCAGACCGATGGAGGCATCAGGCACAAGCGGTATGAAGGCAGCATTAAACGGTGCTTTGGCTTTATCAATCCTTGACGGTTGGTGGGATGAAGTCGGTCCCTGTGATTTTAGCTGGTCCATAACCGGTGCTGATAGTTATAAAGACGATGAAGAACGCGATGAAGTTGAAAGCCAAGCCCTTTATAATTTACTTGAGCAGGAAGTTATACCCACTTATTATGACCGCGACGCCGACGGCTTACCGCAAAAGTGGATAAAGAAGATGAAAGATTCAATTTCCGCAATTGTTCCGTTCTTTAACACAAATAGAATGGTACAGGAATATTATGATAAATTCTACACAAAAGCCCATTACTACGGTAATATTTTAAATACAAAAGGCAGAACAGCCGAAGTCGCTGCTTGGCGCAAACAAATTGCTGATAACTGGCCGCAAGTTTCAATTAAAGATACAACAGGTCAATTTGATAGCCAAGTTTTTGTCGGTCAAAAAATTAAAATTACCGCAGATGTTACTTTGGGCAGTTTAAAGCCCGAACAGGTTGTTGTCCAATTACAGCTCGGCACACGCGGTATGGGCGGAGCTTTTGAAAGTTCAAAAGATATGTCAATGAACCTTATTAAACAAGAAAACGGCATATATAAATATGAACTTGAAATATCACCGGAAACCAGCGGCAGGCAAGATTATGCTTTAAGAATTATTCCGTTTAATGCTTGTGTTCCTCATCCGTTTACGCCGCTCTTTGTACGCTGGGAAATTTAATCGGCAGGTGCGCTTTGAATATCGTTTTAATTAACCCGGAAATTCCGTTTAATACAGGCAATATCGGGCGCACATGCGTGGCAACAAATACGCATTTATTCCTTGTCGGAAAACTCGGCTTTAAGATTTCCGACAGGGAAATTAGGCGCAGCGGTCTTGATTATTGGCCCAAACTTAAATATACTTTAATTCCTACCTGTGATGAATTCTTTGACAATTTACCCCCTAACGCGCGTTTGTTTTTCTTTTCCACAAAAGGCAAGAAATGTTTGTGGGACGCTAAATTTGAGAAAGACGATTATTTAATTTTCGGCTCCGAGTCATGTGGACTTCCGCGTGAATTTTATACAAAATATGCCGATAAATTATATACTATCCCTATGCCGGGTGATGTACGATCATTAAACCTTTCTACCTCAGCCGCAATTTGTTTATATGAGGCCTTAAGGCAAATAAGAAAGTTATAAATAACCTTGTTGGTTTAATTTATTGCAAAGTTCTTTTTGGATATCGGAAGCTGTTGAATATGACCAACACGAAATTCTATTCGGATTATGTTTAGTTATATACACAATATATCTATACCCTTCTGGATTACGTTGTGCCATAGCGATTTCACTTCCGCTATTACAAGGACCAGAACTATACATAAAATCATCTGTTTTTTTAGATGGGCAGTTAGAACAATATTTAGCATTTGTCCCAGTTATATCTAAATCAAGAGAATTAAGACCTAAGCAACTAACATATTCACCATGTAATAAATAATACCTTTGTTGTGCTTGGGCTATGGCTTTGACATTTGTAACCGCTTCCGCCATTCTTGATTTTTCTACAACTCTTTTATACTGCGGCAGGGCAATTGCCGCTAAAATTCCGATAATTAAAACAACTACTAATAATTCAAGCAAAGTAAAACCCTTTTTATTTTCCATAAAAACCTCTTGTAAATTTTGAGCTTGGAAAATAAACCGAATGTAAAACCAAATAAAAAAGCGGCAGTTTGTTATCCAAGCCATATCCGTAACCAGAATAATAACCACCGCCTATGCATACAAAAAATGTACACATAAAGCAATTAGTTATTTTGGACGGATATGTGCTTCATGTCTCCACAAAGCGCAGCATAGGCAAACCTATGCTTCCAAATAATAACCTGTACTTTAAGTACTCCATTAAATTATACAATAAAATAAGGTAAAATATTGTAAAAGGATTATATAGTATGAATCCAAAAATTATTTTAATAATTCTATTTTTAATTAACTTATTTAACTATATTGACAGGCAAGTACTGTTTGCAGTTTTCCCATTGCTTTCAAACGACTTGGGTTTAAACGACGGACAACTTGGTATGCTTGGCTCTGTTTTTATGATTGTCTATACCTTAACTGCACCCATAATTGCTTATTTTGCCGATAAATCTCCAAGGCAAATTTGGGTTTCCGTTTGCGCGGTTTTATGGAGCGGCGCAACAGCATTAACAGGTATGGCAAAAAACTTTTATAATATTGCGCTTGCGCGCAGTTTTATCGGTGTAGGAGAAGCAGGGTTTACAAGTGTTTCCCCTTCCCTTGCTGCCGAAGGTTTTGATAAAAACCATCGCGCGCGCATACTTGCAATTTTAGGGCTTGCCTTGCCGCTTGGGAGTGCGCTGGGATATTTACTGGGCGGAGTAATCGGTCAACATTACGGATGGCGTATGGCGTTTTACCTTTTATCTATCCCCGGTTTCTTGCTGGCTTTTTGGGCTTTTATTTACATTAAAGATAAACGAAAAATTACACAAGAAGAAAAAGGGCAAATAAAGATTTCAAATTATCTACATTTTTTTAAAAGTAGAAGTTTTGTTTATGTATGCCTTGCCGAAGCCATGGCAACTTTTATGCTCGGCGGGCTTGCCGCGTGGATGCCTACCTATTTTCATAGATATTTCAATTTTACTGTTGCCGAGGCAGGTACGAAATTCGGGATAATGATAATTATTACCGGGTTAATTGGTACTTTAGGCGGCGGTGTGCTTGCGGACTTTTTACATAAATTTACTAAGAAAGCATATTTCTATACAACTTTATTCGGTTATGCTATTGCTTTACCCTTTGGGCTTTTAGGTCTTTTATGTGAGAATCAAACACTTGCTTTGCTTTGTTTTGGCATAGCAATGAGTTTTGTTTTTATGCAAACGAGTTTAAATGCGGCAATTATAAGCATAACTTCCTTAAAAATAAGGTCAATGGCTTTTGCCTTCCATATTTTTATAATTCACGCTTTAGGGGATGCCCTTTCCCCATTTACTATCGGTAAAATATCGCAAATGTTTGATTTACAGTTAGCAGTTTCTATTGCCATAACATTTTTGATACCGGCAATGCTTTTTTGCTACCGGGCCGCCCGCACATTTAAAGGGCAGGAATTGTAAAATCAATCCTAAAATTACAATAAATCACAATTTAACGGATAGGGTGTAAAGATCTTCTAACTGCTCAATCTTTTCTTTTGGGGTTTCCTTTAAAATAGGTGTAAAGATTTCCTTCATACCAAGGCGCGCGGCCTCTTTAATGCGGCGCTCGGTTAAAGGTACAGGTGCCACTTGCCCCAAAATGCCGACTTCCCCGATAAATGCGGAAGTACCTGAAATCGGTTTATCTTTAACTGAACTTATTACCGCAGCGCAAATTGCAAGGTCCAAAGATGGATCATTAATTTTTGTGCCGCCCGTTAGAGAAATGTAAACATCTTTATTATCTAAATTTAAGCCGATATGTTTTTCAAGCGCGGCAAGCAGCATTTGGCAGCGGTTTAAATCAAGCCCCGTTGCTATACGGCGAGGGTATGGAAAATGCGTTACGGATGTTAAAACCTGCACTTCCGTCAAAATCGGGCGTGTGCCTTCAAGAGCGATAGAAAATGCCCTGCCGATTATTTTTTTACTGCGTGAAGTTTGCGCAAAATACGCGCTTGCATCCAAAACATCTTCAAGCCCTGTTGCAGTCATTTTAAACAAAGCAATTTCAGAAGTTGAGCCAAAGCGGTTTTTATGTGCACGGAGTATGCGCAAAATGTTATCGGAATCACTGTCAAAATATAAAACAGTATCAACCATATGTTCCAAGACCTTCGGTCCGGCAAGCGCGCCGTCTTTAGTGACGTGACCTAAAATAAAGGTTATAATACCTGTCGGTTTTGTCGCACGCAAAATTTCCCCTGCGCTTTCGCGCACTTGGCTTAAAGTGCCTGATGCGGAATTAAATTCCGGATGATAAACCGTTTGGATTGAGTCAATAATCAAGACCTGCGGTGCAACTTTTTTTATTGCTTCCAAAATGCGCTGGATATTTGTTTCAGACAGTAAAAAAATATTTTCCCCATCTGCTTTTAAGCGTTTTGCACGGGATGCAATTTGTTCTAATGACTCTTCGCCTGAAATATACAAAACTTTTTTATTTTTTGATAAAGCAGATGCAAGCTGAAGCATCAATGTGCTTTTACCGATACCCGGCGCACCTGCAAGCAAAGTTATTTGCCCGTCAACAAGACCGCCTGAAGTTAAGCGGTCGAATTCAGATATACCTGTTGCGGTACGTTTTTCTTCTTTTGCGCTTGCCTCTTTTAGAGGGGTAATTTCTGAAGAAAATTCCGTAAAAGATTTTTTAGTTTTTGCGGTTTTTGATTCTTCTTGAATAACTTCTTCGGCAAAGCTATTCCACTCCCCGCAATCCGGGCAACGCCCCAACCATTTCGGGGAATTAAACCCGCATTTTTGACAAGTATAAACCGTTTTAAATTTCATAAATCACCTATTTTGCCATACTTGCAAGGCCAAGCAAGGATGCAAGTTCCTTGTCTTCAAACGATAAGTTCGCACCCACTTGGAAAGCAGATGCCTCAGCAATATCATTATATCTAACATTAAGACCGAAATTCTTACTAAACCAGGCCTGTGCGCCGACTGCATAAAATGGCTTATCAAACATTCTGCCGTTAATAACGCGCTTTCTGCCAAAGTCAGTTGCTTCACCGTATAAGCTAAAATTCTTAACAATAAAATTATCAGCTTTATAAAATGGTTTAACTGCAGCCCTAACACCGCCGGAACCGCGAATCATACCCACAGCCAAATCTCCCCATTGATTATAAACACCTAAGCGAGCATCAATTTGGTTATAGTCCCTAAAGTCCTTATCGTTTTTCGGTAAATTATCTTTATTACCCAAGTTCGCAATACCGGCACTATAATAAGTGAAACCGTTACCCGGCACAAATTTAACAAATAAATCAGACGTACCAATCCCGCCTTTTGGCTGATAATAAGCATCATAAAGCCAGAAAATTTTGAACTTTGCAATTTGACCTATAAATTGTTTTGCATCCGCAGAAACTTGTTTGATATTAGCTAAAGTTTGTTCAACATCTTCCTTCATTTTTTCGTCTGAAACTAATGCCGGAAATAAACCCTTGCCTGTTTGCAAATCCTGCATAACTGCATTTGATGCCTTTGTAAGTTCACTAACATCTTGCATTGATTTAGTTAAATAAGGTCTTAAGGAAAAAATCAAATCATTTAAGTTTCCAGATAGATTACGCAAATTTTCAAGGGTTACATTTAAATCTTCTGCGAATTTACCATTATCACTAATACCGGCAGTTAAATCCTGTATGGAATTTAATGCCTCTGTTATCATATTGGTAATTGACGGTAAACTAAGCCCTGTTACATGCGCCCCCGGCTCTAAAATACCGCTTTGAGGATTACCTTGCTCAATTTGCAAATAATTTGTGCCGATTAAGCTTGTTGCGGCTATTGCAAATTTTGAATTTTTGTAAATAACTACGCCCTCATTTATTTTGAGTATAGCCAAAATTTCGCCACCATCAAGTTTTAGTTCTTTGACTTTACCGACTTCAACACCGTTTAAGCGGACATTTGATTTTGCAGGTAAACCGGAAACATCTTGAAAATGAACAATTATATCATAGCCCTTTGTTATTGAAAAACTGCCCAAAACAAATAAACAAGTGCCGAATATTACTATTCCTATAAAAGTAAATAAACCTACTTTAGTTTCTGTACTCATAAATACCTCTTTAATTTGATATTTTCATCTGTATCGGCCCTGTTGCCGAACCTTCAATAAATTGTTTCACATAAGGGTTTTGCGTTTTCTTAAACTCATCCTTTGAAGCTGCAAGCTGCACTTTACCCTCATAAAGCATAGCAAGTGTATCTGAAATTTCAAAGGCGCTTTTCATATCGTGTGTAATTACTATTGATGTAACGCCTAGTTTATGTTTTAAATCTAAAATTAATTGACTGATGATTTCTGACATTATAGGATCTAAACCGCTTGTTGGTTCATCATATAAAATAACTTTGGGGTTTGTCGCCAAAACACGCGCCAGTGAAACACGCTTTTTCATACCGCCGGAAAGTTCCGAAGGGCGTAAATGCTCAATATCTTTTAAGCCAACAAGTGCCAATTTTTCTTTAGCGATTTTGGCATATTCGCTTTTCGGAGTATCGGTTAAATATTTTAAACCGAAAGTTACATTTTCCCCTACGGTTAAAGAATCAAACAAAGCGCCTTCCTGAAATAAATATCCAAAACTTTTGCGAAGTTTTGCAAGTTCAAATTCATTATTTATATGTGTAATATCTTTGCCGTCTACAATAATTTTACCGCCATCCGGCTCAAGCAAGCGGATAATACATTTAATCAAAGTGCTTTTACCTGTACCGGACCCGCCGATAATAGTTGTAACTTCGCCGTCTTTAATTTCTAGATTAACGCCGTTTAAAATATGTTTAGGTCCAAAATGTTTTTTTAGATTTTCTATCTTAATCATATTAAACCCCGAAAGCGTGCAAAATTGCAGTTAAGAAATAATCAACAACTAAAATCATTACCATACTTACAACCACAGCCCCTGTGGTAGCTTTACCGACACCTTCCGCACCGCCCCTTGTATTAAGCCCTTTATAACAGCAAATTACGCCGATACAAAAGGCAAAAACAAAGGCCTTAATTAAACCGTGCATCAAATCATCAATACCTAAATATGTGGTAATATCGTTCCAATAAGTTTGGGAAGGAACACTTAAACCGTTAACGCTCACAAGAAAACCGCCAAAAATACCCATAATATCTGCAAACAAAGCTAAAATAGGAATAGAAATTGTAAAAGCAATTAAACGCGGAATAACTAAATATCTTATTGCATTTGTGCCTAGTGTGCTTAAAGCATCAATTTGTTCGGTTACTTTCATTGTGCCGATTTCCGCCGTGACGGCAGCACCTGCACGGCCTGATATTACGAAGGCAGATAAGACCGGTCCAAGTTCACGCACTAAAGAAAAGCTGACAAGTAAACCGATGTATAGCGGTTCGCTTAAAATACTTTGCATAGTGTTACCTGCCTGTAAAGCAAGCACCATACCTACGAATAAACCTGTCATCAAAATAACAGGTATACTTTCAACGCCGATTTTTACTATTTGTTGTAAAGTTTGCGATACTTCAAGCGGGGTTTTAATAAACCAAAAGAAGGCATCCTTTATCATTTCAGCCGCTTGACCGAATTGAGTAAAAAAGAAAATTAAAAATTTTCCGAATTTTTTAAACATTTGAACCCCTATAAAACCCCAATACGCGGAACGCGGCGCGTTAAAACAGTCAAAATTTCATAGTCAATAGTTCCGCACTTTTCGGCAAGTTCCAAAGCAGTTAAATTTTTGCCGATTAATGTTACTTCGGTGCCGATTTTAATATCCCCAAGTTCGGTAATATCTACCATCATCATATCCATAGTAATATTTCCGATTTGCGGGCAGCGTTTACCCAAAATTTCAACTTCCGCTTTATTTGATAAAGCGCGCGGGTAACCGTCACCGTACCCTATAGGTATAGTAGCAATTTTTGAAGGCCTTTTGGTAATAAATGTTCCGCCGTAACCGATTTTGACATTTTCCCTTACATCTTTTATAAATACAACTTTTGATTTTAAGGACAAAACCGGCTCAAAACCTTTCTCCAAACCATACGCAAGGTGCCCAAGGCGCACCATATCAAATTGAGCTTGAGGGTAATTTAAAAATGCTTGTGAGGCAGCCAAATGCCTGATACCTACTTTCAGATTCTTACTTTTTGCTTCTTCCAAAAGTTCGGTATAATAATTATATTGTTGTAAAGAATATTCTTTGCTTGCTGCATTTGCGAAGTGGCTAAAAGTTCCTTGTACTTCTACGAAAGGGGCTTCATTTAAAATTTTAAGAATTTCTATTGCAGCAGGGCGACGCGAGCCAATACGGTTCATACCTGTTTCCTGCTTAATATGTGCGTATGCCTTGAGTTTTAATTTAGCTGAAAGTTCTGCCAAAAATTTAGCTGCTTTAACACTCGCCACAGTTACTGAAAGATTATTTTTTATTGCATACTCAAAACAATCAAAAGGCCAAATACTGCCAAGTACCAGAATAGGCAAAATTATACCTTTTTGGCGCAATACCATACCTTCTTCAATGGAAGCAACACCCAAAAAATCTACAAGTTTATTATCTTGTACATATTTTGAAACAAGTACCGAATCATGCCCATAGGCATTTGCTTTTGCAAGCAACAGAATTTTTGGGTTACCTTGCGCCCTTTCGGAAATCAAACTTTTTGCTTTTAAAATATTATTTTTTAAAGCATTTAAGTTTATTTCCGCAACTGTCGGGCGCAGGATTGGTATTGTCATAGCGGTATATCGCTTGATGCGGCAAAGTTTTCAGCTGCTGCCTCATCACTTACTAAAGCTGGGTTAGTAAACAAAGTATACTCACTGTACCAATTAAGGTCAATAGTTCCGACGGGGCCATTACGCTGTTTTGCTAAAATCAAATTGGCTTTATTTTTTAAAGTTTCGTCGTTCCACTTATAATAACCTTCGCGGTGTATTAAGGCAACGACATCGGCATCCTGTTCAATAGAGCCGGATTCCCTTAAATCCGAAAGTTGCGGGCGGTTATCTGCACGCCCCTTTTCGGTATTTCTGTTAAGTTGGGAAAGCGCAAGGACAGGAACATTCATCGTTCTTGCAAGTTCTTTTAACATTCTTGAAATTTCAGAGACCTCTTGTTGGCGGGATTCCACTTTTGCCTTACCGCTTCTAATCAAACCGATATAGTCAATCACTATAAGCCCAAGTTCCTTTTTTTCTTTTTGCAGTTCACGGGCGAGGCGGCGTGCGCGCATACGGATTTCGGTTATAGTTACGCCGGGGGTATCATCTATAAATAATTTTTGTTCGCCGAGTTTTTGGACTTTTGCGGCGAGTTCGCGCCATCTTGATTTTTGGAAAACTCCTGTGCTTACATTATGTAAACTTGCTTGTGCGGCGGTGCAAACCATCCTTTGGTAAATTTGGTAACGCCCCATTTCTAAAGAGAATAATGCAACAGGGAAACCTTTATCCAGCGCATTTTGAATAATATTTAAAGCCATAGCGGTTTTACCTTGAGAAGGACGGGCTGCCAAAATTATAAGGTCGCCTTTCCTTAAACCGCCGGTCATAGTATCAAATTCATTAAAGCCGGTAGGAACACCTTTGATGGGGTTTTTATCTATAATAAGTTTTTCAATTTGCTCCATTACCTCGTGTGCCATATCTTTACTTGATACAAAGCCCTGCCTTTCCTGCTTTTGGTTTAAAGAAAAGAGTTTGCCTTGCGCTTCGTCAATTAGGTCAGAGGGATCTTGTTCAACATTTTTATAACAATTTTCTACGGTTGAGGTGGAAATTTTAATAAGCTCGCGCACCATAGCGGTATCATAGACGATTTTTGCATAGTGTTCGACATGCGCCGCGGTGGAAACTTTTGACATAAGTTCCGCCAAATACCTTTCCCCGCCGATTTCGGCTAAAAAACCTTCTTTTTTTAATTCTTCGGTTAATGTAATAAGGTCAACTGCCTGATCTTTAGTTGCTAAATTTTTCATAGCATTAAAGATTTTTTGATGTGCGGTTTTATAAAAATGTTCTACGCTAACTATACTTATAGCGCGCTCAAGGGCATCTTGTTCAATCATCATAGAGCCGAGCAGGGCCATTTCAGCGTCGAGTGCTTGTGGGGGTAATTTTTCGTTTATCATACTTATATTATACTTTATTTTTACGTGTTTACGTTCCGCATACCGTACACAAACGCGCAAAACACACTTGCGAATTTAAGATGATTTTTGATTTTTATATGACGGAATAAAATAAAGCCAAACCGTGTGCATATACCTGGCAAGTATTTTTGAGGAAATTTTGATTTTTTCTGCGACGACAAGTACAAAGAAGAACGGGAGCGGAGCGACTCTCGGTACTTTAGGAGCTGAAAAATCAAAATTTACCAAAAAGAATTAGCCGGCAAATATTATTTTCTGTAGCTTTCCTATTTTTTAAGAAACTTTTTAATTGCTTGAAAGCTCTTTTCCGATATTATATGTTCTATTTTGCAGGCATCTTTAAGGGCGGTTTCTTCATCTACACCCATAAACATAAACCAAGTGGAAAGTGTTTGATGCTTATCATACACCTTTTTGGCTATTGACTTACCTTTCGGGGTTAAAGTTATATGTAATTTATCATCTACGGAAATATATTTCTCATCCTTGAGAGCTTTTAAAGCAATACTTACACTTGCCCGAGTAAAACCGAGATAGTTTACAATATCAATTGCGTGTACCTCTTTTCGCTCTTTAGACAAAATATGTATAATTTCCAAATAATTTTCTTTTGATTCCGTAACAGCCATAAAATAATTTTAACATATTTTTATAATTCCTGGCCTTTTGCTATTTACAAGGTAATAAAAAATTGTTATTATTTTCAAAAGGAGTATTATTTTTATGTTGGCCGTTAAATGTCGGCTTAAAACAATTTGAAAATATTTTTGGTAGTCGAAAGACAAGCCTAACAGGCACAATGCAAAACCAAAAATAGCGTTACAGGCAGAAAGTGATAGAGGTCGCTCCTTTATGGCTTTCTGCCGAGCGTTTATCAATTTTATATTAGATAAACCACGGCTATTATATTAGGTTATTGCATTGGCTTGATATATCAGCCGTTTTTTATTGGCTGAGAAAACAAAGAAATACTTAAAAAACAATTTTGTTGTAAAACAAAAATAAGAAGTAGAAATCAAATGAGGTGAAAGAAAAATGAAAAGAAAAAATGCAGTAAATAAAATGGGCTTCACGCTAATTGAATTATTAGTTGTTGTACTCATTATCGGTATACTATCGGCAGTAGCTTTGCCTGGGTATAGAAAAGCTGTTGAAAAAAGCAGGGGTTCCGATGCCCTTACCACTATGCAGGCAGTAGCAAAGAGTGAGCATGGCTGCTATCTTACAAACAACAGTTATACTAAGGACTTTACTAACCTTGATATCGAAATAA
>JAZUPU010000049.1:0-2325 GCA_045605325.1 Elusimicrobiaceae bacterium
CCTTGTGCTTTAAATTACCTGCTGTCACAGGTAATTTAATTATAGCACAAGGAGTTTTGATGTCGTAGGCATAGGTGGAACCTTTTTATCAACACCCCGGCGTAGCCGGGGGTTTATTTTTACAATTAATTTCTCTCCCCCTTACAAGCAAAGGGGAGAGAAATTATAGTAAACAACAATTTTTAAGGTTTAATTTCCGTTAATAACTTCAAAGGCAGGTTCGCCCGGTGCATAAGTTTGCGCCGATGTACTGGTATTATTGTTATGGTCTATCGTAACTGATGCTTGAGCATAAGCACCGCTGTTACCGTCGTTATAATTATTGTTTTGTGTGCTGGCATTATTTTGCTGTTGCGGTGTTATAGGCGTATCTGAAGTTATATCAATATAATTTGAGCCGGCATTACCTTGACCGTCAATTAATATTTCATCTGCCTGATATAAACCTTGTGCGTTTGGTGTATCAGGTGTTGGCGGAACTTGCGTTGTTTGCGATATTGTCGGCTGCACAGTTGTATTTTGACTGCTTTGTGTTTTTTGTTTGTTCGTAGAAAAAACCCTAACAGTTGTTGTTTGTTGTTTTGTTGTTTTTGCGCTTATAAGTTTTGCTATTGAATAAGCTAAAGTAATTAGAACTATTATTAATACTATTTTTGTTATTGTTCTCATACTTACCCCCCTAAACTAATTATATTTAATTAGTTAATAGTTTGCAAGTGGAGGGGATATAAATTTCACTCCTATTGTTTTTTCTAATTTTAATTTTAATTTTTCTAGAGCAGTGCGAAATCGCTCCGCTTGTTTTACTTCTTGGTACACATCATTAAAGAAAAGTTGAAATTATTTAAAAAATAATTGATAGGTTTGTGTAGACGGTTTAGTTTTATTTTATGCCGTCAAAAATTAAAATTTCTCTAAAATACTTGCTAGGTTTGTATATATGTTGGGTTCGTGTTTAAAAAATTTACTTCATTTTTCTCACTCTCTTCAACAAAATATAGAGGAGTATAAGGAGATATTTTAAATTTGAAAACTAGAGCCCTGCATCGTGCCCAAATATTATCTTACAATATATTTTTATTGGTCTTTTCTAGTAACCTATTCCAATTAAATCTACATCTCCGTTATTCAAGAACCAATTACAAAGTTCTTGAGCTTTGCTCGTCTTAGGTTCACAACGTCGTTTATTTCTTAGATTATCAACAAAAAACAATGAAAAGTAATAAACAATTTGAACATCCGTTGTTGTTCTACATTTTTCAAATTGATTCGCAAATCCGGGACAATGGCGAAAAATTATACCTGCACCTGGAGAATTATCACTATTAATTAAATAGTTATCAATCATAATATTATTTGAAGAACAAGCAACGATGTTTCCGCTAGTTCCTATTGGGACACAACTAGCAGGTAACTGTATATCTAAATCATTTAACCTACTTGCATATCTACTATGTGTTAAATAAAACGATTCTTGACTCTGTTTAATTGAGGATAAAACAGGAAAATAAGGAATTATACGACTTCTTAATACCGCTTTTTTATATTGTGGAAGTGCAATCCCAGCTAAAATCCCTATAATTAAAACAACTACTAATAATTCTAAAAGTGTGAAAGCTTTTTTGTTCATATGTTATTTCTCCTTATTATATTTTATAGTATTTTTTTAGCTACATATATATTTTAGTAAAAAAAAATAGTCAAGTAAAATTTTATCGTCGTAAAAATAAATATCCATTGGCGAAGCCGGGGGTTTATTTTTACAAAAAACTACCGCTAATTAAATTAGTGGTAGTTTTTTGTTACTGCTAAATATTTTATATTTCGCTTGGACCGACAGGTGCAGGCGGTACAGTTTCTTTTTGTGTTTCAGGTCTTTGCTGTAAAGAATTATCCGTAATTTGTTCTATTTCGGTATTACTAGAATAACCTGTTTTAGAACCTTTATAAAAAACTTTTCCATACAATAAAAATAATATTGTTATTAATAATAAAATTAACCATTTAAAAATTTCTTTCCAATTTTTATCTATTAACAAACAAATTATTTTAAATATACATATCGTCGCAATTATAAAAATAATTAAAGGGGAAAAAAATACGAAAAAACCCATCATTATAAGTAACCATAAAACAATTACACCTAGACATCCAATATTCATAAATTCTCCTTTAAAACATTATAATAAATATCCCCCGGCGAAGCCGGGGGTTTTTCATATGCGGGCATAGCCCTAGATTACTAGTCCTCTGCAAATGCAGCCGCAACCGCTCTATTTCTTGCGTATCTGCTCTAATCCATCGTAAAACGGTAATACGCTTTCT
>JAZUPU010000050.1:0-14692 GCA_045605325.1 Elusimicrobiaceae bacterium
ATCATATAATCCTTTACACCTGGCTTCTTCATCTACATAACAAGTGCTGTTTGTGTTCGCCCAAGTCATCCCTACTTTTTCACACGGTACTTTGGTAAATGCTCCTAAATCTTGACATATATAATGGGTCCCGGGATTGCATAATATTTGTTGGCTGTCATAATCTTTATATATGGTATATTCACCGTTATTTCTATCGGCTATAATACCTGTGTCTATCAGTTCATAAGTGTAAAACTCTGTTGCCAATGCACCGTTATTTATCGTTCCGCTTAAGTCAATATCAAGATTAGCGAAATCTTTGGTATAACTGTTATTGTTAAGATACCATCCGTGTTCGCTCTTTGCTACTGCCTGCATAGTGGTAATGGCATCGGAAACCCTGCTTTTTTCCACCGCTTTTCTATACCCCGGCAAAGCTACTGCCGCAAGTATACCGATAATGAGTACAACAACTAATAATTCAATTAGTGTGAACCCATTATTACTTTTTACTGCTTTCTTTACTACATTTTCTCTTTTCATTTTTTCCTCCAAGTTTTTTAAACTGTTTTTGGAGGTGATTGATATGAAGTTAATTGAGAACGGCTATCATTGCTTAAGACGAAGACGCGACTTTCACAATAACAGCCGTAGTTTGCCGTTTAGTTAAAAACGGCAAACATTAAGTACAAAACAAACGGGTAATTAGTCCGCCTATTTTGTACTTTTATAACGACTGCTCTTGGATCGTCTTCGTCTGTTATTTCTAACAGTCGCCGTATTCCTTATACGGTTCCAAAAACAGATTAAAATTTTTTAAGCCGCTTTCCGGCTTACATTAAAATAAATCTCCTTTTAAATATAGTAGCAAAAAAGAATTTCGTTTGCAATAAAATATTTTTGCTATAATATAGGAAAATAATAAGAAAACTCAGGAGGTTTTTATGAAAACAAAATATATGTTGTCTTTATTGGCACTAAGTGTTCTGGCAGGTTGTTGCTTTAATTTGGTAGGAAAAGATTTTAACAAATGCGGATGCCCTTTTGGCGCACAAATTACGGATAAACAGACTTTGCAAAATGGAAATACACTTTACACATATAAGAAATCTTGTACTACTCCTCAAGGTAAGACACAAGGTTGGAACAAGATAGTAAAAGAGGAAGTTTCACCTGAAAATATTATAGTCAAAGTAGATACTATTAGTTCTTGCCCTCCTATAGATTTTGACTCCTATGTACAGAAATACGGAATCCCCATAAACGAATATACTTTACAAAACGGAAATAAACTTTATTCTTATAGAAATCTTTGTGAGGATAAAACAAATTGGTTGGAATATAATATAGAAGTAGACCAACAAAACGAAATTATAATCAAGAAAAATATAAAAAGTTGCCCTATTCCATAAACAGTACAAACAATAAAGCCAAACCGTGCGCGCAAACCTGGCAAGTATTTTTGAGGAAATTTTAGTTTTCTCTTTGACGACGTGTACCAAGAAGAACGTGGAGCGAAGCGACATCTCGGTACTCTAGGAAAAGAAAAACTAAAATTTACCAAAAAGACACCGCCAGCAAAAAACTTAAATTGCAAAACATTCCGATTAAAAAAGGCGCTCGGTTGAGCGCCTTTTTTATTGCCATTAGTTAAAACTAAACTAAACCTTGTGCAATCATGGCTTCTGCAACTTTCTTGAAACCGGCAATATTTGCACCGGCTAAATAGTTACCCGGCATACCGTATTCTTTTGCGGCTTCAACGCAAGAGTTGTGAATATGTACCATAATATTATGAAGTTCTTCATCAACTTTTTTAGCAGACCAAGATAAACGGATGGAGTTTTGTGTCATTTCCAAACCTGACACACCCACGCCGCCTGCATTTGATGCTTTACCGGGGGAATACAAGACACCTGCATCTTGGAATTGTTTAACTGCACCCAAAGTGCAAGGCATATTTGCACCTTCGCAGACGAGTTTAACACCATTCTTGATTAACATTGCGGCATCTTCATCTTTAAGTTCATTTTCGCAAGCAGTCGGGAAAGCAGCATAACAAGGTATAAACCAGGTCTTTTTACCTTCGTGGAATTCGGCTTTTGTAAACTTCTTTACATATTCCCTTAAGCTACCGCGTTTAACGAAAACAAGTTCTTTAAGGAAGGCAAGTTTTTCTTGATCGAGGCCGTCTTTATCATAAACAGCACCGTCATAATCGTTAAAACCGACAACTTTTGCACCAAGTTCCATAAGTTTTTGTGCGGTATGTATACCGACATTACCTGTACCGGAAATAATACAAACTTTACCTTTAAAATCTTCACCTTTAAGTTTAAGCATTTCTTGGGCAAAATATACAACACCGAAACCTGTTGCTTCAGGTCTGATTAAGCTGCCGCCGAAACTTATGCCTTTACCGGTAAATACACCGACAAATTTATTTGCAAGTTTCCTATATTGCCCAAACATATAGCCGACTTCGCGGCCGCCGCAACCAAGGTCACCTGCGGGAACGTCTGTATTTTCACCGATATGGCGATATAATTCAGACATAAAGCTTTGGCAGAAGTGCATAACTTCCGTTTCGCTTTTGCCGCGGGCATCAAAATCTGAACCGCCTTTACCGCCACCCATAGGCAAACCGGTTAAGGAGTTTTTAAATGTTTGTTCAAAACCTAAAAATTTTAAACTGGCAAGTGTAACACTTTCGTGTAGACGCATACCGCCTTTGTATGGTCCGATTGCACTATTAAACTGTACACGATAGCCACGGTTAACTTGCATAACACCTTTATCGTCAAGCCAAGGTACACGGAACATAATGACGCGTTCCGGTTCAACCATACGCTCTAAAACGGAATATTTTTTATATCTCGGATCGGCATCAATAACAGGTTTTAAAGTAGTTAAAACTTCTTCAACCGCCTGATGGAAAAGAGCCTGGGCAGGATCTTTCTTTTTTACTGATTCTATTACTTCTTCTACATAATTAGACATATACACCTCGTTTTAATACTTACTACATAAAGGATAACATTATAATCAAACAAAGTCAAATCATAGAACTTAAACTAATAAATATGATTTGCAGAAGATGAATTTAAAACCTCAAAATCCCTAACACTTTCGGATGCAAACATATATCCGCGTATTCTACCGCGCCCATCTTTAATTTCTACAACATGCCAAAGTAAATGCAAACGTTTCAAATTAGGTAATTTAACTTCAAAAATGAAGTCAAAAACACCGCCTTTGGAAGTTTCACTTGAGCTTTCAAAATCTTCAATTGCTTTTTGTTTATCAAATGCAAAAGAAGAAAATACTTCTTTATCTTCTATTTCCGAAGGTGAATAAATATCAAATAATGAACATAAACTTGCATTTGCATTTTTAATATTTAATTCTTCATCCGTAATAAAAGCCGGGACATCCAAAGTTTTCATCAAGTGCCGCATAGTTGCCAAACTGTTAATGGTTGCCTTTTTAGCACGGCGTGTTTCAAGGGACATACTCATTAAACTAGCGATAAAAGATAGTAAATTTTCCTCTTGTTCGGTAATTTGCATCTCATTTTTCTTTGTACTGACAAAGCATATAATGCCCTCTATTTTACCTTTAATTGATAATGGGGCTGCAAGTATAGCGCGCAATTTGTGTTTATCGTGCAAACAACCTTTGCAAGAAAATTCTTTTAAATCCGGAACGGCAACGATATTACCATTTAAAATATCGTTTAAACAAGCGCCTACTTTAAATTCTGTATTCTGTTCCAATTTAATTTTATTATCGGTAACATAATTCACTAAAATACCTTCTTTATCGTTACCGGTAAAATGGCAAATCAAAGCTGCTTCAGAGTTAAAGATTTCGTTACCGTAATTTAATATTGAATCCATATTCTCCACAAAAGAAGTATCGGCGCGGTTTGAAAGCATATATAAATGTTTTACTTTATTTTCAAAACCTTGGCGTTTGTTGATATTACTTATAAACATTTGCACCGTATTTTCCCCTTGCAAAGCTGATAAAGAATATTCATAATTATATTCCTTATCTTCCTTTTTAAGGGTAAAAGTACCGCGGTTTATTGAATTACTGCGCAAAGAATCCTGCAAATTAGCATAAATAGCTTTAGCATCTTTTTTAGTTAAAAAGTCCTCTAATTTTTTATGCAATATATCTTTTGAATTTAAACCGGCAAGGCGTTTATTTTTACCTGTTGTGTAATAAATTACAGTGCCGTTTTCGTCAAGTTTTAAATAAGCACCTTCAAGGCATTCCTTAATGCCTTCAAGTTCTTTATTGGTTTGGTTAAGGTTGTTGGCTATTTCAATTTCTTTTGCTATTTCTTTTAAGATTATAACAATTCTGCTTTCGCCGGCAGTTTTATATAATGCCATAGTGAGTTGGCAAATTGTCTGACGTTCTTTAAAAGATATTTGCGTTTCAAATGTAACGGTTTTATTGTCTGTTAAAAGTGTGGCATAATTTTCTAAGAGTGAAATTATTTTTTGTTTTTCTTCCTCATTATTTTCATAAGGTTTACAAAGCATATCTTTTAAAGTAAGTTTTAGAAGTTCTTGGCGGTTATATCCTGTTAAAGAACAAGCTTCCGGGGAGGCAGTAGTAAATTTAGAAAGGATTAATTTACCTTTACTGTCTTTTAATAAACATTCAAGCATAGCACCACCCAAACAACGCTTTAGGGCTTCATTATGGGCAGTTCTTTCATCTAGTACTTCCAAAAGCTGTTTTTTGCCTGTATTATTTCTAAAAGATAGAATAAAATTATTTTCTTTAGCAAGTACGGCCTCACATTCCAAAGTAAGCCCACCGTAAGTTTTGGCTAAAACATACTCTCTGCTTGATAATGTACCTTGATTATAAAGTTCCTCAATATCTTTTTTAAGGTAAACCGCATCCTGTTTGGTGAAGATATCTGCGATATTATGTTTCTTTAAAAATGATATATCTTTGCCTAATATTTTTTCCGCTTCCTTATTAGATTTAATAATACTGCCGTCTTTGGAGCAAAGTAAAGCACCGTCCTTATAATTTAAAATATCACTCCACGCAAGGGAGGAGGAAATTTCCTCAGAACCGATAGTTTTATCATCTAAAGGCAAAAATTCTAAAAGGAAATCCGCAGTTTCTTTACCGTCCCCCCCTTTCCTTACATTAAAAGGGTTCATTTTTACTGACAATTTTAAACTGCCTTTTTTGACAATTTCCGGAACGGTTTTTTTAATGCGGTCAAAATCAATTACGCCTTCAAAGTTAAAAGGTTTTAATTCTTCCAAGGCCTTGCGCGCTTGTAAAGGGAAACCGGGGGTTATAAAAATACTGCCGTACAGCGGCCTGTCTTCAGGAGTAAAACCAAGCAACCGCCGTGCAGCTTGGTTCATATCATAGATATATCCGTTTTGCTGTAAAATTACCTGGGGAGTAGCTAAAGAATCAAAGGCAAACCTAAACTTTGTATCTTTGTTCTTTTTACCTTCGCTTTCTTGGCGAAGTTCACTGGTAATATTCCTTAAAAATAAAATTACAATCCTTTTACCCAAATATTTTGCCCTGATACCGGAAGTTTCAAACTCCACCATATCTTCATTTTTTGCTTGAAATTTTATAGTAACGAAATCTTGTGATGCAGTTTGTGTGCTTATCTTATCATAAAATTCTTCTGCTAAACCTTTATTGCCTTTGGCTACAAAATTTAAGAATTGTTTATTTTCTACATCCAACAAGTTATAGTTTAAGGCAGTCAAAAATGTCTTATTTGCAAAAGATATTTTACCTTGTTCAATAATTAAAATACCTTCCCTGCAATTTTCAACCAATAATGAATATTGTGTTTTTGCTTCGTAAACTTGTTTTTCCATTTTGGTTTTTAAGGTAATATCTTCGGAAATACCAAGCAAACAATGCGGACTACCGTCTTCATAAAACAAAGGCATTTTTACGGTATGCATAATTTTTATTGCACCACTTTGGGTGGAAATAAGTTCCTGTGGGATATCAAGTTCTTTGCGCATATCAAAAACTTTGCTGTCTTGCATAGAAATAAATTCCATTTGTTCGGGGTTTAGAGAATCGCTGTAATGTTTTTTACCCAAGACCTCTTTTGCCGTTTTGCCGAATATTTCCTCACTTTTCTTATTCCATAAAATATATTTACCGTCATAATCTTTAGCATACAAAGCAACAGGCAAATTATCAATGATTTCATTTAAAAAGTTCTTAGTATGCAATACTTCTAGTTCTTGTTTATGTTTTTCGGTAACATCTTCCGTAATAGTAACAATCATCAAAGGTTTATCGTTTTTATCATAGATAGGGGCTTTAATAGAACGAAGTATACGCTTTTTACCATCATTACCTGTATATTCTTCTTCCCCCAAAACGACAACTTTTTTATTTTTAAAGATACTCTGTTCACGCCTAAGATAAAAATCCACTTGTTCCGGGCTTTCATGCGGTACATCACCTAATTTAAAGCCATGCACTTCACTTGATTTTTTGTTTCTGAAAATAATATTACCGTCATTGTCCCTTGCATGGATTGAAAGCGGGGCATTATTTAAAATGGTTTGAATCAAGGTTTGATTCTTTATATTTTCCTGTTCTTGCAAATAACTTTCGGTAATATCTTGGACAATACTAAGCACGCATTCCGGAGCATCACCTGATGCTGGTATTGGAATTTTTGTTATGTGAAGCATTAATTTATTTCCGTTCCTGGTTGTATATGGCTCACGCGGATAAATGACCACTTTACCTTCACGTAAAATTTCTTCTTCACGTGTTTGATAACTTGCCACTTCTTGTTTATCTTGCATAGGGTGGGCACCGGGGCGGGCGACGGTTTCTTCATCATCTTCAAAGAGTTCCATTGTCTTTTTATTCCAGAAAGTTAAACCGCCGGAAGCACCGCGCGTATAAATTGCCATAGGGGCATTATCTAAAATACTTTTAAGAAGGTCTTTTGAATTTATAATTTCCGCTTCTTTTGAGGCACGTTCAGTATTATCTGCAATCATTGTTAAAACTACTGTCGGTTTTTTGCCTTTTAAAACAAGCGGGATTTTTTTAATTGTTGCAATACGGGTATGGTTTTGAGAATTAATATAAGTAATATTTTCTTCAAAAGGTTTTTGTTTGTTTAATACTGTTTTATCAAGGTCTTCATCTTTTTCTATATATTCTTTTGACATTACACTTGGACTTTTGGAGTTTGTAAGCCCAAGAATTTCTTTCGCTCTTTCGGAAGCAACAAGAAGATTCCTTTTATTATCACGAGCATAAACTGCAGCAGGCAGATTTTCAAAAAGCTTTAAGAATACTGCACCGCCTTCATTATTTTTGTTTTCCTCTTTTGTCGGGGAAAATAAAGCTTTAATAATATCTACAAAATTATTTTCTTTTTCTTGGGACATAGTTTAAACTCCTGTTTATATTTAACATTAGACAATATGGCTATAATACTATAATAGCAAAGCACGCCGAAAAATGCAATAGGAAAAAGAATGTTTTGTAATTTTCATTTTTTACCAACTAATTCTTTTTGAGTTTACAAACACGATTTGTCTTGACGAAAAATACCCCTCGGTCTGAGGGGTATTTTCATATTATTAAAAAACAAATAACCTTATTTTATTTCTGAAGTGCAATTTGGACAGCGGGTTGCATCTTTATGTATATCACTTAAACAATAAGGACATTTCTTCGTATTAACAGGTGCAGGTGCGGGTGCTTTTTTGAGTTTGTTAATCATTTTAATTAACATAAAAACCGCAACGGCAACAATTAAAAAACTAACCAATGTGTTTAAAAATGCACCGACATTTAAAATAATTGCACCGGCTTGGTTTGCCGCATCAACTGAAGGATAGGGCCCTGCGACATTTGCACCGTCTTTTATAGTAAAAAATAAATTGGAAAAATTTATTTTTGACATTATTAAATTAAACGGCGGCATAATAATATCTTTAACTAAAGAATTAACTACACCGGAAAAGGCAGCACCGATTATGATACCGACTGCCATATCAATCATATTGCCTTTTATGGCAAATTCTTTGAATTCTTTAATAAACTTCTTTATCATTTTTATCTCCTTTTACTTTTTTTTGTTATTTTTTTAACAACTTTTGTAGCGGTTTTTTTGATTGCCTTTTTTGTTTTTACGGCAACTTTTTTAACCGCTTTTTTTGCCACTTTTTTTACTGCTTTTTTAACAATCTTTTTTGCAGATTGTTTTACTGCTTTTGAGTTAATACTTGCAAATACAACTTTTGCAACTTCGTCCATGTGGGTTACGGGGATGAGGTTTAACTCTTTTCTAATCTGTTCAGGTATTTCGGAAACATCTTTTTCATTTGTTTTTGGGTATAAGATTGTATTAATTTTTTCGCGGTAAGCAGCCAAAAACTTTTCCTTAATACCACCTACGGGTAAAACGCGCCCTGTTAAGGTAATTTCACCGGTCATTGCAATACCCTTTTTAACGGGGGTATTGGTAATTAAACTAACCAAAGCGGTGCAAATTGCGGTGCCGGCACTCGGACCATCTTTTGGAACTGCACCTTCAGGAAAATGGATGTGAATATCGTTTTTGTCAAAGTCAAAATTTTTGCCATACCCTTTTGCACGGGCATAACTTAAAGCGGCTTGAACACTTTCCTTCATAACATTCCCCAAGGCACCGGTTAAAATTAAGCGGCCTTTACCTTTAAATGAGGTAGCTTCAATAGCTAAAGTTTCACCTCCCACAGAAGTCCACGCCAAACCTGTTGAAATACCTATACCGTTTTCTTCCGCTGCAAAATTTGTATATTTTGGAATACCTAAAAACTTTTCCAAATTATCTTTGGTAACCTTAACCGATTTTTTGTTTTCAATATACATTTTTGCAACTTTTCTGGCAATAGTGCCGATTTCGCGCTCAAAGCGGCGCACGCCGGCTTCGCGCACATAATCACGCATAATACTGTCAAGCGCGCTGTTGTCAATTTCTAAAATATCATCTTTTAAGCCATGTTCTTTTAATTGCCTGGGGATTAAATATCTTGTGGCAATTTCGCGCTTTTCATAATTTGTGTAACCGGAAAATTCTATAACTTCCAAGCGGTCGCGCAAAGTTGTGGGAATGGATGATAAAGAATTTGCCGTAGTAATAAACATTACTTTTGACACATCAAAAGGAACATCCAAATAATGGTCCACAAAGTCCTTATTTTGTTGTGGGTCTAAAAGTTCAAGGAGTGCAGCAGCAGGATCACCTCGCCAATCAGACCCCATTTTATCAATTTCGTCTAACAAAAATACAGGGTTATTTGTTTTGGCTTTACTTATGCCTTGAATAATGCGCCCGGGCATTGAGCCGATATAAGTGCGCCTGTGGCCACGTATTTCGCTTTCATCACGTACTCCGCCAAGGGACATCCTTATAAATTTACGCCCGATAGCTGAAGCAATTGATTTTGCAATTGATGTCTTACCTGTTCCCGGTGGCCCTACAAAGCAAAGTACAGGTCCCTGCAAGCTCTTTGTAAGTTGGCGAACTGCAAGATATTCAAGCACGCGCTCTTTAACTTTTTCAAGTCCAAAATGGTCTGCTTCCAAGACGGCTTTGGCTTTATCTAAGTCCAAAACATCTTCGCTTGAAATATTCCAAGGCATATTTACAAGCCAATCTAAAAATGTTCTTGAAACCGTTGATTCGGGTGAAAACGGTGCCATTTTACTAAGGCGTTCAATCTCTTTATTTGCAACTTCCGCCGCTTGTTTCGGCAAATTATTTTTTTTGATTTTTTCACGAAGTTCGTCTAAATCTTTTTGGAAATCATCTTTTTGGCGCAACTCTTTTTGAATCGCTTTCATTTGTTCGTTTAAATAATATTCTTTTTGAGATTTATCAATTTGACGGCGGACTTTGCTATGTATTTTCTCTTCCAAATTTATAATTTCCACTTCGCTGGCAAGAAGGCGCAAAAGTTTTTCAAGGCGTTCTTTAACATTAACTGCTTCCAAAATATTTTGCCTTTCTTGTGTTTTTACGATAATGTTTGAGGCGATAGTATCTGCCAATTTTGACGGATCTTCAATTTGCCTTAAAAAGGAAACCCCTTCAATGGCAATACGCTTTGAAGCCATAGCATATTCTTCAAAAGCATCTAATGTCTGGCGCATAAGTGCTTTAATTTCGGCATCCGGTGCGGCATCATCTTGCGGGTAAGAAACCTCGGCAAACCAACATTTTGCTACGTTATCAAAAGCCAAATTATTTATTTTTGCACGGGATAAACCTTGTAAAAAAACCTTCATACTACCGTCGGGCATTTTTAAAGATTGCGTTATTTCCGAAAGGACACCGAATTTATAAATATCATCGGCAGTCGGGTCATTAATTTCCGCAATTTTTTGGGATACGGAAAGAACATATTTCCCCGTTGTTCCAAGTGCAAGTTCTATTGCCATTACGGATTTTTTTCTATCAACCGAAATCGGCAAAGACATACCCGGAAACATCACAACATCCCTAATAATTATTGCCGGTAACCGATTTGGAAAAATTGATTCTTTTTTTATATCGTTTGTAAGGTCCATACAACACACCCCTTTTATTACAACAAATAGTTTGCCTTTAAAGGCAGCAATTATATTATACTCAATTTTAGCAGAGTTTGCAACCGGCTGCTAATTATAAAATAAATTTGACGGCTAACACCCAATATGTTAAAATAAATATAAATACAAAGGGCAGGTACATTATGAAAATTAGGAAAAACGGTTCTGTATTTCAAATTTATAAAACAAGAGTATACGATATTGCAAAAATCGGGTTAACTAATGATTTTTTAAAAAGTTTACCGGAAAATTTTGATAATATAGGTACCACTATCTATGCCGCCCGTAACCAAATTAAAACTATTGACTTTAACGGTCGTAAAATTAATATAAAAAAGTTTTGTATCCCACCTATAATTAACAGAATTTTTTATTCAATAGGTTTGCGCACACCTAAATGTGTAAGTGCATTTATAAATGCACAAAAAATATTAAAAGCCGGTTTCGAAACACCTAAACCTTTTGCTTATATCATAGAACGCAGGCATGGGCTTATCCGATATTCATATTTATTAAGTGAACAGGTGGAAAATGCAAAGCAAGTACGCCAATGTCACGGTGCTAATTTTATGAAGGCATATGCTATATACACAGCTAAATTACATGAAAAAGGTTTATTTTCCCGCGACTATACCCCCGGCAATATTTTATGCCGTAAAGAAAATGGTAAATATCATTTTTACTTAATTGATGTTAACAGATTCTTATTTGAAAATAAACCTATAACTTTAGACCAAGCCCCTTATAATCTCTACACAACGATGTCAAGCGAAAAGGATTTGTGTTATTTCATACGCTGTTACAGTGAATACCGCGGTATGGATGAAAAATATTTAAAACGCAAAACATTTTTATGCCGCCGTATAAGGGCAAAATATAGTGCGTTAAAAAAATTATTAAAGAAAATCCCCGGCGCAAGTAAATTAACGCTTAAACCGATAAATAAAGAATAAAACAAACACATAATAGCATTATATGTACCCTTGACAAAAGCCAAAATATCCATTATAATTTATACATAAGTAAAATATTAAAATAAGGAGAAAAATAATGAAGAAATTATTTTTATTTGCAATTGCAATCTCATTGTGTAGCATTGCTTTTGCAGCATGGCCTCCAGAACCACTAGACCAGGCAACTTGCGACTTCTTCGGCTATCCGGCTTGGTCTCATAATGGCACCCCTAGAAGTGTCAAAGGATGCCTTACTTGCCCGGTACGTGATGAAGACGGTAAGTATGTTACGTGTGAAAAAGTATTAGAAGAAAATGGTACGATTAACGAAGATTGTTGCTGGCTTAATACGCCAAAGGCACCGAATCTCGATCCCATCTTGGGTAACTGCTACACTAATGGTTGTGTACTTGGTCCTAACCCATGGTCTGTGAAATGTGTATGTAAACTTAATTGTGCGATGAGTGACCCTACTAGCGAGTGTTATGCAAATTGCAATGCCATTCAACATCCTAACCAAGTTCCTGGTCTCAAGTGTAATCAATATAACCCAAATACTAGTAACGGTGGTGCAGGTGCCCCGAACGGTGGCAATGGTAACAATGGCGGAAATACAGGCAATGCCGGTCATAAAACTAAAATTCACAAGATAATTACTTCCCAAAAACCGACCGGTACTGTTACACCTTCTAAACCTGTTGTAAAATCTGAAAAACAAAAAACAGTACAAACCAGCAGTAAAAAAACTGCTAAATAAAAATATATTCCCCCACAAAGTGTAAGTTTTACAAAGTGGGGGTTTTTATTTGTAAAAAATTTGAGATGATTTTTTTCTTTATCCTTAACGATATAAAATAAAACCAAAACTTATGCGAAAATCTAGCAAGTATTTTGGAGATAATTTAAATTTTTTCTTTGACGACGAGTACCAAGAAGAACGGGAGAGGAGCGACTCTCGGTACTCTAGGAGAAGAAAAATTTAAATTAGCCCAAAAGACGCCGCTAGCAAAGAATATCATTTGCAAAACATTCCTCTAAAATTTGACCTTGATACCAATAATTTGTTAAAATAGATATATACACATCACGCAAAGCGGCTTTTAAAGCCGCTTTTTTGCTAGAAACAGGAGGTTTTATGCAAAGCAAAAATATAATTGAAGAAACCATAGCAAAAGCAATTCTTCAAGACGGTTATGAACTTATTGACCTTATTATACAACACCAAGGCAGCAAAGAACTTTTACAATTCTTTGTTGATAAAGAAGGCGGCATAAGTTTAAATGACTGTGAAATATTAACTAAAAAAATTGATTCCGTTTTAACTATGGAAGATTTAATTGACGGGGCTTATATCTTGGAAGTTTCCTCCCCTGGTATCAAACGCGTGCTTAAAAAGCCGGAACATTTTAAAAGATTTGTTGGCGAACGCGCCTGCATCTACCTTAAAACACCTCTTGAAAAACGCGGCCGTTTTACCGGTTTAATTGAAAGCGCAACAGATAAAGATTTCGTGCTTGACGACGGCACAAATAAATTTACATTTACCTACGACAATGTAAAGAAAGCAAATTTAGATCCCGTAACGGATTTTTAAAAAAGGAGAATTAAAAAAATGCAAAATAAAGATTTACTTTTAGCCCTTGAAAGCTTGGAAAGGGAAAAAAATATCAGCCGTGCAGATACTATTAAAACCATTGAAGATGCTTTAATTTCTGCACTTCGTAAAAATTTCGGTAAAACAGCTTTACTTACCGCTAAAATTGACCCGGAAGAAGGTACTATTGCAGCTTACCAAACTTTAGTGGTGGTAGATGAAGTTTCAAACCCGGAAGTTGAAATTTCTTTAGAAGATGCAAAGAAAGAAAACCCGAAAATCAAAGTCGGTGAAGAAATTGTTATTACCGTTGATGTTGAAGAATTTTCAAGAATCGCAGCCCAAATCGCAAAACAGGTTTTGATTCAAAAAGTACGCGGTATTGAACGCGACAATTTATATAAAGAATTTAAACCGCGTGAGGGCGAAGTCGTTACAGGATTAGTTAGGAGATTCTCAGACAAAGATATTGTGGTAGACCTCGGTAAGACAGAGGCACTTTTACCTTACTCCGAACAAATAAGAAAAGAACGCTATATGCACGGAAGCCGCGTTAAAGCAATGATAATGCGTGTTTTAACACAAACGGATTTCGTAAATATGGATACAAAAAATGACCCTGCAATAGGGCGTTATAAATCAGCTGCTTACCGCCTTGATAAAGCACAAAGAGGGCCATATATTATGCTCTCAAGAACTGCACCGGAATTTTTACAAAGTTTAATGGAAGTTGAAATACCGGAACTTGAAGAAGGTATTATTGAAATTAAAGGTATTTACAGAGATCCTGGAATAAGGGCAAAAGTAGTTGTCAAAAGCAATGACAGTAAAATTGACCCTATCGGCACTTGCGTAGGTATGAGAGGCATAAGAATACGCGCCGTAACAAATGAACTTTCCGGTGAAAAAATTGACTTAATTAATTACAGTGATGATATTTCAAGCACCATTGTTAATGCACTCTCACCTGCAAAAGTTTTGTCCGTTAAAATTAAAAATTATGAAAACAAAAAAGCACTTGTTATTGTGCCGGATGACCAACTTGCAATTGCCCTCGGTAAAGATTGGCAAAATATCCGCCTTGCAAGCCGCGTTTGCGGATGGGACCTTGATGTAAAGAGCGAATCCCAACAAAAACAAAAAGGGCAGGAAGAAACACAACTTAAACAAGATGTTTTAAGTGAAGTGGAAGGCATCGGCCCGAAACTTGCCGAGGTCTTAATTAAAGCCGGTTTCACTACTGTGGAGAAAATTGCCTCAGTAGGTGTAGAACATTTAGCGACTGTACAAGGCGTCGGTGAAAAAACTGCTGAAAAGATTATTGAAGGTGCTAAAAAATATTTAGCCGAAAAAGAAAATGCTTCCCAGCAGCAAAGCGAGGAGGCAAAAAATGACAGCAGCGAAGAATCAAAATAAAGACGCGGAAAAGAAAACAACCGCTAAGAAAACTACTGCTAAAAAAACAACGGTTAAAAAAACTGCCGCAAAAAAAACGACAAAAAAACCGGCAGTTAAAAAAACTGCAGTCAAA
>JAZUPU010000051.1:0-19920 GCA_045605325.1 Elusimicrobiaceae bacterium
AATGGAATACTTAATTTGGTATAATACAAAAAGAGCACATCAAGGATTAAATTGGCAAACACCGCTGGAGTACACAATGAAGCAAATTGATGGCTCTAAATTTTTATCCCAGTAGTCCAATATGTAGTGATATCGTACAAAATCTTGCCAAACTGCCTAATAGTATGATATTATATATATATGTATATATTAAGGAGTTCCTATGTCCAATCGTGAACCTATAGCCATTATAGGTATCGGCGCTTTGCTCCCCGATGCTAACAATAAAGAAGAATTTTGGCAAAATATCATTTCAGGTAAAAATTCAATAACCGAAGTCCCCGTAAGTGTATGGGATCCAAAACTTTATTATTCCCCGGATCATAGTGAGGAGGGGAAAACCTATTCCAAAATCGGTGCATTTTTAAAAGATTATAAATTTAATTCAATAAAATACAGGATACCGCCTGCCGTAGGTAAACAACTTGACCCTGCCCAGCAATATGCTTTGGATGTTGCAGCCCAAGCACTTGAAGACAGTGGTTATAATAAAAAAGATTTTGACCGTACCCGCGTTTCAGTAATTGCTGCAAATTCTGCGGGCGGTCCAAATAATGAATATTCCGATATGCGCATTTATGAACCGCTTATATGGGAATCTTTAAAGAATTCCGAGACATATAAAACTTTAAATGCCGCACAAAGTGCAGAACTTGTAAATGCTACGCGTGAAAATTTAAATAAATTTCTACCTTTAACTACGGAAGATACTATGGCGGGTCAACTTCCTAATGTCATCGCGGGGCGTATTTCAAATGTTTTCAATTTGCGCGGGCCCAGCTTTTCAATAGATGCCGCTTGCGCAAGTTCTTTGCTTGCGCTTTCTTGCGCTTTGGATACTTTATGGCTCGGTAAATGTGATATGGCGCTTTGTGTCGCGAGTGATGCTATGATGGCGCCAAGCAATTATGTAAAATTTTCAAAAATAGGTGCATTGTCCGCGGACGGTAGCAGACCTTTTGACGATAAAGCCAACGGTTTTGTTATGGGCGAAGGCGCCGGCGCAGTACTTTTAAAACCTTTAAGTAAAGCCAAAAAAGACGGAGATAAAATTTATGCCGTTGTTCGTTCCGTCGGTCTTTCAAGCGACGGTAAAGGTAAAGGCATTACTGCCCCAAACCCTGAAGGTCAAAAAATAGCTGTACGAAATGCTTTTGAAGGTCTTGAATACGGTCCTTCCGATATCGGCTTAATGGAAGCCCACGGTACATCCACTAAAGTCGGCGATAGTGCTGAAATGGCGGCTTTAAATGAAATTTTCAAAGATGTTAAAACAGAAATTGCCCTTGGCTCGGTTAAATCACAAATCGGGCATACCAAAGCAAATGCCGGTATGGCTTCATTGATTAAAACCGCTTTGGCTTTGCATAATAAAATTTTACCGCCGTCAATTAATTTTACCGAACCCAGCAAAAGTATTGATTGGCAAAATTCCCCATTTAAAGTAAACATAAAAGCACGCCCTTGGGAAACAAAAAATTTAAGACGTGCAAATATTTCCGCCTTTGGTTTCGGCGGTCAAAATGCCCATGCCGCTTTGGAAGAATATGACGCAAACCATATTTACGGTACGGAAACAATACAAGAAACAGTACAGGAAACGAAAACACAAATTTTACCCCAAATAAGAGTGGAGGAAAAAATGAATTACGAATTATTAGTGGAGCAGGAAAAGTTGCTTGGAGATATGTTAATCTTTTCCGCACCTACAAGGGAAGCCCTTTTTGATTTGCTTACCAAAATTTCAAGGGAAGTTACAGACGATAAATTTTATTTAGTCAAAAATGCTTATGCAAATCATACAGCACCGCGTGCACAATTTGCCGTATCAATAAACGCGGAAGACACACAAAAACTTAAAACCAAAATTGCTTATTTCATTAAAATCGCATCCGGCTCAAATGTGTGGGAAGAACAATCTTTATACCTAAAAATGAAGGGAATTTACCCTTTCCACCCCACAACGCAAAAGCCGAAAGTTTGCTTTATGTTCCCCGGTCAGGGTGCACAATATGTGGATATGATGAAAGATTTGGCAAGTAAATATAAAATTGTGCGCGATACTTTTGAAGAAGCAGATAATATTTCTATGAAACTTGCCGGTGTTTCTTTAACCGAAGTCATCTGGTCAAAACCCGGCGAAGATAAAGAAAAGCTTAAAGAACGTGAAGAAGGTATAAAAAGAACCGAAATCACACAACCTGCAATTTTAACCGCAAATGTCGCAATGATGCGCCTTTTATATCAATTCGGTATTAAACCCGATGTAACTATGGGCCACAGTTTAGGCGAATACGGTGCCGCGGTTGCAGCAGGTATTTTATCTTTTGAAGATGCTTTAAAAGCAGTAACAATGCGCGGCAGTGCAATGGCAGGTTTAAACAATAAAGATAACGGCAAGATGGCAGCAGTTGCCGCAAGTGCCGATAAAGTTGAACCCGAACTTAAGAAAATTACCGGTTACGTGGCAGTAGCAAATAAAAACTGCCCGACACAAACCGTTATTGCGGGGGAATCAAAATCAGTAGACGATGCCGTTACAATGTTCAACAATATGGGTATGCAAGCGGTTGTTATACCTGTTTCACATGCTTTCCACTCTGCCATTGTCCGCCCTGCAGCGGAAGGGTACAGAAAGTTTTTAGATACCTTGCATTTTAATGCACCTGTTTTGCCGATAACCTCAAATGTTTCAGCGGATTTTTATCCTAATGATATTCAAGCCATTAAAGATACTATGGTTGAACAAATTATGAGCTCCGTTGAGTGGATTAAACAAGTAGAACTTGCTTATGAACGCGGGGTGCGTTTATTTATTGAAGTCGGTCCAAAACGCATTTTAAGTGCCTTTGTAACAAATACTTTAGAAGGTAAAAAAGATATACGCGTGCTTGCTTCAAACCATCCAAAACGCGGCGGTATAACTGAATTCAATGACTTAATGGCAAATTTAGCTGCTGCCGGTATTGAAGTCGATTGGAGTAAAACCGACCTAAATAAAGCAGATACTTTATATAACCCTGCTTTTGTTAATGCTATTATGCCAAAAAAAGTTGAAACTGTTACAGTTCCTGTGCAAACAAATGTAAATGCCGGTAATATCATATTAGAAAATATTAATTGTTCTTTAAATTTAACTAGAGAACAAGCCGAAGTTTTACTTAAAACTTTGCAGGAAAAGTTGGGCGGTACTACTGCCGTTAAACAAGAAACACCAAAACAAGAAGAACCTAAAAAAGAAATTCCTGTCGAAGTAAAACCAGAGCTTAAGCCGGAAGTTAAACCCGAACCGAAAAAACCTGAAATTAAACCTTTAGATGAAGCAACGGTAACCAAAGAAGTTGTAGCTTTAATATCTCAAAAAACAGGTTACCCTGAAGATATGCTTGAACTTGATGTGGATATGGAAGCCGAACTCGGTATTGATACAGTCAAGCAAGCGGAAATGCTTATTTTGCTTCAGGAAAAATACGGTATTGCTTCAAATACCGCTTTGGTATTGAAAGATTATCCGACTATTAGACATTGCATTAAATACATAATGTCAAACACCAGCAAAGAAAATAATGCACCGAAACAAGAAAAAGAAAGTTCTTCTGCAAAAGCAGAAGACCCTTTCCCCAAACAGGAAGAGTTAAAACAGGAAGAACTAAAAAAAGAACAAAATATTGAAGAACCGAAACAGGCGGAACAATCAAAACAACCGGAACCTGTGTATGCAGAGCCGGAACAAGAAATCAAACAAGAAGAAAAAACCGCTGATAGCGGTGAAAATAAAATCGGACGTTTCTTGCCTGCTTTAGTTGATGCACCCCTTGCAGAAGAAGCAAAACGCAATTTGTCCCCTAAAAGAACGGTGTTAATATTTTCAGACAGCGCTGCTTTAACAAAAGCATACAGCGATGCTTTTAAAATGGAAGGGCTTAAAACCCATATTTTTACAAAATTAAAAACACGCGGTAAAAATGTAAGTATGACCTCTTGGGCATCTTTGCAGGAAACACAAACCGCTTTGGAAAGTTTCGCAAAAGATAATCAAGCCCCCGTTCAAGGTATAGTTTATATTTTGCCTTGCTCCTTAAAAAAATATGATAAAAAACAAAATCCGTCTGCAGAAGCTAATGAGTATTTAAGGCCGCTTTTGCTTGCAACAAAAATGTTTGCAAAAGATTTGGCAGACAGGTCAAATGCCGATACCTTTGTTACAATAGTTTTTGAAAGGGAAGGCAATATCCCTTTTGTAAGTAAAGAAAACCCGACAAACGGAACAATTTTAGGTTCTGCACTTTGTTTAAGGAAAGAGCTTTATGAAGATACTGGTTTAATAAGTAAAATTATTTCCTTTAAACGAGATACAGAACCGCAAATAATGGCACAAAAAACCATATATGAAATTTTAAAAGGTGATGACCGTTGTTTGATAACTTATGATGGTGAGGATAGAAAAACATTATTTTACTTACCTTATAAATTTGCAGAGTGGGAAGAAATTTCATTAGAGGGTAAAACACTTGCTTTTACCGGTGCGGGAACGGGCGTCGGTGCAGATTTAGCTTTAAAAATTGCAGAAAAGTTTAAAGCGCGTTTAATCTTGATCGGTGAAGAAGAATTGCTTGAAAACGCCTCTTATTATGCAACTTTATCAAGCCAAGAACTGAAAGAAGAAAAAGAAAAATTAGCCCAAAAACTAAAAGCCGAAAATGCAAATATTTCAGAAGAAATTTTAGCTAGAAATTTTGCAAAAATTGATAATTCCGTAACTATCTTCAAAAATTTGCAAAAACTTGAAGCACTTGGTTGCCAGACGGAATATTTTAACACAGATTTTACAAACAGTATAAAATTAAAAGAAACTATTTCAAAAATCCGTAATAAGTACGGCAGGGCAGACGGTTTATTTCACTTCGCAAAATTAAGTAAAAAAGATTTTGATTTAAGCATTGGTGTAATTTCAAATTTCCTTTCTTTTAACTTCGTTAAAGAGGGCGGGATGTATGTTTTTAATACTTCTTTAATAAGTAAAATAGGGGCTGTAGGACAAGTTATTAAAGCAAGTTCAGACGGATATTTAACACAACTTGCATATTTGTTAAATACACTTGGTTTTAGAAGTGTAAGCATAGCAAACCCTATTTTTGAAATGGATTTACTTAAAAAAGAAAATGTAACTTTGCAAAAAACAGATGTTTATTTGGAATTAATTTTAGAAGAAATTTTAAAAGGTCAATCTTGTGAAGTTATAATAACCGGTGTTTTAGATAATTTGGATTGGGATAAGCAAATCCGCTTTGATTATGACGCTCAAATTGAAATTCAGCCGCAAATCAAACAAGAAATACAAAAAGAAAATTCGGCGCAAAACACTGAAGAAATATTAACCGATACTAAAACGGAAGAAGTAAAAATTGCAGCGTCGGAGCAAGAACCGCTACAAGAATCTGTACGAGAACAGGTACAAGAAGTTTCACAAGAACCGCTACAAGAATCTGTACGAGAACAGGTACAAGAACCATCGGCGCAAGTGTTGCAAGTATCAATAGAGGAAGAGACGAAACCTCAAGAAATTAAAGAAGAAAAAATTGAGGGAAATATAGTTAAAGAGGAAGAATTCCCTTTAAACCAAGAAGCCCTGTTTGAAGAAAATGTACCGGAAACTAAAATTACAGAAGAACCGATATTACAAAATGAAACACAGGTAAATAATGATTATTTCTTCGCAGGAACAGTAAAAGAACAAACGGAAAATAATATCTTAACTGAAAAAACTTTTACAGCCGAACAACCGTTTTTGCAAGATTATAGCATTGAAAAGGTCCCTTTGCTCTCCGGAACATTCGGGGTGGAAAGTTTTGCTGAAATAACAAAACTTTTAACAGATGAAACACCTGCCGGCCTTGAAAGAGTGCATTTTTATTTGCCTATAAAATTAATTCGCCAAAACCCAATAACCGTACGCGTTAAAGCCGCAAAAGAAGGGGAAAAAATTAATTTAGAAATAGAGTCAGATTTCATTAACAGTAAAGGTCTTAAAATGGGCAGTACACGTTGCCATTTTACTGCTGAGAATTTAAGGAATTTTACAAGTTCTTGGGATAGCATAAAAAATAATATCGTTATTCCTGAAAATATTGCTGTTACCAAAGAAGATATTTATAAAGGATATTTCCAAGGACCTGCTATGCAAGTTCTAGAAGGTATTTTGAAAGTAGATGGGAATTCCGTATTAGCCCTGTATAAAGAACCGGATGCAGTTTTTATAACAGGTGTAAATTGTAAACTTGTGACGGCACCGCTTTTAACCGAAGCAATGTTCCAGACCTGTGGTTACAGGGATTATGCCGTTGAAGGTTATGCCACTTTGCCTGATTATATTTCAAAAATACATTTTTATCATCAGGGTGAGCAAGCCCCGAAAGAACTTTATGTTTATGCAAAATATAATGACAAAACTATTGAAGGTAAGAGTTCATTTGATGCCTTTATATTTGATAAAAATTTAGATTTATGGGCGGAAATGCAAGATATTCAAACCATTGGCGGTTTGGGCCGTTAGGAGGATTATGAATTACCGTTATTTAATTGTTAATATAAAAGATACACCGAAAGCTGAAGATTTTTTAACTACTTTTGAATTAAAACAATATCAGCAATTGACTGTTGAAAAACGCGCCGCAGAGTGGCTTGCAGGCCGTTATGCACTTAAAACACTTGCTACCGAATTTTTTAATTTGCCTCTTAAGAAATTGCAAGTTAAAAATTATAAAAGCGGTGCTCCGATTCTGCAAGCGGATGGGGGGAATAATTTGACTGTTTCAATTTCCCATCGCGGAGATTATGCCGTTGCCGCAATTTCTATGACGGGGGATTTAATCGGTGTGGATATTGAAAAAATAGAGCAGCGCCCAGAAGGTTGGGTTGCCCAATATTTTAATAAAGAAGAAATTTTAGCTAAAGATCCCGCTTATTTAACCGAGCTTTGGGCAAAAAAAGAAGCGGTGTTAAAACTTCTTCATTTAGGTTTAACGGTACCTGCCACGGATATTAAAATTTTGAATAATGAAGTACAATTTTTCGGTAAGGTCTTAGATATTTGGGCTTTTAAAGGAAGCCCAAAAATCGGCTTTGAAATGAAAACAATAGATAATGCCTATAAATTTGTCTTGGCATATCCCAAAGTTATTTAGGAGAATTTATGAAAGAGACAGAAAAATTTGATTTTAACGATAAAGAATTAAAAGAAACACCGGAAAAAATAAAAAAATTCCGCGCCCTTATGGAGGAAACTAAAAAACAAGATTTGGAAAAATCAAAACTCCAAAATGAAAAGGGTAAATTTACCGCGCGTGAAAGATTGCAATATCTCCTTGACGAAAATAGTTTTTTTGAAATACATTCTTTGGTTGAAACGCGTTGCCAAGATTTCGGTTTAAAAGAAAAACATCTTAAAGGTGACGGTGTGATTACCGGTTTTGGCCGCATTAACGGCAGGGAAGTTGCAATATTTGCGCAAGATTTCACACAGCTTGGCGGATCCCTTGGGCTTGCACACGCTAAAAAAATTGCATATATTATGGATCGCGCTTTAGAAGCGAAAATTCCAATAATAGGGCTTTTAGATTCAGGCGGTGCGCGTATACAAGAAGGCGTGGATAGCTTAGATGGTTACGGCGAAATATTTAAAAGAAATGTAAAATGTTCTGGTATAATTCCTCAAATTTCCGTAATTTTAGGGCCTTGCGCAGGCGGTGCGGTATATTCCCCGGCACTTACTGATTTTATATTTATGGTTGACGGTATCAGCCATATGTTTGTAACAGGACCGAATGTCGTTAAAGCTGCAACAGGCGAAGAAGTTGACCTTAATACTTTAGGTGGCAGTAAAGCGCATGCACAAAAAAGCGGTGTCTGCCATGTTATTGCTAACAGTGAGCAAGATTGTTTTAGGCAAGTGCGCGAACTATTAACTTTTTTACCGCAAAATTGTAAAGAAAAACCAATTTGCAGTTCTACGCTGGATGTGGCAGACAGGCAAACCCCGATGCTTGAAAAATTATCTTCTATGGATCCGGGAAAACCTTTTCGCATACATCACATTATTTGGGAACTTGCCGACGAAAATAAATTTTTTGAAATACACCGCGATTATGCAAAAAATATTATTACCGGTTTTGTAAAACTCGGTGGGGAAGTCGTTGGTATTGTTGCAAATAATTCCGATTATTTGGGTGGTGCATTGGACTTAAATGCAAGCGATAAGGCCGCCCGTTTTGTCCGCTTTTTAAATAACTTTAATATACCGATTTTAACTTTAGTAGATATCGGCGGTTATTTGCCCGGTGTTGAACAAGAACACGGGGGTATAATCAGGCACGGTGCAAAACTTTTGTATGCTTACGGTGAGGCAACAGTACCGAAGATAACTTTAGTTATCCGCAAGGCATACGGTGGTGCTTATATAGCGATGGGTTCCAAAGCACTTGGTGCAGATTTTAACTTTGCATTACCGTCTGCGGAATTCGCCGTAATGGGTCCACGCGGCGCGGTTGAAATTTTATATGCTAAAGAATTAAAAGCAGCCGCAAAAGATAAAGCTGAAGAACTTAAAGAAAAACTTACCAAAGAATATGCACAAAAATTTGCTTCCCCATATCAGACGGCGGCAAGCGGTTCAATAGATGAAATTATTGAGCCATCAAAAGCAAGGAGCGTTATTATCCGTGCTTTAAAGGTTTTGGCAAAAAAGAGAAATGCAAAAACCAATGAACCTAAAGGAAATATACCATTATAATTTTATGAAAAAAATATTTTTTACTTTTTTATTTTGTAATTTGTTTTTCCCGCTTTGGGCGGCAGAAATCATTAAAGGTCCTTATACCGAAGATGCTGAGCTTAAAAGCGCCGTTATTAAATTCGCCGCAAGTGAAACTACACCGGCTTGGCTTGAGTATGGCCCTTTGGGGAAATGTAGCCAGCTTATGGCAATTTCCGCACCTGCAAGAAATCATAAATTTGTTTTGCATGGTTTAACACCCAATACACAGTTTTGTTATAAGGCGTATGTCGAAAATAATGCAGGCGATGGTGTACAAGAACCCAGCAAAGGCACTTTTAAAACTTTATTTACGCCGGAGCGTAAAATTGTAAATTTCCTCGTAGTCGGTAATACCTCGGCTAATGAAAATATTGATACTTCGGAAATTAAAAAAACTATGGCGCGCAATATGGCAAATTACGAAGCAGATTTCTTGGTGCATACAGGTAATATATCATCTTCGGGGTTAGCATCTGATGAAACTGTACAATTTTTTGAACCTTACCAAAAAATTTTAAACACTATGCCTTTAGTTCTTACAATCGGTAGTGACGAATATGGCCCTGATGCAAAAACTGCCGCAGGTAAAGGTTATTTGGCAGGGCATTATAAATCAAATCATAATATGCCTTGGAGTACAGGTACACCGAACTATTATTCTTTTGATACGGCAAATGCGCGTATAATAGTAATTGATACAAATAATTTATATGGTGCTTTGCAAGCCCCGAAGCTTGAAAAAAATTCCACGCAATATGAGTGGCTTAAAAATACTTTAGCAAAAGCCGGTGCAGATAAATGGAAAATTGTTGTAATGCATCATCCTGTTTATTCAAGCGGAAGTACGGAAGATTTACTCAGTGCTTTCCTTGCCCCTTTATTTGAAGCACACCAAGTAAAGTTAGTTATTCAGGGGCATCAAGGTGCTTATGAAAGAACAAAACCTATAAGGAAAGGCGAGCCCTCAAGAAGCGGACCTATTTATGTAACGGTCGGTGGGAGCGGTAAATTTTTTGAAGATAGCACCTATAAAAACGAATGGGGTTCAAAGTATTTGCCTATACCGCATTTTTCACACATTAAAATTGTGGACAGGAAATTATCTTTGCGCACCTATACGCACGACAATAAACTTATTGATGCCTTGGATGTAAATTTTTAAGGACTTGAACGATATATTAAAAAACACTATAATAAAAGAAAGGAGTTTTGTTTAATGTAGGGTTAAAAACCCTAATAAAATTTAAATCTGTTTTTGAAACTATACCTAAGGGGTATGGAGAGCTTTTAGAAATAGAGGCATTCTTGCAGTTCAAAAACGGTCGTCAAAACACATAATGGTTTGGTTGATCCCCTCACTGTTATGTGTTAAATGTTTACCATTTTTAGTGGTGAATTACGGCTGTTTTATTTAGGTTACTGCAAGAAGCTTAAATATAGCAGCCGTTTTTATTTGGCTTCGTCTTTTGCATTTATAGAGCGTTGCTTCCTCGTTCGGATACACGGGGGCTATGCCCCACTCACGGTATACCTCACTCATCGCGCCTTCTCTAAATGCAAAATACTGTGCCAAAATTTGCAACACCGTTTTTATTTGGCTGATTTCATATTTGTCGCCACCCGTGCGCTTTATCGCACGGGCGGGAGATGCCGAGCAAATATTATTTGCGAGGCAGAGGGGGGATAAATAAGGAAACTTTATACCCCCATCCGTCAAGCAAAAAACAGGTTTTTGCTTACCACCCTCCGCCCGCCAAGCGGGTGAGGGCAATAAGGAAAACAATTTTGTTAAAAAACAAAAAAGGAGAAATAAAATGAAGAAAGAAAATGTAGTAAACAAAAAATTCGCTAAAGGTTTTACTTTGATAGAGCTTTTAGTAGTTGTTTTGATTATCGGCATACTTGCCGCTATTGCTTTACCGCAATATAAAAAAGCGGTAACAAAAAGCCGCTTGTCAACGTTAAAATTTTTGACAAGGGATGTAGTAAGGGCACAAGAAGTATATTATTTAGCAACTGGGTCATATGCTGATAAATTTACAGATTTGGATGTGGATATGCCCACCCCCGATGAAGTATTAAATGATGACTCCAGATATGTTTATGATTGGGGTCTTTGTAATATGACTGATTATCATGTGCTTTGTAAGAATAGTAAAATTAATATGAGTTTGGATTATTATTACATATATGCTAGGGTAACACCTAACTTAAAAGTTTGTTCGATAGGGGGAACACAAGATTTAAACGATTACCGTTGTAAAATTTGCGAAGAAGATATAAAAGCAAAAAGGTATCTTGTTAGCAAACAATATAATAGTATCTTTTGGTATGATAATTAATTTTATGTGTTTTCATTAAATAAAAATATTTTGAATTGAGCGCAGGGATAAATTTTACTATTGTAAATAAATTTGTAATAATTTATTTATTTTGCTAAAATAAATTTGTAAGTTATTTTAAAAGGAGAATTGTATGAAAAAATTGTTTTTACTTTTGCCGTTCGCCGCTATTTTAGCTGCCTGCGCTATGCCGAACTTGGAAACAGGTGCTTCAATGTTCAGTCAAACACAACAACCGATGTTAATCGGTGCTGAAAGAGGTACAAAAATCGGTCGTGCTTGTGCTAAAAATTACTTCGGTATTTGGACTGAAGGTGATATGAGTGTTGCTTCAGCAAAACGTAATGGTAATATTACCAAAGTTGCAACAGTAGATAAAGACGTAAAAGGTTATCTTCTTTTTGCAGAAGTTTGCACAGTAGTTACCGGTTATTAATTTATAACTCCCCTGCCTGACGGTGGGGGAGTTTTTTGTTTATTAATTTTCTGCATTGCCCTCACCCGCTTGGCGGGCGGAGGGTGCCGAGTAAAACTTATTTTACTCGGCGGATGGGGGATAAAGTTTACCTTGTTTTATACCCCCAGCCCTTCTGCCTTTCTTACAAAAGGGGCAGGGAGTATAAAGATAAACTATGAATCAAAAAATTTGTTTTGTTTGCCACGCAAATATTTGCCGCAGTTTTTCCGCAGAGTGCTTTTTAAAAGATTTTTTATCTAAAGCCGGGCGCAGTGATATTGAAGTTATTTCCCGCGGAATTTATGCACAAAGTTATTTTGAAGTGCCAAACAAAATTACAAATTTTTTAGCTTCAAAAGGCATCAAGCAACCGCCGCATACTGCCACTTTACTGACGCACCAAGATATGAAAAATTGTTCTTTGGTTTTGACAATGACCGAAAGCCAGAAAGAATATATTTTAGATAACTTTTCAGAATTTTCCGACAAAGTTTTTACATTGCACGAATATGTTTACGGTAAAGAGCAAAGCATAAAAGACCCTATTTCTTTAACGGGCAGAAGTTTTAACAGCGTTTTGGAAGAAATTTATAAAGCAGTAAAAGATCTTGTTTCTAAATTATTAAATTAAATTTTATTAAACAAACTGTTTTTGTCGCCGATAAGTGTGTAAAGTTCTTCTTGTTTTAAGAGCATATCTTTAATGTCAAAATCTTGCATTTTGGCAAGCGTTTGCTCTTTAAAGGTAAAATTACCTTGCAAAATGTTAATAATACTTTCTGCTGCCTTTTTTGTGTCGTCTTGAGGTATAAAAAAACCGTTTTCACCATCTTTTAGAACTTCGGGAATTCCACCTGCATTATAACAAACGGCAGGAACTTTCATAAAAAGCGCTTCAAGCAACGCCATCGGTAAACCTTCGCGAATTGAAGTAAGCAAGAAAACATCCGCTATTGAAAGCAAGTGGGGGATATCGTCCCTCTCTCCTATAAGTTTGAAATTATTTTCAAGTTTTAATTCTTTAATTAAATTTTCCGTTTGTTCTTTAAGCGGACCTTCACCTGTATACAAAAAAATCGTATTTGGTATTTTTTTGCAAACTAAATTTGCGATTTTGACACTTTCAAGGGGGTTCTTTTCCGGCTTTAAATTAGCTGTTTGCAGGACAATTTTTGTACCTTCTTTTATGCCGAGTTCTTCAAATAATTTAGCTTTATTAAAACGCAAACTTTCTTTGCTTTTAGGTGTAACACCTGCGCGTATAAGGCGCGCTTTTTGCGGTGTTGTAATTTTATATTTTAAAGCGGTTTGAAAATCTTTATTTGAAACGAAAATCATATAATCCGCAAATAATGCGGCAAAACGTTCAATAAAAATATAAAAATATTTTTTGAAAATATTTTGACCGTCGTAAAAAACAAAACCGTGTGTGGTATGTATCACTTTTGCTTTAGTAAAAAGTTTTGCGGCAATGCGCCCTAAAATCCCTGCTTTCGGGCAATTTGTATGCACAATTTGCGGGTTAATTTCCTTTAATTTTTTTGCAAGTTCTTTTAATGCCAAAAAATCTTTTATAGGGTTAATTTGGCGAACTAAAGACGGAATAGTATATAAATTTTTTATATGGTCTTTGGCATATTTTTCAAGTGTTCCGCCTTCGCCGCAAAGTAAAAAAGGTTCAAAATTATCGCCGATATGGCGGGCAGTATACAAAACACTTTTTTGTGCGCCGCCAAGGTCAAGTTTAGTTATAATAAAAGCTATTTTTGTTGCCATAAACCGATTTTATAAGACGGATAATAATAACTTAAAATATCTTCAGCGGTTTTTTGTTCACCGGCAAGGCCGATAGCCCCTGCAATGCAAATGCCGCTGCCTTCACCTGTATCAGAACCGATAAACATTATTTCCTTTTTAAACGGAATAAAAGTAAAAAAGTCAGAGCGTAAAGTTCCTGCGGCAAGTACAAAATTAGCTTCTTTAAACGGCAATTCCACTGATCCTTTTGATCCGATAAATCGTACAGCAAGTACGCGACCTGTTTCTGAAAAGTCAGCAATTTCAAAATATTTTAATTTCCCTATTTTGTAATTTTGTTTCAGGCGTGTGTTAATATCTTTTATCGGTATTGAATATATCCATTTTATTTCAGACCAAGCTGTCGGATCTTTAGGGGCAGAAAGCAAATCAGCCGGAGGATTGGAGAACATATATTTAAAGATATTTAAAGCACTTGGTTCAAAAACCGTTTTGATTTTTGTATTTTTAATACCGTCCTCCGTAATGATACCGCAGGCCTTATAAGTTTTTGCCAAAGCAAGACCACCGTGCTGATTAAGCAATACTTGGTTTTTTGTTGCTTCGGCAGCTTTTCTTGCCAGAAAAGATACCATATTATTCCCGGCAAAATTAAATTCAGGAACATTATCGGGGATATTAAAGTCAAAGTCCTCAGTAAAATCAACAAGGTTATATAGACGTGTTCTTATTGCGATGGCAAATGCTTCCAAAACGGCTTGGTCGCGCACACCGCGGAGTGCTGTTGTTAAAAGCGGGGCAACACTTTCTTCCACCGAAGTTATATTAACAAGCTGCATACCGTCTTGGGTAGGAATAATACGCAAAGCGCCGATTAATTCTTTATCACCTAAATTGGTGGCAAAAATATTATCTGCTTTTGCATCTTTTATAAGCATACTTAATTTTTTGTTATCAATTTCAATAGTAAAAGGGCTTTTTGTTGAAAAGTCATAAGTACCCCATTTGTTTTGTATATGCACACCCTTTGTTTCCTTATCAAAAATAATATTTTTAGCTACAAAAGCATCGGCTTTTAAAACAAAACCGCGTTTTTCATCTTTGATAGTATAAGGTGAACTTGTTGAAAATGTAAAACCGTTAATATTCGTTAAAACTCCATTAGGTGCTGAAAATAAACCGATTTTTAATGTTTTACTGTCAGACGGTTTTGCGTCTTTAATATACATTTCAGTAAGACGGGAATAAAATAAATAATCCTGTGCATCGCCTTTTATATGTTTTGAAAGTTTATTTAAATATTTATTTGCTTCTTTGTTTTTACCGTCTAAAATAAATAAACTTGCATAACTTTGCCAAGACGGAATATATTGTTTCAGTTTATATTGTGTTCTTGCTAAATACAGTTGCGGCATATAATTACTGTTATCGTGGGTCAAAGCTTGTTCAAATAAAGTTTGTGCAGCTTTTTTATTACCGTTTTTTAGATAAATACGTGCAATTAAATAAACAGCGTGTGAAATTTTATAAGGGTCATTGCTGTAAATATCCTGTAAAATAGTACCTGCTTCTTTAAAATTACCTTTGTTAAAATATGCTTGTGCCAAAGCAAGTTTGCCGGAAGCTAAATATTCAAAGTCAGAGGTAAAAAATAACATATCCCTGTAAGTTTTATGAGCTTTTTTAATTTCACCTTGTGCGGCATATAACCAAACTTGTAATAATTTGTAAAGCGGAATTTGCGGGGCAAGTTGTAAGGAAATATCTAATGCTTGTTGTGCTTTTTTATAGTCGCGTTCTTGAAAGTAGATTAAAGCGGCTTCAGCTTGTGCAAGCGGATTATCTTTTAGTGTAGATAATTCTGACGCTGCCTTTGCCGGATTACCGGCTAAAAAATTTTTATTATTTTCTTTTATATTCTCAGGCAATTTGTAATCAAGAACGGTCTTAGTTAATATTTCTTCATTTAATTTGATGTCAGGCAGACGGGTAACCGTTATCGCTTGAAGTCGGGATGTTTCACCTAAAGAAGAAAGGGGGGTATTTTGCGAATTTGATGTTTCGGCATTAACATTAAGTTTATTATTTCCGTTTAATGCTTGGTTTAAAGTTTGCGCGCTGAGAGGTGCGCAAAGAAAAAGTATCAATATAAATTTAATTATTCTCATACTTAAATTATAGCAAACAATGGGGCAAATATATTATAATAATTTATATAGAGGTTTTATGCAAAAAAATATTCAATCACTTTTGGTTTATGCCATAAAGAATAAATTAATTAAAGCCGAAGATAAACTTTGGGCGCAAAATGCGATTTTTGCTTTACTTAATACAGATGCAGGCAATACCGAAATTTTGCCGAATCCAAATGGTAAAAGTATAACGGAGATTTTAAAAAATCTCTCCGATTACGCCGCAAAAAATGGTTTATTAAAGGCAGATGTTTTAAGTTACAGGGATAATTTTGAAATTGCTTTGATGGGTGTTTTTACAGCGCGCCCAAGTGAAATTATAAATAAATTTTTTGAAGATAAACAAGAAAATCCAAAACTTGCAACTGATAATTTTTATAAATACTCTAAAGCCGTTAATTATATACGCACCGAACAAATTGCAAAAAATGTTTCTTGGAAAGTACCGACGAAATATGGGAATATCGGTCTTACAATCAATTTAGCAAAACCGGAAAAAGACCCAAAAGAAATTGCACTTTTGGGCAAGCAGCCGTTAAAAGAAAATGTTTACCCAAAATGTGTTCTTTGCGCGGAAAATGAGGGTTATTCCGGACGCCTCGGTTATAGTGCACGCCAAAATTTGCGTGTGATACCGCTTAAACTCGGGGGGAAAAATTGGTTTTTTCAATACTCGCCTTTCTCTTATTATACCGAGCATAGTATAGTTATTTCTGCCGAACACAGACCGATGAAAATTACACCGTTAACTTTTGTAAATTTACTTGATTTTTTGACAGAGTTTCCACATTACTTTATCGGTTCTAATGCAGATTTAGGGCTTGTGGGCGGCAGTATTTTGAATCACGACCATTATCAAGCAGGGAAATATACTTTTGCTTTGGAACGAGCCAAAACAAATTTAAAATTTAGTTTACCGAAGTTTAAACAAGTGGAATTTTCCTGGCTTAAATGGCCGGTTACGGTTTTGCGCGTACGCGGGCCTAAAAAACAAGTTGCTTTGGCAGCTGCTCATATTTTGAAAATTTGGCAAAATTATGACGATAAATCTGCCGAAATTTTGCACGCCACAGGTAAAGAACAACATAGTACAATTACGCCTATTGCGCGCTTTAAAAACGGTAAATATGAAATTGATTTGGCTTTGCGCAATAACCGTACTGACGGTTTGCATCCTTTCGGTATTTTTAATACTCCTGTAAAATATCATAATATTAAGCGCGAAAATATGGGTTTAATTGAGGTCTTGGGGCTTGCGGTACTGCCCGGGCGTCTTAAAAATCAGATGGCGCAAATTGCGGAATTAATTAATAAAAATAAAATTGAAGATATTAAAAAAGATCAAAATTTAAAACTGCATTATGCTTGGGTTAAAGAAATTTGCGTTGGCAAAAAATTCAAAAATTTAGAGGAAGTACAAAAGTTTTTGCGTACCCAAATCGGTTATACTTTTGTTGCATCTTTAGAGGGTTGCGGAGTTTTTAAACAAGACGAAACCGGAAAACAAAATTTACTGAAATTTATTGCTAAATTGGGTGGGAAAACTAGTTAATATTTTCACAAAAGAAAAACCGGGTGCTTGCTATAAAGTTTTGCAAAACACCCGGTTTTTAAATTTTGCTGCAATTTTAGACCATAATCTATGGCACGGCGTCCATTACTTTTTTAAGTTCTTCTTCGCTTTTGCCGCGGACTTCAATGGTTTTTTCTTTCCCGTTATTGCCTTTAATTATATTGATACCGCTTGGGGGAACATCAAAAAAATCAACTAAAAATTCCTTAATAATATCATTGGCTTCGGTTGATATTTTTGTGGTTTTTACTTTCATGCGAAGCACGCTGCCGATACGGCTTATTACAGCATTATCCCCTTTAGTTGATATTGCCCTGACTTTAATTATCATTTATGCCTCCGAATTTTCAAAAATCTTGCTGCCTATCCGAATCAAATTACTGCCGGATTTAATGGCTATTTTATAGTCCTCACTCATACCTAAGGATAAAATATCTGAGGGCTTAAAATATTTATCAAATAACTTTTTTACCGCTAAAAATTTTTGTTCTATAATATTTTCACTTGCTTGCGGTGCAATAGCCATAAAGCCTTTTAGTTTAATATTCGGGCAGGTGTTTAAAACAGTTTCAATTAAAGCACCTGCAGCTTGTAAGCTTACACCGCCTTGTGTGGCTTTGTCCGTCAATTTCACTTGCACCAAACAATTTGCAATTTTATTTTGTTCTTTTGCTTTTGCATTTACAAATTGCGCTAAAGTTTGGCTGTCAAGCGAGCAAATCAAGTCAAAATACTCTAAAACTTTAGCCGCCTTATTTTTTTGTAAGCGGCCGATAAAAAATTTTTTAACTTTATAGGGTTTTAGCTCAGCACTTTCCCACTTTTTCAAACTGTCTTGCAAACGGGATTCGGCAACATAATTTATTGTTTTATCCGTCAGTAAATTGGCAATTTGGGTAACTGTGGCATATTTTACAACAGGCAAAATTTTAACCTCTTTTGGGTTTCTCCCATAGGAGAGGCAAATTTCCGCGACTTCTTTAACTAATGCTTGATATGCTTGGTTGGGTTGTAAAAGTGCTTGCATCTTAGCCCCTATATATGCTATTATACCATATTTTTCAGTGCGTTAGAATAGGAATGTCTGCAGTTTGAGTTCTTTGCTAGAGGCGTCTTTTGGGCTAATTTAAATTTTTCTTCTCCTAGAGTACCGAGAGTCGCTCCGCTCCCGTTCTTCTTGGTACTCGTCGTCAAAGAAAAAATTTAAATTATCTCCAAAATACTTGCTAGATTTGTGCATTTGTTTTGCCTTTATTTTATAATAAAAGCAAAAATTAGCACGAAAATACTTGCAAATGTTTAAAATTAAAAAACCCCGGAGTTTTGCCCGGGGTTTTTACACAATCCAAAAATAGCACGTGAAAAATGAAAATTAAATTGTCATTATTTCTTTTTCTTTTTCTTCTACAACTTTGACGATTAAAGCAATTGCTTCATCTGTTGCTTTTTGGATATCTGTTTCAAAGCGTTTTAAATCGTCTTCCGTAACTTCGCCTGATTTTTGGGCTTTTTTAAGTTTTTCCAAAACATCGCGGCGTTCATTGCGAACTGCAACTTTATAGTCCTCACTCATTTTTGCAACGGTTTTGCTTAATGTTTTGCGCCTGTCTTCCGTCATAGGGGGGAAGATAATGCGTATCACTTTGCCGGTTGTTGTCGGTGCTGCACCGAGATCGGCTTGGCTTAATGCTTTTTCAATATCTTTAACGGCACCTGCATCCCAAGGTTGGATTTCCAAAGTTCTTGCGTCGGAAACATTAATTACCGCCATTTGTTTAAGCGGGGTCGGCACACCGTAATAATCAACGCGAACTTGCTCAATCATTTGCGGGTTTGCGCGGCCTGTCCTTAATGAACCGAGATCGCGTTTTAATTTTTGCGGAACTTCCGCCATTTCGTTTTTTGCATTTGTTATAATTTCGTTTACTGTCATAATACCTCTTAATATATCGTTGTTCCAATATTTTTGCCACTGACGGCAAGTTTGATATTTCCTTTTTTATGTAAATTAAAAACTTTTAAAGGCAATTTGTTTTCAAGGCACAGGGCCAAGGCGGCTGTGTCCATAAACTCAAGGCCTTTTTTGATTGCATCCGCGTAAGTAATTTTTGTGATGAGTTTTGCCTTCGGGTTTTTGCGTGGGTCACTGTCATATACTCCGTCAACTTGCGTTGCTTTTAAAAGGATGTCTGCCTTAATTTCGGATGCACGCAAAGCGGCACCTGTATCTGTTGTAAAGAACGGGCTGCCTGTTCCGCCGGCAAAGATTACGACACGGCCTTTTTCAAGGTGGCGGATTGCGCGGCGCCTTATAAACGGCTCGGCAAGTTTATCAATATTTATTGCGGTCATAACGCGTGTGGGGACATTGATTTCTTCCAAAGCGGACTGCAAAGCAAGAGCATTGATGATAGTTGCAAGCATACCCATATTATCTGAATTGATACGGTCAATTATACCGCCGCCGTCGCGCACGCCGCGCCAAATATTGCCGCCGCCGATAACTATTGCAAGTTGGCATTTTGTTGCAAGCGCGCTTTTAATTTCGTTAGCGATATTTTTTAAGCACACAGGGGTTAAGCCGCGTGTTTTTTCCGCCGCAAGGGCTTCGCCCGAGAGTTTTAGCAAAATTCTTTTTGGCATAAGTTCTCCTTGAGATTATCCTTATCCTCTATATAATACAATATTTTGGGATATTTTATGTGTTAATGTTTCATATTATATTTTTGCATGCACGAAACGTGTTT
>JAZUPU010000052.1:0-16666 GCA_045605325.1 Elusimicrobiaceae bacterium
ACTGAAGAATTCACTTTTTTTTAGCGCTTTTGATGTTTCAAAAAAGAAAACATTTTCTTCTAACTGTTTAAATGACGGTTGTTCTGTTTCAATATTACCGTCATAAATTTTGATTTTATTTTTTAAAACTTTTACAGCGAAAGGAATTGTAAGTGTTATACTTGCTTTTTCTATCGGCAAAGTCCAAGCGGCACCCGTAACGGGCCAAAGCAAGAAATCTTTAAAAACACCGGAACTAACAGTATTTTCCAAAGTATAAGTAAAAATATAAGTATGTTCGCCCAATTCTAAAAAATCATCCGTACCGAAATTTACTTTTAAGGCACCGTACTCATTTTCAACATTATAAGGATGTTTTATACCGTCTAAATAGAGACCTTGTACTTTTATATATTTTCCGGCATCATAAGGTATTTTTCGGTACAAACCGCGCTTTATTTGGTTATGCTCCGCAGTAAAAGTTATATATTCTTTAACGATGGCGGAAGCATCATCTTTTAAATGTAAATGGACTTCAAAATTATTTATTTTTTCTTCCGCCGCAAGTGGCAAAGAAAGTGCCAAACAAAGCACCAACAAAACCATTTTTATCAGATTTTTCATATTAATATTATAGCAATATTATAAGTTTTTGTAGTGGTTAAATTCCTAATTGCCTTCACCCGCATGGCGGGCGGAAGGTGCCGAGCATTAGCAAGGCGAATGGGAATAAGATTTCCTTATTTAATTTACTTTATTTATCCCCCCTCTTGACGAGCAAACTCCGTTTGCTCACTCGTCTCCCGCCCGTATGACAAGGCATACGGGTGGCGACAATAAAAAATACTTGCCGAAAATATATGTCCACGTTGTATCACTATTTTTATCTAGGTCTTTTGGGTACTTTTTCATAGGGCCAAATTACCTTATTATATAGGTCCTTTTGCCCTTGTTTTGTTTATATAAAACTCATAAGATATTAGGGAAGAGTATTATAATAAAGGAGATAATTCTTATGAAACAAAACGTAAAAAAATTACTTGGCTGTGCGGTGGCTATATTATTAACCACACTTGCATTTAGCCAAGGCCTTGACTGGTGGAATGCTGGCCCTGTTGTATTACCGAAACATGAGGGATCTGTTAAAGCCCATCAAGAACTAACTGCCAAAGTTCTTAATATGTTGCTTAATAAGCAATATCAAAAAGCAAAGGATTTTGTATACTCTATACCGGAATGTCCTACAGGAGTAATTAAAAGTAACGAAATTCCTGAGTATTGCGCTTCTCTTAGCGATAGAGCTACTGATGCTGATCATGATCCTTGGACTGATTGGTTTGGGACAGATATTGACTGGAAAATTATTTATGTGGATTTGGAACATTACCAAGACTCCAATTTTATACAAAAACATGTAGCATTAAACACAGTAAATCCTGACCTTATCTTGTACGATGCAATGCTTAAACATTATGAACATATGTTCGGAAATTCACCGTATATTGAAGGTAATTTCAATAGACATAATTACGTACACTTTTATAATATTTATAAAAATACCGCTTTAGAACATATAGCAAAATCTTCAGTATATAATTGGCCGCATGAGAATTTTGAATCTTATGATAATGATAAAAAAGACGGTGCGGAATGGTATGACAGAATAGCAGTTGGTGTATCCTTAGGTTTACAAGAATGGCAAAAGGGTATACCCAATTATGTTTTTGAATGTGATGGATATATCGACGAAAATACTTATTATAGTCGTGTTCAATTGTTAAAAGATTTCCTTGACGGAGCTCAAGCAAAAGCAGATGAAATGAATGATAGAGAACCATTTGATATAATTAAACGTAAAGTAATTGGAAATATTTTAAATCCTGAAGACTATAAAAGATTCCTTCATTGGGGAGATTGTAGCTCTAAGGCCTTACATCGGTATATGAGTGGATTTGGTTCAGAAAATGAGCAGGAAGCAAAAGAACTATGGGAACTTCTTCTTGTCTCACCGATTACGGAAGAAATGCAAATAAACGCACAAGGATTATATGAATTATGTTGGGAAAATAGAAATGGTTATAAAACCAATAGAATGGCACACTTCTCCGTAGAAATGAAACCTGTTTGGTGCGAGAATTTTAAGAAGAACGCACACAAATATGGCTTCTTGACTGATGAAACTATGGAATTATACAGAAATTTCGAACAAAAGGAATTACAAGAAGAAATGATGAAAGCATTTCAAAAACATGTGTATAAACCAGCAGAATGGGCACAAGAATCAGAATTTGAACTTCCCCAGTAAATAAGTGTCCTCCTTATAAATATTCCCCGGCAAACCCGGGGAATATTTATTTATAAAAACCTCGTTGCTTAATTTTTTCATACCTCGCTTTATCAAAAATAATATTTCCTAAATTAGCACTCTAAAAAGGGGATTGACAACTTTGAAAATATTTGTTACAATGTTAGCAGTCGCTTAAACAGGTTGCTAAAATAAGTGGCAAATTACGAGGAAGAAAATAAAACCCCGTAAGAAAAGAAAGGTTAATTATGAGAATATTAAAACCGGAAGTTGTAAAAGACAGGGAAGAAAAAATCCTTAGGATGATTATCCAGGAATTTGTGGAAAACAGAAAACCCGTCGGCTCGGAACTTGTAGCCAAAAAGGGCTTAAAAGGTGTGTCCAGCGCAACTATAAGAAATATAATGAAAAAGCTTGAAGATGACGGCTTTTTATATCAGCCGCATGCTTCCGGGGGTAGAATACCCACCGATAAAGCATATAGGTTTTATGTAGATTACCTTTCAAAAATACAAAAAATAGCGGTAAAAGAGCGTCAAAAAATTGAGGAAGAGTATAAACAAAATATAGGCGAAGTTAACCGCCTTATGACGCAGACATGCAAAATGTTGTCTGCTTTAACTCACTCTGCGGGGTTTGTCCTGCAAAACAGTGTGGCGGAGTCCACCGTACAACGCTTTGATTTTATACCGCTCGGACCTTGTAATGTTCTTGCCGTTTTGGTAACGGAAGAAGGCACCATAAAACATTGGCCGGTAAGAATAAGAAAACCGGTTTCCCCTGCGCGTTTAGTTATGATTAACGCCTTTATTAATGAGGAAATATCCGGCAAGAATTACCGTTCAGCGCAACGCATTTTATGGACTGCTTTAAACCAAGGTCAATGCGACAGTGAGGGATTCACCGAACTTGCTTACAATATATTAAAGGAACTTGCAGAACACCAAAGAAATGCAGACCAATTATATATTGAAGGTTTAAGCGAGCTTATTGACACCGTCTCCCCCGAAGATTTTATGGACTTCGGGCAAATGATGCGCGTTATGGAAGAACGCGATAAATTTGCATTACTCTTAAATGAAAAAATGCAAAATTTACAAAAAGCAGACGGGCAAAACCAAATATCGGTAACTATCGGTGAAGAAAACCGTATGCAGGAATTAAAGAATTTAAGCATAATCTCCTCTGCTTGTAAAGTTGGGGGAAAAACCGTGGGGCTTATCGGCATAGTAGGACCGAAGCACATGGAATATACAAAGATGATCTCTCTTGTAAACTTTATAGGTCAAATGCTAGGCAGCACAATTACAAATTGGCGCACGGAACTAGAGGAAAAGGAAGGTAAGTAATGTCAAAAAAGAAACTTAAAGAGGAACTTGAAGAAGAACTTGTGCAAGAACACGAGCCGCTTCAAGACGAAACAGAAGAACAAACGCAAGAGCAAGAACCTCAAGACAAAGCCCTTGAAGAAGAAAGAGCAAAAGCCCAAAATTATTTGGACCAGCTTCTTCGCCTTCAGGCGGACTTTGAAAATTACCGGAAGCGTACGGAGAAGGAAAAACCTTTACTTATCTCTTTCGGTAAAGCCGAAGTTTTAAAATCGCTCTTGCCGATGTACGATAATTTACTTAAAGCAAAGGGGGAGTTTAACAAAGAAGGTGTAGAAGTAAAACATTTAAAGCACGGGCTTGATATGATTTTGGAAGAAGTAGAAAAATCATTTAAAGCCCAAGGTTTAAAGGTGTTAGAAGGGGTAGGCAAACCTTATAACCCGATGACCCAAGAAGTTATCACAACAGTGCCATGCCCGGCAAAGGACGACGGCAAGGTCTTGCAAGAACTTGTAAAAGCGGTGGAACTTGACGGCAAAATCATCCGACCCGCACAAGTTGTAGTTTGCAAGTGTGACGCCGCCCAAGCAGACAAAGCACAAGATAACAAAGAAGAAAACGAAAAACAAAATTAAGATTTAAGGAGAAAAATTATGTCTAAAATTATTGGTATTGACTTAGGAACATCAAACACGGCAGCAGCCGTTATGGAAGGCGGTAAGCCGACCATTATCCCTTCAGCGGAAGGTAACTCTATCGGCGGTAAAGCATTTCCGTCTTATGTAGCATTTACTAAAGACGGGCAACGCTTAGTCGGCGAACCGGCAAGAAAGCAAGCCGTTTTAAACCCGGAAGGTACAGCAACCGCTTTTAAACGCCGTATGGGTGAAAATTATAAATTTAATTTACGCGGTAATGAGTTCACCCCCCAACAACTTTCAGCTTTCGTCTTACAAAAAGTTAAAAAAGATGCCGAAGCATTTTTGGGTACAACAGTTGAAAAAGCAGTTATTACAGTTCCTGCTTACTTTAACGATAACCAAAGGCAAGCAACTAAAGACGCAGGTAAAATTGCGGGGCTTGAAGTTGTCCGCTTATTAAACGAACCGACGGCAGCCGCACTCGCTTACGGTATTGATAAAACCGGTAAGGACCAAAAAATATTGGTTTTTGACCTCGGTGGCGGTACATTGGATGTTACAATTATGGAAATGAGCAGTGAAGGTACCTTTGAAGTTCTTGCAACTTCAGGTGATACAAAACTCGGCGGTACCGATATGGATAATGCCATAATTGATTGGTTAGTTGATGATTTTAAGAAAACAACCGGTATCAATTTAGCTAACGATAAACAAGCCATGATGCGCTTAAAAGATGCTGCGGAAAAAGCAAAAATCGAACTTTCCACCACGATGGAAACAGATATTAATTTGCCTTTCATTACCTCTGACCAAAACGGCCCGAAACACTTGGAAACAAAACTCTCACGTGCTAAACTTGAAAGTTTGGTTCGCCCGACAGTTGAACGCTGCGGCGCTTCAATTGACAGAGCGGTAAGTGACAGTAAACTTTCAATGAGTAATATTGATAAAATCATTATGGTCGGCGGTCCAACCCGTATGCCTATCGTTCAAGAATATGTTGAAAAACATGTCGGTAAAAAAATTGAACGCGGTATTGACCCTATGGAATGCGTGGCAGACGGTGCCGCAATTCAAGCAGGTGTTTTAACGGGTGATGTTAAAGATATTCTCTTGCTGGATGTTACACCTCTTTCACTCGGTCTTGAAACCTTGGGCGGTGTTATGACAAAACTTATTGACAGAAACACCACAATCCCCGTAAAGAAAACCCAAGTATTTTCAACCGCGGCAGATAATCAGCCGGCAGTAACAGTCAATGTTTTGCAAGGTGAACGCCCTATGGCAAAGGACAATGTTCCACTCGGCAAATTTGACCTTGACGGTATTCCGCCAGCTCCGCGCGGCGTTCCGCAAATTGAAGTTACTTTTGATATTGACGCAAACGGTATCTTAAAAGTTTCCGCAAAAGATTTGGGCACTAATAAAGAGCAACACATTACTATCAGCGCACCAAACAAACTAAGCGAAGAAGAAGTAAACAACTTCGTCAAGCAAGCGGAAAAATTTGCAGATGAAGACAAGAAAACCAAGGAAAGAATTGAAGCCAAAAATGAGGCAGACACCGTCTTATATACAACCGAAAAGGCATTAAAAGACCACGGTGATAAAATCGGTCAAGACGAACGCCTTAAAATTGATCAGGCACTTTCCGAACTAAAAGAAGCCCTCAAGACAGATGACACAGAGCGCATCAAAAAAGCAAAAGATGAGGCATTAACGGCAAGCCAAAAATTGGGTGAAATTATTTATAAAGAAGCCCAAGCAAAGGCAAACCCGCAAGCCAATGCAGGTGCTGCAGGTGCACAAGCACAAGCAAACCCGCAAGGCGAGCAAAAGAAAGATGATGTAGTTGAAGCAGAAGTCGTTGACGGTAAATAAGTGTAATTTAGCCCCTGCTAATATTTAGCAGGGGCTATTTATTTGAGTGTGTGATTATGGCAAAAGCAGATTATTATGAAACTTTAGGCGTTAGCAGAAACGCAAGCGAACAAGAATTAAAAAAGGCATACCGCCGTTTGGCATTAAAATACCATCCGGACCGTAACCCATCCCCGGAGGCGGAAGAAAAATTTAAACAAATTAATGAGGCGTATGAAGTTCTATCGGACCCTCAAAAAAAGCAAATGTATGATACCTACGGCGCAGATGCCGTAAATAACGGCGGCTTTGGCGGAGGTTTTCAAAGCGGCGGTTTTGGCGGTTTTGAAGATATTTTCAGTTCCGTTTTCAGTGATATGTTTGGCGGCTCTTTCGGCGGTGCTGGCGGCAGACGCAAAAGAGCACGCCGCGGAAATGATTTACAACAAAAAGTTGAAGTCACTTTAGAGCAGGCATATACCGGCGTGGAAGAAGAAATTACTTATTCCCGTATTGACACTTGCGATATTTGCCACGGAACAGGCGCAGAAGAAGGATCATCCACCAAAACTTGCCCGACTTGTAAGGGCTCAGGCGTAGTACAATTCAGCCAAGGTTTCTTTTCAATGCGCCAACCATGCCCCGATTGCGGCGGACAAGGAACAATTTTGGAACACCCTTGCAAAGCATGCAAAGGAAGCGGTAAAACTAAAAAGAAAAACACTTTAAAAATCAAACTCCCTGCCGGCATAAAAGAGGGCAGTATTTTGCGTGTTGCAAATGGCGGCGATATTGGCACACTTGACGGCGGTTACGGCGATTTATATTTGCAAGTTAAAGTTAAACCGCACAAAATTTTTGAACGTGATGATGCCGATTTAATTTTGAATACGGAAATTTCTTACCCCCAAGCGGTTTTGGGCGGCGAAATCAAAATAAACAATTTGATGAAGGAAGAATTAACCGTACAAATCCCCAAAGGTTCAACTGACGGCTCGGTAATTAATATTGACGGGCAAGGTATGCCTGTTTTAGGTAAACCGAATAAAAAAGGTGCAATGCGTGTTGTGCTGAATATTAAAGTACCTAAAAAAGTTACACCGCGCCAAAAAGAACTGTTGGAAGAACTTGCCAAGACCTTTGACGAACAAGTCAACACAACAAAAAAAGGTTTATTTGACAAGTTATTCGGTTGGTTGTTATAAAAGATTCAAGTTCATTATTTGATTAAACTCCCGAGTAAATAGGGAGTTTTTTTGTAGCTTTTCCTTATTGCCTTCACCCGTCGTGGACGGGCGGAAGGTGGCAAGCAAAAATTTATTTTTGCTTGACGAATGGGGGATATATAAAATACCTTTTCTCTTAAAAATTGCTAAAATAAATTCATGCAAAAAAATTTAAAATTATTAGCAGACCATATGCGCAAAAATCCCACAAAACATGAAAAACTGTTATGGTATGCTTTGAAAGATAAACTTCCACAATATCATTTCAGAAGGCAATATATAATCGGTAAATATATTGTAGATTTTGTAAATTTAAAAACTAAACTTATACTAGAGTGTGACGGTGGGCAACATAGTGCTGAAAAAGATAAGGAAAGAGATTTGTTTTTGAAAAATAAAGGTTACAATGTTTTGCATATATGGAACTTTGAGTTATCTTCTGATTTAGATGTAATTTTGAATCTAATATATAATCATATAGAAAATAATGAAACTTAATCCCCCATCCGTCTTGCGCAAACGACCGCGCAAGCCACCCTCCGCCCGCCACGCGGGTGAGGGCAATAATGAAGTTTATTTGACAAGTTATTCGGTTGGTTATTGTAAATATTTTTTTACAAAATTCACACACTAAAAAAGGGCAGCTAAACACAGCCCTTTTTTAAATTATATATATTATTATACACTAGATTTTTTTAGGAAATTTATCTATTCTGGTAGGAATCAATTTCCTTCCGGCTTCATTTAACTGAAATTTAGAGAATGTATTTTCCAATACTTCCTGTTTCTCGGAATCTTCAATTTCGCTATAAAGTTGCATAAAGGTATCAATACTGTCTAAATTTTTACTCGACATCGCTTCAATCAATTCTGTCTTTTCTTCTTCACTTCCGATATAATCAAAAAGACCAAATGTTAAAATAAGCGATAATCTTAAATAATCTCTTCCTAACTCGCTATTATTATCATTAAGAATATAGTTGTATGCTATATCAAAAGATACTGCATCATTCCTTTGTATCGCACTAGCAAATAATTGTAACATTATCATTGATTTTCCTGAATCTTGTTTTAGAATTGTTAACAGATTTTGTTTTTCAACAGACATATGATCCTTCATCGGTTGTTTTTCGTATTTGCTTAATTGTTCTTTTTGCTCTTCTGTTAATACTCTTTTAACATGCTGAATAGTATCAACAACCATTGGGGATTTTTCAATCTCTGGAAGATCCTGTGCAAAAAGCGGTGTTGCCACTGTAAACCCCATAACAAATGTCATTGCAAGGGCGAATATTTTATTTGTTTTTTTCATAAGAACCTCCTTTAGTTCGTTCTTACTAAAAGTATAGTTAATAAATAGGAACATTCCAAGGGCCTTTGGACCTATTTTGAAAACAATTTAGTCCTATATAAATTTAGGTTTTTAGACCTATTTAATTTAGTGAACGATATACAACTAATTAGACAATATTTTAGGTATCTCTAACACTTCGCCTTTGCTTTGTAAATCTCGCAAGGCAAGTTCTACTTTGAGCATGGCAATGCAGTCATCTTCATTATACATCAAAACTTTTTTGAGTGCGGCTTCATCACCGTCACTCAGCCACTTGGTAAAATAAACCATACTGTCCATCGCACCGCAGTCCTTTTGGCGCCAATTAAAACCCAAAGCAGGCGCGGCCGCCTTTAAAGACAAACTCGGCGCAGGTAAGTAAAACGCCTTTTCCACCTCAATTTTAAGATCTACGCAGGCGGAAACCAAACGCTCAAGTTCCACCCTAATATTTGGGTATTTATTTTGCAAGGCCTTCATTTTTTTAACTTCATATTCCGTCCAATGATAAAGTGCAACGCTTTCACCGCAATTCTTTACATAGTCGGCAAATTGTTTAAAAATTTTTTCTTCTTCCTTTTCTTCTTTGGCAATAAACGGGACAAATTTATCTTCCTCTTTATCCCAAACACCGATTAAATAAATGAAAGAAACATTATTTTCCTGAAAGGTCTCAGTCGCCTCAAAATCAAAATACAAATTGCGTTTTTTAGTTGGTGGCGGAAATTTACTTTTTGCTCTCAAAACAGGTTTATTTTTTACATAAGCCAAAGCATGCGCATATGTTAAAACAGGGGTATTTTCCGGGTAAGTAGGATCGGAAAGCAACTCTTTTATTTTTTCAAAACCGACAGCAACAATATCATCATAAGTATTGATATTACTAGCGCGCAAAATTGCACGCATGGTATTATTTAAATGCGGAATTAAAACCAAATCATGCTTTTCAAAAACATATTTATTTGCATAAACTCGCCAAGGCGAAAGCGCACCCTTCGGCGGTTTTTTGGCTTCGGGGACTGTTTCCCCCCTTCTTATTGAGTGGTAAAGTTGCGCTGCATTTTTTGCACGTTCCATAACGCGTGCGCAAGTTAAAATTTGTTGTTTTGCTTTAAAAATAAATAGGGCATCCCCTGCATCATAGCCCTGAATTTCAGTAAGTATTTTATTTAAAAGTGCAGTTTGCAAAGCATAATGTTCCTTCATTTCCCCTGCGCGTTTCAGTTGCACAATTTTATAATGATAAGCACCGAAAACACTTTGCCCTTGCGCTACTTTTAGCAGGAAATTTATCCCCCCATAAACACCTTCTTCCTCTCGTAAATCCCACAAAGTTCCGCCGATAATACCGTCCGCACCGTTTTGCATCGCCTCTAAAGTTTTCAAAAATTTTTCATTATCCGCACCGGTAATTATAACAGGGTTTTTGCAATGGTCATAAATCCAATGTTCGCGTATTAATCTATCGGTTTTACCACGTAAATTTTCATATAAATTCGGTTCTTCAACGGCCTCATTTTTAGGTGCGTGGAAATGACACCAAAGCCCGAAAGGGTCTTCCAAAATCTGAAACATTTTCCCGGCAGGTAGATCTTGACTGCTCGGTGTTCTGCCTGCGCTGAAAGTATCAAAAAGTTGTTTAGCCAAAGAAGTATTTTCCATATATTAATTAATTCCTGCCTGATTCATTTGTTCTAAAGTTGCATTAATTTGTTGAATTTGTTTTTCTATTCTTTCTCTTTCGGCATCATCTTGAACTTCCCCAAGTACTCGTTCATAATTGGTTAATGCCATTTCAATATCGCGCCTTGCAGCGGAATAATCTTGTTCATTAAGCTTAATTTGTGCTGACATCGTCCACAAATCAGGATTTGTATTATCAATTTCCATAGCTTGATCCAAATATTTTTTTGCTGCATCGAAATCACCATTTTGTACTAAAGAATTTGCCGCAGCCATTTGTGTTTTTAAATCTGTCGGTGTTTTTTCAGCGGCGATCATAAACATTTTGCTCGCTTCCTCCATATTACCCTGCGCCTGATAAGCCAACCCTAGATTAAAGGCATTAGGTCCGTCTTGTTTTTCTTCGTAAAGTTGATTAAATAAATTTACAGCTCTATCATAATCACCTTTATTAAAAGCATTTGATGCCTCGGCAAAACGCTGATTTGTACGCGCCGTAATTTCTTTACCTTCAAGTAATTGATATCTTGTTTGTGCATCCTCAGTAAATTTATTATCACCTGCTTCGGCTGCGAGTTCTGCTGCTTCTTGGTATGCCTTTTTTGCCTGTGCCGATTGCCCTAAACTGTTATACATATCCCCTTTAGCTAATAGGGCTTGATAATTATTGGGGTTTAAATCAAGAGCTTTATTTAAGTCGTTAAATGCAGATTTATAATCACCTTTCTGATAATTTGCGATAGCGCGGTTATAGTAAAGTGCCTCATTATCCTGATTCTTTTCAATAGCTTTATCTAATACACTAGCAGCACCTTCAAAATCTTTTTGGCTAACAAGTTTTTTTGCCTTTGCTACACTTTCAAAAGTTGTATCTTTTATTAGGTCCTTTTTTGAAATTTTCGGTTGCTGGGTGCTTTGCTGGGCAACGGTTTCTTCAAAACTCGGTGCTACATCATCAAAACTTGCTTTGACATCTTCAAGCACAGCAGCAGCACTCTCGCCTTTGGGCAATAATTCCTGGAAGTCCGAAAATGTTGCACTCTCAGAAAAATGCTTTAAAGATTTTGAAATTTTATCCATTACATTTTTATTAACTGCCGGATTAGTTTGTGTTTTAGATTTATTTGAAGCGGCAGAAATTTTGTTTACCTTCTTTTGACCTTTAACCGCAGTTGTTTGTGCAGTTTGATTTTGTGCGTTCTGCTTTAACCCTTCAGTTAATAAACCGGACATATTTTTTGCTTGTATTGAAGCACCTAAATTACCTTCTTTTTTATACAAATTTTGTGCTTTTTTAAAGTCCTGATTTGCTGCCTCATAATTACCTAAATTTAAGTTAGTTACGGCGCGGTTATAATAATTATCTGCCTTGCCGGAAAGTTGCGCCGCGGCAGTAAAATCCCGTTCGGCTTTATCAAAATCTTGGGAATTAAAATTTATTTCCCCCCTAACTTGATAATAATTTGGGTTTTTAGGATCTATTGAAATTGCTTTGTTTATAGCTTCTAATGCCGCAGGCAAATTACCTTGTTTTTGCAACATTTGTGCTTTTAAAGCATACAAATTAGCATCTTGCGGGCGATACTTTAAAATTTCGTCTAAAGAAGAAACAATATCTTTTGGTTCTTTATTCTGTATATTCATTAAATTTTCAATGGCGCGTTGTAATTTTTCTTGATTATTATTTGTTTGGTTTTGACGGTTTCCCCTTATCTTTCCCAAAGCGGAAACAGTATTTTGTTGCGACGGTAATTCAGTTTTATTTTCTTGCTTTAAAGATATCACTGCTATGCCTGCAATTAATACACCTAAAAAAATTCCTAAAATAAATTTTTTCATAAATCACCTAAAGTAAATCTTTAAATTTAATATGCCTCTCCGGATGAACGGAATAAGGGCAACGCATACGCATCAAACATTGTGCGCAAGATTGCGTACGCGGTAAAAATTCCTCACCGCTTTCAAGTTTCTCGCCTATTTCTATATAACGGCCTAAAATATATTCTTCGTTAACATCTTCAAAAGGGATTGAAAATATTTTATTTAATGCCACAAAATAAATGCTTGCTTTCCCTTCAGTTTTGCCCCAAGCCCGCTTTGCACCGATAGAATAAAGCGCAAGCTGCAAAGAATTATTTACATCAAAATTATCTGCAATTTTGGCATCTGTTTTATAATCAATTACATGGTAAGAACCGTCGGGCAATTTCTCAAAGCGGTCAATTTTACCGCGGAATTTCCAACCTTCATATTCAAATTGAAACTCTTTTTCACATCCTAAAATTTCACTTTGTCTATATTGTTCGCGCTTAGCATAATCTTCAATTATTTGTTTGCCTTTTAAATAAAATTCCATTTGTTCGGCGGCATTTGCGTAACCTGCGCCCAAAAAATAGCGGTTATAATATACGAGCAAACTTTCAGGATTATTGGAATTAGTATGATATTCCTCTAATGTCTTATGGATTGATACACCTAAAGAAGTTACAGCTACAAGGCCTTCCCGTCTGCCTTCAATATATTTTAATTTATAAAGGAAAGGGCAAAATAAATAAGTTGCTATTTTTGAATAATTTAATTCGTGATAATTATTTGGTATCATTTGTATTTTAAAAAGTGAACTACGGTATCACCGTACTTTTCTTCCCTGATAATTTGCAAAGCGGGCGGCACTTCAAAAGTTTCTTTTTTATGATGCTGGGCAACTATTAAGCCATCATCCGCAAGGAGTTTTGCCTCCGCAATTTGTTTTAGAACAGGCCCTGTAAAAAACAAAGGAGTATTTTTTATATCTCTATAAGGCGGGCCCATAAAGATAATATCATACCCGCTGCCTTCGCTATAAGCACTTAACCAGGCAAGTGGTTTTAAAAGGTCGGCTTTTAAAACCGTTGCTCTGTCGGTAAAACCTAAGTGTTCTGCATTTCGTTTAATGGCTTTAAGGCAAGCTATTTCCTTTTCGGCCGATACAGTTTTCAAAGCACCGCGCGAAAGTGCTTCCATTGATACATTCCCTGTTCCGGCAAACAAATCCAAAAATACTGCCCCTGTTATTTTAGGGCGTATAATATCAAAAACGGATTGCTTTATTCTATCCGAAATCGGCTTAACAGGAAGCTTTTTTGAAACGGAAAATAATTTCCGCCCGCGTGCTGTACCGGCAATAATTCTCATAATTAAATATGGGCGATACCTTGTTTTAAAGCATAGCGTATAAGCTCTGCCTGCTTATGGATATTAAGCTTTCTCATAATATTATTTCTGTGCACGTGAACGGTATTTAAAGAAAGTTTAAATTCATCAGCGATTTTTTTACTTGTAAAGCCCTCGGCGATAAGTTGTAAAATTTCGCGTTCTTTATTGGTTAAATGAATAATAGGGCTGCTGCGGCGGCCTTCTGCTTTATCCAAGAAACCTTGCATTAAATATTTTGCCGCTTGTGAGCAGATAAAGAATCTGCCGGCTGTAACTTCTTTAATTGCTTCAAGGATTTCATTTATTGAGGCATCTTTTACCACAAAACCATAAGCACCTGCTTGAACTGCCCTTTCAACGGAAGCCCTATCATCATACATGCTTAAAATGATAACTTTAGCTTTTGGTTGCATTTTCATAATACGCTGTGTTGCATCAATACCGTTTAAAAGCGGCATACCTATATCAAGTATATAAACATCTGCCTTATGTTGTTTAGCTGCTTCTAAAAGTTCTTTACCGTTTGAAACTTCGGCAACAACTTTTATGTCTGTATTTTTTCTTTCAATTACAGAGAGTATACTTTGCCTAACGATGACATGGTCATCAGCCATTATAATTTTTATCATAGATATTACCTTTGATAATTAGATTTAGGGCATTTAACACAGATTGCCGTACCTTGCCCTAGTTTAGTTGTCAATTTCATTGTACCTTTTAGAGATTCAATGTTTTCCTTCATTCCTACAAGCCCCAAGCTTTTAGCACTCCTATGAACTTGCGGCTTAAAACCTTTACCGTCATCTTTTATAACAAGATGCAAGTAAGATTTATCTTCTTTTAGTTCTACCGTCACATTTTTTGCTTTAGCATATTTAACGGTATTACTCAAGGTCTCTTGAACTATTCTATATAAAATTAATTTTACTTTATCCGAAAGTAAAGTTTTGTCTTTAATTTTATAAGAATATTTAATTTTTATTTTTGTTGTTTTAGCAATTTTATCAAGCAAATCTTTAACAGATAAATTTAAACCTACGGTATCAAGCTGCGGCGGACGCAAAGAAGTTATAATTTCCTTCATATCTGTAATAGAATCTTTAAAGGAATTCTGCAAATTTAAAAGCGTATTTAAAACTTCCTTTTTAGATCTTTCCTTAATATCTTCTCTTAAAAGTTCAATTAAAGCATTTACTCTTACGGAAAGATTACCTAGCTGGTCATGTATTGCGGAAGTTATTAAACGTTTTTCTTCTTCCCTTGCCTGCATAATAACGCGCACGAAACTTTGCCCTGCTTTTTCCGCAACGGCTATTGATTTGTTTTTATTAACAGATACACTATCTAACATTTTTATAACGAAGAGAACGGTATTTATTTTCCCATTATCGTCAGTTAAGGGTATGGTAATTGTATTAAAGAATATTGGGAAATTTATATTTTCAAACCAATCATAAGCGATACTCGTGCCGGAAAATGCGGTATTACGCGCGAGATCATGGACATTATTGGTTTTGAGATTTCTTTTAAAATAATTATCAAAAATATTACGGGAACCGTAGACATAGGAATAATTACCGGCTTTATCGCACATATACACGCAAACATAACGCCCGGACAAAGTAAGTTCCACGGAACCTTCTTTTAATGTATAAGGTACTTTGCTTGCAAGAGTATTACTTGGGATATTTGGGGTTTTAGGTATCATACTTAATATATTATACTATATTTTAGTTATGAAAAGTAACCCTTTTTAAGATGTTTATAGTTACTTATTTATAAGTATTAAGAGGGTTACTTATTTATTTTTATGTTGTAAATTTTCAAGTTCTTTGATTAAAGTATTTAAAGTGGGGTACAAATTATTTAAATACTCATTTTCAAAAGTAGAGAGACGCCTTTCAAGAGTATTTGCTAAAGCTTTTAGTTCATTATAATGTTTTTGTTCCAGCAAACGGTTTTCTTCCAAATTATAACTAAAATCTTTTACTTTATCTTTTAAATCAAAAATTTCGCGCAAAGGCAAAGAATCTGTTTTAGCGAACAAACGCTGCACTTGTTGCACGGTATTAGCTTCTTCTTTAACTTCTTCAATAAAATCTTTTACAAGCCCTTGTTCGGTTTTATTTTCCTGTTGTTCCGTTTCGGTTATCGGCTTATCAGTTTGCGGGGTATCATCCCAAGGGAATTCTTCTTCCTCGGTCGGAGCTGTTTCTTTATACTTTGCAATAAAGTAAAAGAGCAAACCTAAACAAAATAAAAAACAAAGTGAATATATAATCATACTTTTATAATAGCAAATTTTTTACATTATGCGCAATTTTTTTTAATTAGTGATAAAATAAAATTTTCCTAATTGCCTTCACCCGCACCCCTCTGTCGCGCTGCGACATCTCCCCAATTTTTGTTCCAAAAAATTAGGGCGAAACAAGAGGAAATTTTACGCGAGCGGAGTGCCATTTGGCACGGAAGGTGCCGAGCAAAGCGAGGCGAATGGGGGATAAAGGTTGTTATTAATTTTCCTAATTGCCTTCACCCGCTTGGCGGGCGGAAGGTGACAAGCAAAAACTTGTTTTTGCTTGACGAATGGGGGATAAGGTCTTCCTATTTTTATTTCCTCATTTTTCCCCCCTCTGCCTCACTAACGTTCGGCACCTCCCGCCCGTGCAACAAAGTGCACGGGTGGAGGCAATAATGAAACAAATTTAAGATTTTAATAAAACCAAACCGTGCGTAACACCCGGCAAGTATTTTTGAGAAAATTTTGATTTTTACTGCGACGAATAAAATAAAGCCAAACCGAGCACTCAAAACTAGCAAGTATTTTGGAGATAATTTAAATTTTTTCTTTGACGACGAATACCCAGAAGTATAAGAGCGAAGCGATTTTCGGTATTCTAGGATAAGAAAAATTTAAATTAGCCCAAAAGACGCCGCTAGCACGAAATTAAAACTGCACATTCATATCCCCCCTGCAAAATATCAAACACATATTGGACTCTGATAAAAACTAATATAATAGTTTTTAGGAGAGTTAGATATGCAGGTATTAAAGCGTTTTTATGGTGTAAACATATATGGGTGTGCGGTTAAATTAAAGAGGGCATTTGAAG
>JAZUPU010000053.1:0-44929 GCA_045605325.1 Elusimicrobiaceae bacterium
GTGTTTTTTTATTTTCGGCTGCGCAATGCCAACTGCTTGGCATTGCGGGGGATTTGAAGGGCGGAGCGTTGTTTTTGTTTGCGAAGCAAGGCAAAAACCGCGAGCCCGGGCCCGTAGGCTTTTTGCGTCAGCAAAAAGACCGTAGGGAAATCCCCTCTCCAAAATTGAGTGCAATTTCGGGATTTGAAAACCGCAGCCATATCCGAGTTAGAGCGAAGCGAAAGGCGAGGATGGCGAGGCGGGACCGCGAGCGCCGCACGTCAGTAAGGCGACTTGTGGCCAAATCCCCTCTCTCAAATTAAGTGCAATTTTAGGCTTTATGCCTAGCCAAAAATAATTTTATTGAATAAAATAATCTCCATTTCCGCTACTAGACATAAAAAATTCATAACCCATAACTTTTTTGCAAAAATCACCTTTCTGATTCTTTGAACCTCTGTTGGAAGTAATAGTAACTTCATAACATAAAAATTTATTTACTAAACCAGGATATCCAGAATGCCTAAAAAACATATTAAAACCTGTACATTTATATGGTCCACTGGCAAAACGTGCAGCTACCTGAGTAAATTTATCATTATTTGCTAACAGAAATTCATATTTATCATTTCTAACCACTCCGCCATTAACAGACAAAGAACCGCAAATAGAACTATCCGCACTTGGCATATCATATTTAATATCTAATTCCTCAAACGTAGACGGCCAGTCCCCATGATCCATATAATAAATCTGTGCAGCTTTTATCATACTGGAAACAGCTTCATATAATTGTGCTGCTTCTGATTTAACCTTAGCGCGTCTATACTGTGGCAGAGCAATCGCTGCCAATATGCCGACAATTAAAACAACCACCAACAATTCAACCAAGGTAAAACCTCGTTTGATATTTTTTATATTATTTACTTTATTTTTCATATCTTATCCTTTATTAATTAATTTTTTTACTTTTCAAAAATCGCCAAATAAAAAGGCGATCTCATTTTAAGGATATTCGAACGCTTAAAACAAAATCGCCTTCATATCTAAAAGATATGAAGGACGACTTCATTTTTAGCTCGAATATCGACTAACAATTCATTAAGAAAAGTTAATCCGTGCCGCTCTAAACGGCCCTAAAAATCAAGTCCATCAAAAATTTTGTACTACTTTACTGCTAAATAAATTATAACAAAAAAATACTATTGTTTACAAAAAAATTTCTACCGCTTTTCTTCTAAATTAATATCTTCTTTTTTTTACATACTTTCTTGCAATTTTTTGCGACCGCTTTCCATTTGTAAAGGTATATATTTTTGCGCCCCTTTCGGGTGTTTTTTTATTTTCGGCTGCGCAATGCCAACTGCTTGGCTTCCTTTCAAATAAAAAATATTGACAAAAAGGGAAAAAACTAATATACTTAAGGAGTAGCAAATAAAATTAAGGAGAAATATTATGAAAAAAATAATGTTGTTTTTTACGGCAATTGTATTTGTTAGTACAGTGGCTTTCGCAGTGGACTTAGAAAAAGCTAAAATGTGTCAAGATTATATTAACGAAGGTATTGAACGACCTGATCTTGATTGTGATATTTTAATATCAAAAAATTTAACTCAGGAAGAGATAGCGAATATTCAAGGAAACTGTTGTTGGCGAAACCCCATCTGTCCATCTGTTTCTACTAGTACATCAAAATTTAAAACATGTGAAAACGTAGAATCATTACAAGTGTCAGAATGTCCTAATGCTAAACCTAATATCAATCCTGCTACTTACCAAGTTGCACCATGTTGTTGCTGGATTAGTAATTCCTATATAAAGAGCAACAAATCAAATACTAAATCAAATACTAAAAATAAAAAAGGTAAAACTCTAAAACCTATAAAAACCAAATCAGCAAAAGTTCAAGCAAACACAAAAAAGGTTACCGCAGAAAAATAGTAACTTTTATTAAGTAGTTAAAAACACCCGCGAGTTAAAACCCACGGGTGTTTTTATTTGTAAAAATCCCCCGGATCTAAATTAAACCCGGGGGATTTTAAACCGTCTTATATTATTCAATAGGTGTTGGAATTGGACCATTTACACACCATATTACAGACTGATCTTTTTGCTTTTCAATCCAAACATATCCTGTTTGAGCAGTATTACAATATCGTGCTTTAGTAAAAGTTGGTATATTACTTATTACTTTTATTGAACTAGCATTTCTAGATTCACAATACTGTTCAGGATCACTATCGGAATAACCGCTAGTTATAACACTTCCTTGCTGTCCTTCTTTACATCGTTTAACACAATTATGAGATTCTGTGCCATAAACTCCGCAATCCCAAAATTTCTTAGGTACACCTGTATGATTGAGGCTTTGAGGGGGATTATTATTATGTGTATTATTATTATAAACAACATCTAAAATACCTGTACTTTCTTTTTGTATATAACATCTAAAATGATACCTGTTAGCTACTACAGTTTCACCTTGATAAATCATTGGGCATCTTACTTTTTTGCAATCGCCGTTACAGAATGTATTAGTTCCTAATATCTCACCTATCGTATCACAGGTAGCTCCTTCTTTTAATACACAATCGGTATATTCGTTAATACTCCATTTATACTGATCGCCATCTAGGTTGCACTGATATATTGGTGTGTGGACTTTACATTTGTTAGGACATTGAATAGGATTAGCTTCCGGTTTTTCTTGAACATTAGTACATTCTCCCTCTTGCCATTCCCATTGATGTGTTTGTGGATTACATACTTGCGTTCTTGTGATAGTACCGCAGTAAAGATTAGGGTCAGTTACACCTTCCTTAGTATGGCAAGCAACAATTTCATCCGGCAATTTATCGTTTTCATTACAACCGCCGTTTATATTACCGCATTCGCTCCAATGGCAGTCAACACAAGTTTTTTGTTGACCTTCGGGGCATCCTTCGGTAGTTGTTTGACCGATTTCACATTCATTATTACCAAATGGCACCCAACCACCTACCCAATTCCAATCACCGTTGGAATCTTGTTCGCAAGTGTAACTCGTTCTACCGCATTCACCCACTTCACTTGTAGGTTGGGCACCGGTACAATGTAAATTAGGATTAGGCACACAATCGGACCATTGACAATTTTCACATATTCTAACATATCCAGTGGTTGAGCAAGGTATAGGTTCTTGCCCGCTGAAACATGCATTATCATCTTTAAGTGTACAAATATCTGAATATAGTGGTACTAACTCCGGTTTTCCGCCTTCTACTTCTTGCCAACATCTTATTTTTGATAGATTTTTAGAGCCACAATTATTACCGTTTTCCCCTATTCCGTCACAATCTTGGGAAGACGGAATATCCCCTGTAACTTCATTACAATCTCCAAAACCGGGGCATTCCCATTCACCGGTGTCTTTATTACACTCTGCTTGACCGCCTATAGCATCCCTCCATCCACAGTGATAGCAGTGTGAACTTTTAGTATTATTGATTATTTCCGCTATTACAGTATTTACATTAGGGTCAAGAGGGCAAGGATCACAAATTACTTTACCTTTAGAAGGACATTGAGGTTTATCTAATAAATTACATATACACTCACAAGTTTTTTCATTGATTAACATATGATTAATGCTGCAATATTCGTTTTTTGGCATACATTCTTCACTAACAATAATCCACTTTTTATTTACACATTTTCTAAGTTTGCGGATAATTCCGCAAACATAATTGATTTCATTTACTCCCCCCTGTGAGACATTACCTTTACCACTACCACGATCAGCATAATTACAATTACCTGCCCAAATATATTCTTCATAATTTTCTTCAGAGCAAGAATCAGACGAATCACATTCACAGGTATTAGGGTTAAGTATCATATTAATACTTGTACAATAATCAGCTTTCGGGCGGCAAATAGGTTCGCCGGAAACCCATTCCCCATTTTTGTTACAAATTAATTTCTCAACTAATATACCGCAAAGTTGATCAGACCCGTATTTACAAGAACTTCCCTGTATATAATTCCCCAATGTATAAGTTCCCGGTTCACAACTTCCGCCAGTAATTTGACATTCGCAAGTGTCTTCATTAAACGTTCCGCCTTGTGCTTTGCAAGTTTCCAGTTCTTTTAAAAGACATTTATGGCAGTCACAATCACTTGCCCAAAAATGTTGGTTATATTTTTGACATTTTTCTTCAGTAAGATCACATTGCACTTCATTAGGGCATACTGCCCCATAATCATTAATTATACCGACATAGTCAGAAATATCATCGCAGTCAGCACCCCAGCAGCCGACTTTCTCTTTACTCTTATAATTCTTTACTAAAGTATAACTGCTGTTTTCAATGTTTGAAATAGCTAAAATACAATGTTGTTGTGCGGGTTTATCATAGGTAAAATTTGTGGTTATAATGTTCGTAAACGGAGCACCGGGGATTTGTTCCCTATATTCTTTGAAAGGAGGATTCAATGCTACTAAATTTTGTGAATAGGTTCCATGTTCTATAAAATATTTTTCTTGTGCGCCGGCAAGCATATCAAGCCCGTGTAAGCCGTCAGATACACGGCTTTTTCTAATCAATTTATTATAAGTCGGTACTGCTATGCCTGCCAAAATACCTAATATTACGATAACTACTAAAATTTCAATAAGTGTAAAACCTTTTTTACGTTTTTTGAATAGTTTATTAAAAAATTTTTTCATACTTTCTCCTAATGTAATATTTATATATTTATTATAACTACTTTTTAGCTGTTTTGCAAGGATAATATATTTGTTGAAAAACTTAAAAATAATTTGCTATAATATATATGTCCTTAAAGGACTTAAAAGAATGGTAAATCAAAATTACACGAAAAGCAGTAAAGATCTTTTAAGAAAGAATGAACAAATTCGCGCGCCGCAGGTACGTTTGATAGGACCCGATGGCACAATGCTTGGGATAATGAGTTCCTCAGAAGCCCTGTATAAAGCGAAACAACAAGCGCTTGACTTGGTGGAAATTTCACCAAACGCTCAGCCGCCTGTTTGTAAGATACTTAACTACTCCAAGTATCTATATGAATTAGGCAAAAAGAGTAAAGACGCGAAAAAGAAACAAAAGGCAGTATCTCTTAAAGAAATTCGCCTTAAATCCAGAATCGCGCCACATGACTTAGAAGTCAAAGTTAAGCAGATTGAAGGATTTCTTAAAAAGAAAGATATGGTCCGCGTATCCGTCGTGTTCTACGGGCGTGAAAACCAGCACAAAGACATTGGTACGACAATGCTTGAAGATATGAAAAATAAATTAGCGGAAATCGCCAATGTTGAAGGCAATATGCAAGCACAAGGGAACAGAATATCAGTAACATTCGTCCCTAAAAATTAAAGAGGTATTATGCCAAAACTTAAAAATCATGCCGGTGCAAAAAAGCGTTTTAGAAAAACCGCTACCGGTAAATACAAAAACAGAAAAGCCGGAAGACGGCACTTGCTCGCCCCTGAAAAGGCAAGCATTAAGCGCGAAAGGCGCCAAGCCCGCATAACTGCGGCAAATTCACCGGAAGGTAAATTACTTAAAAAATACCTTCCAATGCAATAGGAGGTTAATGTATGAGAATTAAATTTAGCGTTGCAAGGCATGCAAGAAAGAAAAAAGTTCTTAACAGAGCTTCCGGTTATTACGGTGATAAATCCCGCCGTTTAAGAATGGCGACACAGCAAGTTGATAAGTCATTAGTCCACGCTTATACAGATAGGAAAGACAAAAAGGGCACATATCGCTCTTTGTGGATTACAAGAATCAACGCCGCTGTTCGCGAAGAAGGTTTAAATTATTCAACCTTTATTAACGGCTTAACAAAAGCAAATATTACATTAAACAGAAAGATGCTTTCTGAAATGGCAATTAAAGATCCTGTATCTTTCAAACAACTTGTTGATATTGCAAAAAACGCCGCAAAATAACTCTTGTTATTTTTGAAATTACCCCCGCTTTACGGCGGGGGTTTGTATTTATAGTAAATAAAATTTGAATTTTTATAAAATACTATTTGCTTAAAAGGTACGAAAATTGCTACAATATATAAGACAAATTTATATTTGTCTTTTGTTTTTATTTTTATTTTACAACTCCTTACGGTGGATGTAGCTCAGCTGGTTAGAGCGCCGCTCTGTGGAAGCGGAGGTCGCGGGTTCAAATCTCGTCATCCACCCTTTATTTATGTTGGAGATATAAAATTGAAACCATGTTTATGGGAGGAAAGTCAGTGAAAAATTTATATCCCGTTTTCACATTAATACTAGTTACAATTATGTTCTGCGCGTGTGATATAAAACCCTCTATCACCTTAATGGAAGCTGTAAAAACAAACAACGAGAAAGCTGTAAAATATTATATAAAACATGGTGCAGAAGTGAATAAAGAACCCCTACTTTTAGTTGCTGCAAAAAACGGTTCATTACCCATAGTCCAAGATTTAATCAAGGCCGGTGCAGATGTTAATATTGTGACAACCGATGATAGAAGGACACCTTTGATGTATGCCTGCATGAATGGCCATCTTGACATAGTTAAAGTGTTAATTGAAAACGGGGCCGATATTGATGTTAAAAATTATGATGATGAAACAGCTTTAGTAATCGCAAGTAAAAATGGTTTTGCCGAAGTGGCTAAAGTTCTTATTGAACATGGTGCAAATAAGGAAGTTACGACAGAATTTCATACACCTCTGGCAATAGCAAGCGGTAAAGGCCATCTTAACGTAGTTAAAGTATTACTTGAACACGGGGCCAACACTGAAGCTAAAGATTATATTGGCGAAACAGCTTTAATAATCGCAAGTAAAAATGGTTTTGCCGAAGTGGTTAAAATGCTTGTTGAACATGGTGCAAATAAGGAAGTTATGTCAATTTATCATACACCTCTGACAATAGCAAGCGATAAAGGCCATCTTGACGTAGTTAAAGTGTTAATTGAGCATGGGGCCAATATTGATGCTAAAAATTCTGCCGACGAAACAGCTTTAATGATCGCAAGTAGAAATGGTTTTGTTGAAGTAGTTAAAATGCTTATTGAACATGGTGCGAATAAGGAAATTATGTCAGGTTATCATACAGCTCTGACATTAGCAAGCAATAGAGATTGTCTTGATGTAGTTAAAGTGCTTATTCAAAATGGAGCAAATATAAATACCCCCGAATACAACACACCTTTAAGCAATGCCATAGTAAATGGAAATGATGAAGTGGAAAAATTCCTTATTGAAAGTGGTGCCGATGTAAATATTAAATTTGAGGAAACCCCCTTAATATATGCCAGCAAACAAGGTAAAACTGAAATCGTTAAATTACTTTTACAACATGGTGCAGATGTTAATTATAGTAAAAAAGAATCTTCCGTTTGGCCTGCTTTAGTGTACGCCAGCGAAGAAGGATATATAGATATTGTTAAACTACTCCTTGAAAACGGAGCGGATGTAAATGCCTATAGGAATGAGTATGTACTTGGAGTAGGATATAAACAATTAAAAACTGCCTTAATGATAGCCAGCTCACGAGGTCATACAGAAATTGTTAAATTACTTTTACAATATGGCGCAGATGTTAATTATAACAAAAAAAATTATTACATCTGGCCTGCTATAGTGTATGCTAGCTCCGGTGGACATATAGATATCGTTAAATTACTTATTGACTATGGCGCAGAATTGAATGTGCAGGCATATAGTTCATTTTCCGAGAAAACAACAGCATTAAAAAGTGCAGCTATAAAAGGTCATGTAGAAATTGTTAAATTGCTTGTTGAAAATGGGGCTAAGATTTCTTCAGTTCAGTCAGTAAAAAATAACAGCGATTTTCAGTTTAGGGTTCCTGAACCTGTTCAGAATGCTATTATTAACATCTTAAATCAGGCAGTGAAAAAACAATAAATATTTACTACTAAAACATGTTAGAAACCAAAAAACTTGGTATTCTGCACACCTCAAATGCAAAGGGGTTATACATTTTGTGCATTAAAGTACCCCATATTAAACGCTTGGAACTTTTTTGTTTTGAGTTTTTTTATTTGTAATTTTTGTTCGTAATTATTATTTGTAATTATAATTTTTTATGTATTGGACGGCAAAATCAGGTATGATATCATAAACGGTATCGCTTGGGTTTATAGCTTCATTTGGTGTGTAAGCATATTTTCTGCCGTCATTAAAAACAAAAACTATATAGCTTCTGGCTAGACCGCCCGGTAGTATTTCGTCATAAAAACTTATGCGGATCGGTAAAGTGTTATCAAACCTTTCTTGTATTAATTCCCCTAAGCGGTTTGCAGGCAATACATTAAAACTGTAAAATTTTTTTATTTTAGCAGAATCAACCAAAATCTTTTTTAGTATACTGCCTGCAGGCATTTCATCATACGGAATAGAATAAGGCATAAGTGCTTTATCTTCAATAAAAAAAGGTATAGCTTTTTTGCCTAAAAAAGATTTGTTAATGGTATGGCTTTCCGCATTTTGAATATGTGTTTTACGTGAAAAATCATAATACATATAATTTCTAAATTCCGGGGTATCGGGGCCGTGATATGCTTTACAATCACTAACGGTTTCATATCTTTTTATTTTATATGATGTATTTGCAGCTTTACTATCTATTGGCTGTTTCTGTTCCAGCTCATTTTGAACTAAAACAGATCTCTTTCCAAAAAAGCAAATATGAAATAAATATATGGCAGGGGCTTTCGGTAACATTTCATCATCTATGGTAAGGTCCGATGGGGTTGGAATATTTAGTTTTTCCGCCTTTTTAGGTGGCGGTGTAACACCGCTCATAACCAAAACTTTTTGCGCAAGGGCAAAATCAGCCAAAAATACAAGTAAAGAAAAAATTATAATTTTCCGCATATTAATATAATAATAGCAAATTATTTGGAAATAAGATATTTAAAAATAATCCTATACTTATGAAAGGTCCGAAAGGAATTGTTTTATTTTGCGGATTTTTCTTTAAAACAAATAAAATTCCGTAATATATCAGTCCTAAGAACGAGGATATAATCAAAGTTGAAATAATACCGTTTAATCCTGTTAAAGTGCCGACAGCAGCTGTTAATTTAATATCACCGCCGCCCATAGCTTCTTTTTTAAACATAAAAGTTCCTATTAACGCCATACCCCAAAGACCGAAAAACCCAATAGCACCGCCTGCTAAAGATTGTAAAAATTTTGCAGTTAAGTTCCCGCTAAAAGCAGGATTTATAAAAAATACCGCAAGCCCGAAAAGAGCAAGACCGATAGAAAACCTATCAGGTATAATAAAAAGTTTCAAATCAATAATAGATAGAACTATTAAACAATAAGTCACAAATAAAGCTGCTGCCATCCAATAAGTTAAACCGAAATTATAAACTACGCATAAAGTAAGTAAACCGCTTAATATTTCAATAAGAGGATATTGCAAAGAAATAGGTTCTTTACAATTTCTGCATTTACCGTGTAAGATTAAATAACTTAAAACGGGAATATTATCGTAAAATTTGATTTTAGTTTTACATTTCGGGCAAGTTGACGGCGGCCACCAAAGTGAAATATTTGCAGGTATTCTATAAATGCAAACATTTAGGAAACTACCCACCATTAACCCAAAAATTAAACTTAAAATATAAACAAACATTTCCATAGATTAATCATTCCTCAGAATTAGGGAAAACTTCGCAGTAATCGGCATCACTTTTGTTGTTAACATAAAGCCAACCGCCTTTACCGTCAAAAATCTCTTTATAACTTGATCCCTCTTTTATTGTATTACTTGCTTTGCCTTTTGTATAATTTTCCGGAATACTATTTAAGTAATCGCCTTTAAGGTCTTCTAAATGAATAGGACAAAGCCCCTCATTATCACCGCGGTAAACGGCAAGTGCTTCTTGAATAATTTGTATGTTTTTTTCTGTAATACTGTCTTGGGCGAGAACTTTTAATTCTTGTACTTTTTTGACACACAGTACAGATAATAAAATTATCAGGAAAACCGTTATTACAATTTCTCTTGCAAAGGGGCTTTTGTTCTTTATCATATTATTTTAAATGTAACAAAACATAGACGAGCAATTTAACATCGTCTAACACGAAACTCAAGCGGGTTCTTTCGTTGGGTCCGTGGGGGTTGCTGTATATCTTTGAACCTACAACAGCCGGTAAATCTAAATTTCTGATATCTGCAGCAAAAGTACCGCCGCCTACGCCGATAATTTTAGGTTCAACTTTATTTACTGCTCTTACCGCATCCGCATAGGCCTTAACCAAAGGTGAATCTTTCGGTGTTGCTTTAGATGAAATATCCATTACTTTTTCAAATGTAACTTTTACTTTAAAATCATTTTCCACGGTTTGTGATATTTTCTCAATTTCTTCCATTACTTCTTCTTTTGAATAGCAAGGGAAAATGCGGCAGTCCATATAAAATACATCTGTTCCCGGAATTATGTTAACATTGGGGACATTTGCTTCCTTTTTAGTTAATTCAAATGTGCTTACATCCGGGGAAAATAATGGATCTTGTTTATTAAACTTTTTTCTAAGCCCTTCAGTTAGGCGGACAGATAAATTTGCTGCTGCTTCAGCGGCATTTCTGCCTAGATTCGGAATAGATGCATGGCATTGTTTACCTGTAACTGTAAATTTAAACCATAAAGTGCTTTTTTCCGCTATTTCAATTTCGCAACCATCAGGATCGCCGCAATCTTGGATAATAAATAAATCATTTTTACCAAAGATATCAGGGCGTTGTTTAAGCAAATATTCAAGACCGTATTCATTACCTTCTTCTTCGTCGCTTAAAAGCATAATACCTAAGTTTATCGGTGGGCGTTTCCCGCTTTCCGCAATGGTTTTTGCCGTAAGTATTGCTGCTACTATTGCTTGTTGGTTATCTTCAACACCGCGTCCGTAAATTGTGTCTTTATCTTTATCCAAAGTAAGTTTGAAAGGGTCTGTTTTCCACAAAGACAAATCACCTGCTGCCACTACATCCATATGTGCCATAAGCCATAAAGTTTTTGTTTTATCTTCGCCATAATATTTGGCAATAATATTTGGGCGTATATTACCTTCAGCGGTGGTATCAGGTGCATCAACGTGGTATAATTCATCAAATTTAATTTTATTTAATTCACCTTCAAGATATAAAGCTTTTTGATATTCGCCTTTCCCGCCAACTGTGGGGGAAATTGCCGGGCGGCAAGTCATATTCTTTTGAAGTTCCAAGGCATAACCTTTAAGTTTAGTGATATCATTAAACATCTTTTCCATATACTTATATTATCTCCTAGAATGGGTTTTTTATATCTATAAATTTAGTGCTTACTTTGTACTTTTTTTCTATATACTTTTTTAGCGCTAAAATTCCAAGTTTTTCGGAATTATAATGACCCATTGCAATAAAATTTATTTTACCTTCTCTTGCAAGTTCTTGCACATATTCATCGCGTGAACCGCAAATATACAAATCTGCCTTTTCTTGTATTGCTTCTTCAAGCATATCATGCGCACCGCCGCTTACAATAGCAATGGTTTTAATTCTTTTAGGACCGAAATTTAAACCTTCACCGCCTAAAATTTTAAAAATATTTTCAAAAGTTTTTGGTTTTGCCAAAGTTCCTTTGAACCCTATTTTTAAACCTTTATAAGTGCCAAACGGCTGTAAATTTTTTAAGCCGAGCAATTTCGCAAGCCCGGCATTATTACCGAGTGTAGGGTGTTTGTCTAAAGGCAAATGATATGCAACCAAATTCAAATCATTTTTGATTAAAAATTTAATTCTTGTCCCAAAGACACCTGTAATTTTTTGCTCATGGCCCCAAAGCAAACCGTGATGCACGATAATCATTTGCGCATTTTCTTTTTTTGCCGCTTCAAATAAAGTCATATTGGCTGAAACACCGAAAACAATTTTTTTAACTTCTTTTGTTCCTTCTACTTGAAGGCCATTTTGTTCCGGTGTTAAATCAATTTGCAATATCTTATTAAGATTTTTTACGATTTCGCGTGCAATCTCCATATAATTATGTTATCATTTTATTAGTATGAATAAAATACCCTTTTTCTTTTTTACATTATTTTTAAGCGGTAATATTTTGGCTTTGCCCATAGCACCGAGTTTAGAAGTTTGGGAAAAGAACCCATCCAAGTTACGTCCGATAACAGTGGAATATCCTCCGCAAGGGGCACAAATTCCGGAAGGTGCAAAAGGGATTTTTATTTTCGGCAAAACATTGGGCCCCGGTCTTTTAACGATAAACGGTCAAAAAATTGATTTATATTACACAGGTGCATATTTGGGTTATGTTCCTGTAAAAGCAGGGGATAATGAATTAATTTTAGAATATAATAATGGAGAAAATACTTATAAAGCCGTCCGTAATGTTACCGTTTTAGGGATAGATAAAGATGCTTATTTTAAAACCCCGCGTTTGCTTGAAGATTCCGCCTTCCCATTAGATGATAGTGAAGTTTCCAATGCTACACCCATTACTTTCCAAGTTGAAGCAAGCCCTTATCATAAAGTTACGGTTGCATTGCCACCGTTATTTAATGAAATAGAAATGCAGGAAGATGTTTTAAAACCGAATATTTATAAAAAAACCCTAATTATAGATAATAATAAAGTCCTTAAAAGCGGTAAAAAACCTATTTATCGCATCTATACATATGGCGGTAAATACAAAGGCAAACTTTATGCAAAAGGTAAATTAAAAATTTTACCTGAAGATGAAATCTTAAAACCTGCAAAAGTGCGCGGTAGAAATTTACGTTTGCGTTTAGAACCTAATAAAACCGGCGGTTATGATTACCAAACCCGCATTTTCAACACTGTATTAACAGAGGGGGAAATTGACGGTTTTTATAAAGTTATTTTAGATGATAAGAAAATCGGCTATCTTGACCATACTTTACTTGATTTAAAAAAGAAAGTTACTTTACCTCGCAATATCGTTTGGCAAGTTGAAACTAAGGAAAAAGGCAATAAAACGGAAATAATTATAAAAAATACTGAGCGTATAAGCTTTTCCACTTCGCAAACTGACAATAGTTTTAGTATTATCTTATATAATACCCAGGCATTTAACACTTTTAATACGCAAGTTAAAACGAAACTTGTTAATGGGCTTGAGTATGAAGTTCTATCACCGACAACTAAAAAAATTACCGCCCGCTTTCAAAGAGGTAAACGTTTGATGGGTTTTAATTATAAGTATACGGAAAATGATTTAGTTTTTGAACTTTTTACTTCAAGAGATTTTAAATTCACAGATAAAAAGCCGCTTAATGGTTTAAGGGTTGTTTTGGACCCCGGGCATTCGCCGAAAAGAACAGTTCCTTATGACGGAGCCGTCGGTCCAAGCGGTTTGCTTGAATATGAGATGAATTATAAAATTGCTTTAGCTGCAAAAAAGGAACTTGAAAAGTACGGTGCTGTGGTTACCCTTACAAAAAATCCAAAAGAAACATTGGGTTTAAGTGACAGGACTTACCGTGCCTCCCAATTAAACCCTGATTTATTTTTAAGCATACACTTAAATGCTTTGCCGGATTCCGTTAATCCGCTTAAACGCGAACTCGGATTTTCTTTTTACTATTATTATCAACAAAGCATACCGCTTGCAAAAGCGCTTGAAAAGAGTTATGCGAAAAATATCGGTCTTCCGGATAACGGTTATTTTCAAGCAGATTTTGCCGTCACGCGCGGTATGCCGCAAGTGCCTGCCGTATTGATTGAAAGTTTATATATGATGGTACCTTGGCAGGAAGAAATTTTAAAACGCCAACGCTTTATTAATTTACTTGCTTCAAGTATTGCGGAAGGTGTTTTATATTTTGAAAACCCTAAATGGGCGCAAAAATATATACCTTTACAGATGGAAAGCAGCCGCAAAAAATTGGAAGAAAGCATCCTGAAAAAGGAAGATATTAATTTACAAGAAAAGAGATAATTTTTTGCTTTTTAATATAAAATCTTAAAAACTTTACATTAAAATATCCCCGGAAACAAAACAAAAACCGGGGATATCTCTAACTAAACAATTAAATAATTTATGGTTTCAAGCGGTCCATTAGGCGCGGGAAAGGTATCGTTTCGCGTAAATGGTGCAAACCGCACATCCAGGAAACAAACCTCTCAATACCCATCCCGAAACCGCTATGCGGAACAGAACCGTAGCGCCTTAAATCAAGGTACCAATCAAATGCTTCAACAGGTAAACCTTGTTCTTTAATACGGGCAACTAAAGTATCATAGTCCTCTTCGCGTTGACTGCCGCCGATAATTTCCCCATAGCCCTCGGGACCTATCATATCAACTGCCAAAACAACGCGCGGATCTTTGGGATCGCGTTTCATATAAAATGCTTTAATAGCTGTCGGGTAGCGGTGTATCATAACCGGGCGGTCAAAGTTTTCGGAAATTATTGTTTCCTCATCACCGCCGATATCGCCACCCCACTCTGTCGGATTGCCTTTTTTGTTTAAAATTTCAATGGCTTCTGTATAACTTATGCGAGGGAACGGTTTTTTGATGTTTTCAAGTTTTGAAATATCACGCCCTAAGACCTCAAGTTCCTTGCGGCGGTTTTTTAAGACCTGTTCAACTAAATAGCAAACAAAATCTTCCGCAAGGTCCATATTGTCATCTAAATCGTTAAAAGCGACTTCCGGTTCAACCATCCAAAATTCGGTTAAATGGCGGCGTGTTTTTGACTTTTCCGCCCTAAATGTAGGACCAAAGCAATAAATTTTGCCAAGTGCCATTGCACTTGCTTCGCCGTATAACTGCCCGCTTTGGGAAAGATATGCCTTTTCACCGAAATAATCTGTTTCAAAAAGTGTTGAGGTACCTTCACAAGCGGCAGGTGTTAAAATAGGGGAATCGACCAAAGTAAAACCGTTTTTCCTGAAATATTCACGAATTGCAAAAATTACTTCGTCGCGGATTTTCAAAATTGCTACTTGCCTGCTGGAACGAAGCCATAAATGGCGGTTATCCATCAAAAATGCCGTTCCGTGTTCTTTATTGGAAATCGGATAGTCCTTTGCCATTTGCAAAAGTTTAATGTCTTTTACGCCGAGTTCAAAACCTAACGGAGAGCGTTTATCTTCCCTAACTGTTCCGGTAATTTCAACGGAACTTTCCTGTGCAAGTTTATCACCGAGTTCAAAGACCTCGGGGGTAACATCACCCTTAAAAACTACGCATTGTATTATTGCACTGCCGTCGCGCAACTGTAAAAAATGTAATTTACCGCTTGAGCGTTTATTATAAAGCCAACCTTTAAGGGTAATTTCTTTACCGACATATTGGGCTACATCTGAAATTCTGATTTTTTGCATAAAGACCTCGTATTCTATTTGTATATATTATATCTTTTTTATAAGCTCTTTTGTTTATAGGTCTTTCGGGTACCTTCTTATAGGTCTTATTGCCCTTGAAAATACATAATATCTTAACTATGCTATAAGTATAATACTAAATAAGTGAGGATATTTATGATAAAAAAATTAATATGTTTATGTCTTACCCTTACATTGATGTTAGGAAACGGCTTCGCACAAGTTTTTAATAATGGTGCAAATGCTTGGAATATGTCAGAAACTTTAGAAACAAAAGGATATATTCCAAGTGAAGGGTTTCATTATTATATGCCAAAAAAACGAATATTTAACCCTTGGAAAATGCATATATATGCAGATAACCTTAATGATTTAAGAAACATATCAAACAAAATTTTACCTTACTTACAATACCTAGATGTAGAACATAAAATATCACTAAATGCCGCTACTGCCACAAATGATATACAGGCAAATAAAGCAATAACAATATATCCAAAAAATGAAGAAGAATTTAGAAAAATAGCAGTAGATTTGGAACGCATTATTTATGATAACAATTTACAAAAACCAAGAACAAGCATTTACGGAGATGAAGCTTTAGGTAAAACCGGCCGTATTTTTTATAGATATGATGCCGGCTCCAAATATTACTTAGGTAAAGATATTTACAGAGTTAATGACGGGCATTATTTACCTGAAGGTATGACCGTTTATGATGACCCTTTCCACTATATGAATAATATGAGAACCTTACTAGACGATGCCCAAAGAATAGAAATTACTACATTAGATGAATTAGGACATTTGAATAACATAACACAAGGAAATAAAATTATACTCGGCCGTAATTTTGAAGGAGTTAATAAAGATGTTGATTGGGTAAGCAGAGAGCAATTATTGTTTACAAGAGAAAGAGCAGATATTATTAATGTAAAAAACATAAGCACAAATCGTGTCGAAATAAATGGTCATATATTGGAGAGTGGGGATGTTTTGTCTTTATCTGCTCAAAACAAAAAGCTTAGCATATCCTTCCCGACAAGATCTGATGGTACCGGGTTTTTCCCTCCTCAAATAGATGTAGATTTAAAGCCCTATGAATTAAAAAATATGCGCCCCAATAGACCTACAGCAATCAAAACAAACGGACAGTTAATAAAAAATTTCTTTAAACGCATTAAAAGCAGATTCCCAAAAATTACTCTTAGACAAGGTGTAAAACACAACTTTATACATAAAGTTTCTAAAGAAATCGGACACGGTGCAAAAGTCTTTGCATACTTAGGCCCTATAGTCGCTGTAGCAGTATTACTTTATGAAAACAGAGATACAACCAATGTACAAAGTATTTCATTTCAAGATATAAAGAAGAATATTCAAGAAATGGAACGAACTGATACCGAATTAAACCCTTCCGATATAGATGATGTGGCAAGAATTTTAGCTTTTTCCGATCCGGATTATGAAATGCTTATAAACAAAAGCCCTTCATTATTAAGCAAGCAAATGGCAATAGCCGAAAGCTTAAATAGGGAATTAGAAGATAAGATCGTTGATGCCATAACAACTGTAGCAAATCAACAAGCTTATTTAGATGTGGAAGATGAAATTATTAACGGAATTAATGATTATGAGAATCAAGCATAAAATAATCTCTTGCTTATTGGCGTTTGCCATATTGTTTAACTGCTTACCGCCTTTACATGCAGAAAGCAGCTCCGATAGCAAGATAAGTGCAAGATTAGAACAATTACAAAGAGATTACGGTTCTTTAGATCTTAATGAATTGTATGATATATACGAACAGGTGCGAATTGCACCGGAAGAAAGCCCTTATTCTTCAAAATCTTATCAAGAGCTTATAGATATTTATACTGAAATTAACAAAGATATAGCATTTTTATGGAGCCAAAACCCCGAATATATACGCCAAAAAATGCAAAAAGCTATAAGACATTTTGCAGCAGGTGCAGTAGCTGTTACAATTTCCGCTATTGCTGCATATTGTGTGGGGGCGTATTTGGCTGCTTCAGGTTTCCCTATAACAGGGGAATTGATTTCCTATGTACCTCTTAAGACATCTGCAGGTGCAACAGTAAGTTTAAAAAGTGCACAAGCAAGTATAGGTGCAGCAAAATTAGCTAAATTATTTAAAGGCGGTAAAAAAGTAAAAGATATTGCCAAACTTTCACAAGCAATTGACAGAACAACCACTTCCGCAAAAGGTATGTTGCTTTGGACAACACTTATGACTGCTGACGGAATCCTTTTGAAAGATTCATTTGTAGCTTTAGATAATTCATTACAGAGAATACAAAAAGTAAAAAATGAATCATATTCAAAATATTTACCGGCTGATTTCGCTGTATCTATGAATAAATTTTTTAAAAAGGCAGATTATTTCGCACCCTTATTTGAAAACGGTATAGAAGAAGCACAAAAAAACCTTGAAAAATATTTATCTAATTTTATAGATAATTTTGATGATTTAGACGAAGAAACCAAAGGTCCAACAATGGCAGAATATCAAAGAATCGGTAAAGTAATTACTACCATCCATGTTCTAGAAATAATTAGGGCAGAATTATCAGACCAAAATAACCCCATCCGCTATGATATGGCATCTTTTGATATATTTGACTATTTTTTTGACTCCGAAAAAAAACAACTTGAGGATAGAGAAGAACTTATATCTTTTCTTCTGCCTATTCATAAAGCTTTAGAACAAAAAGCTAATGATGACCGCAAAAAAGTTAATAAGAAATTTGAAGAAGGTAATTTGCATTATTCCCATTCTATACTATAAACATCTAAAATTTGTTAGGGTTCACAATTAAAAAAACAAATTTAATAAAGCCAAACCGTGCAACTATACCCGGCAAGTATTTTTGAGGAAATTTTAGTTTTTTCCGCGACGACGAGTACAAAGAAGAATGGGAGCGGAGCGACTCTCGGTACTCTAGGAGCAGAAAAACTAAAATTTACCAAAAAGAGTTAGCCGGCAAAAAATAGATTTTGCAAACTACATATTCCTTGACACTTCCCCCTCATAAATGATAAAAATATATTATATTCCAATGAGGAGGAATTATGAAAAAGTTATTTATCGCTTTGCTTATTTGCCCGCTTTTACTTGCTTGCGGAACAAAAGTTAAGCGTATGGAAATTGAAAAAGTCAAAGATGTAAGCGGCAGTTGGAATGATACCGATTCCCGCGAAGTAGCCCAGACTATGATTGAGGACTGCTTAAACGGCGCTTGGTACGCAAAGGCCTTAAAAGAAAAAGGCGGCAAAGATCCTGTGGTAATAGTAGGTACAGTCAGAAATGATTCTATGGAACACATCAATACCAACACTTTTATTGAAGAACTTCAAAGAGCTTTAATAAACAGCGGTAAAGTGGAATTTGTGGCTTCTAAAGATGAACGCGGCGAACTCCGCGAAGAACGCCTTGACCAAGACGAATATTCTTCCGAAGCGACACGCAAGGCCTTTGGTAAAGAAGTCGGCGCCGATTATATGTTAAGCGGCGTATTAAGCGATATTAAAGACGAATTACATGGCAAAAGCGTAGTATTCTATCAAGTTAATTTAAAACTTATTAACATTGAAACAAACAGAATACTTTGGAACGGTCAAAAACAAATTAAAAAATACGTAAACAAAAAAGCTTTTAAATTATAATTTATGAAAAGCACGAAGGCCCTGCTTGCAATATGCTGCATTGTTTTGCTCTGCGCTTGCACAGGGCCTTCAATACGTTATAAAACCAAAGTTATAGACGATATAAAATACCATAATTTTGAGGCCTCTAAAGCCAGAATCCAAAACAATAAAAAACACTACGGTAAACGCGATGCAAGCTTATATTATCTTGATTTGGCAACGCAACAGGATTCAGTTGCTTATTCCACAGATACTTTAACTGCTTTAAATAAAGCGGAAAATTTGCAAACCGAACTTTTTGCAAAAAGTTTATCCCAAAAATTTACAAGTTTTATAGTTAATGATTATACACAGCCGTACCGTTTAAAATATTTTGAACTCGGCTATTTATTTTATTACAAAATACTTGCCTATTTACAAGAAAAGAACTTACAAGATGCCCTAGTTGAAGTAAGAAGAATGGTATTTTACTTAGATAAACTCCGCCAAGACACCGGCAAAGATGACCCGTTTTTACAATACTTTGCCAGCCAATTATATTTAATGTGGGGTGCATTTTCCGATGCGCGTATTTCCAATAACAATGCAAAAAATGCTTACTCACAAATTGCAGATTCTTATTCAACAATGCCCACATTGCCGAAAATAACAAAAGAAGATTCCACCAAAGGTATGTTAACCGTTCAACATTTAAACGGCATTATACCGATGCTGATTTCCCAAAGAACTATGGTAGCGTGGAACAGATTTGGCTTTGCATTGGGTACAGACAGCAGTTACCAAAATGTCAGCCAACAGACAATAAATTCCGCTTTGGCAGGGGCTTACGGTAATGCTATTGCCGTTGCTCTGCCTGCTATACATAAAACACCGTATTATGTGCAAGGTTCGCGCATAATAGCAGACGGTCAAATAATGGCAGAAACTAATTTAGCAAGCAATTTAAGCTATATGTTTGAGAAGAATTTTGATGAGGAATATAATAAAATCTTCATAAGTTCCGCAGTCCGCGCTGCAGTAAAATTTTTAATTACAAAAGAAGCACAAAAACAAGCAAAAAAGAAAGATGAAAATATGGGCGCTATTGTAAATATACTTTTAACTTCTCTATTTACCGCTACGGAAAGTGCAGATACCCGCTCTTGGTTTACTTTACCGGCGCAAATTAGGGAAGCAAATGTCTTGCTGGAAGAAGGTGAACACGAAATAAAAATACAATTACTCGGTGCCGACAATCAAGTACTTGACGAACACATCATAAAAAATGTACAAATTAATAGAGGGCGCAGGACTTACCTATATGTAAGAAGCGCAAAATAAGGAGAATTATGAAATTGAAAAAACTATTAGTTATTTTACCGTTGCTGGCAATTTTTTGTGCCTGCAGCCATAAAAATGTCTTACGGGAGAATTTAAAAGATTACCCCTATGAAAAATATATATCGAAAGTAGCAAGTGCCGACACTAAAAAAGAAGCAAAAAATGCTGCTTTAGCTGAAATTAAAACAATATTTTCCGCTTTACCTACTGATAAAGAATCAAGCGCAAGGCGCGAAAATATACTTGCTTTAGCCGAAATAGCAGATACTTGGAAAATTAAACAAAACGGCAATAAACAATATTATGCTATGGCTGTTTTGGACCGCACACAAGCATTAGAGGCCTTGCAACCTTATTATACAGGTATTGATGCAAAAATTGAAAGTTTAACAAAAAAATTAAATGAAGAACCTGATAAATTTACCCGCGCAAAATTTGCTATGCAAATGGATAAACTTTTAGAAGAAAGACAGCCGCTTGATGCAGAATATAAACTTTTATCTTATGATAACACTCCTTATAAGGAAGAGCTTTTATATAATGCACGCGCAGCTTATAACAGGGCTTTTTACGAAATAAAAATTTCTTCTAAAATTATCGGTGATGAACAAGAAACCATAAAAACACCCATTATTGACAATTTAAACTCTTTGGGTTTTCAAATAGGTGAAAATTTACCTAATGCCGATATAGAACTTGTTATGAAAGTTTATGTTGATAAATATGAATCAAAAACAACAAAAGGTTTAAATTGGTGTACTTCAACAGCAACTGTTAATTTAAAAGATCTTAATACCGGCGGAATTTTTGCCATATATTCCAAAACGGAACGCGACGGTTCTAACAGGAAAGAAACCGCACAATTAAGAAGTTTAATATCCGCCGGTGAGCAAGCCGCCCTTGCAGTAAAAGAAAAAGTTTTAAAATATTTGGAGCATAAATAATTATGAAAAAGTATATTAGTTTAGTGTTATGTTGTTTATTTTCCTCTGCATTGTTAGCACAAGCAGGGCAGGCACAGAATACTGATGCCTCTAACGAAAAGGTGCTTTATTCCTTGGGTTATTTGCTAGGCAATAATGTCAAAAAGCAGCTTGTTTTGGAAAATGAGGACGATTATAAATCATTTTCACAAGGTATGCGTGATTCTTTGCTCGGCCGTAAATCCCAAACGAACCTTGAAGAATATAAACCTTTGATTACAAAAAAATACCAAGAAGATAAAGCAACCTTAGATGCAAAACGCAAAGTAGCACAAGATGAATATTTGGCAGCCGTAAAGAAAGATAAAAAATCAAAAGTGCTTTCAAACGGCGCAGTTATTCAAATTGAGAAAAAGGGTAAAGGTAAAAACCCAAAAGCGGCAGATACCGTTAAAGTCCACTACACAGGCAAGATGTTAGACGGCACAGTTTTTGACAGTTCCGTTGCCCGCGGTACACCGGCGGAATTCCCGTTAAACGGTGTTATTTCTTGTTGGACTATTGCTTTGCAAGAAATGAAACCCGGTGCTAAAGCAACATTATATTGCCCTCCGGAAACAGCATACGGTAACAGGCAGGCAGGCCCTATTGAGCCGAACTCTTTACTCATTTTTGACGTAGAACTTTTAGAAGTTAAATGAAGAAAAAATTATCCATAGCATTGTTGGCGTTTTCACTTGCAATGTTATGTGCAAATTTTATTGTGAGGAGGGTAGCGAAAATGCTCCCCCCCTCGCAAGAAGAAATAGAGGAAACAGAAATACCGTTTTCCCCTTTTGCGAAAGTTAAGCAAGGAGACGAACAAGATAAAGAAATAATAAATTCAACAGATTTTATTTTAAAAACAAGAACAGTTCAAATAGATCTTTCATCACAAGAACAAGTAGAAGAAACTAAAAAAGAAATAGTAAAGCCGATTTTAAAATTAGAAATAACAGAAGAAGAACAAAAGAAAGTAGAAACTTATACAAAAAACCCAAAGTTACAGGAATTTATAAAAGAACTTTCAACTGTAATTACGCCGGAAGAATTGGATCAGGAAAATTATTTAAATGTTGCTTTTAAACCCGAAGTACGGGCAATTTTTGAAAAATATGCAAGTGATGAAGAATTCCGCGAAACAGTAACAACAATAATGAAAGATAAAAATTTTTTGCAGTTTGCAGATAAAATAATTAAAAATAACGAGGTAAAAAAATGATAGGACTTTTAGTGGCAGTAATATTAATAATAGCATTAATTTTGTTTGTGTTAAAAATTATTTTGAATCATACGGATTTCCAAACTTGGGTCAATATTTTAATTATAACAATAATTTTATTTACGGTAGTATTATCGGTATATATTATTTTAAGTAAGGTAAATGTAATTGACCAACCGTCTAAAACCCCAATCAAGACCGAACAAACTATTGAAGAAACCACCAAACCTACTAAACATAAAGCACCGGAAAAAGATATTTCCGAAATGAGTGATGAAGAACTCTCAATTATGATAGCGGAAAATTACTTAACCCTTAAAACCGACTATGAAAAACAACACGAAGGGGAAGACGGCGCCGACTATGCCAAAAAACAAATTATGGACGAATATGGCTTAACCGAAGAAGAATGGCAGGCCTTGTATGATAAATTCGTTCAAAACGGTTATTTGGATAAAGCTGCAAAAAACCTAAATTTAGGCGTTGATTATTTAATTAAAGTAAAATAAATAATTTTTGGGGTGAATTATGAAGTGTATTGTCCTGCTCCGCCATGGGCAGAGCTTGTGGAATAAAGAAAATAAGTTCACAGGATGGACTGATGTCTTGCTTACACCGGAAGGTTTGCAAGAGGCAAAAAAAGCCGCTATATTGTTGCGTGAAAATAATTTTAATTTTGATTATTGCTTTACTTCTTATTTAAGCCGTGCGATTGATACTTTAAATATTGTTTTAAAAGGTTTAAATCAAGAATATTTGCCGGTAGAAAAATCTTGGCGTTTAAATGAAAAGCATTACGGTGTTTTGCAAGGTTTAAATAAAGCGGAAACCGCCCAAAAATACGGCGAAAAACAAGTTCAAATTTGGCGCAGAAGTTATGATATAGCACCTGCTCCTTTAGACGAAGAAGACCCAAGAAACCCTGCATTAGACCCTATGTATAAAAAAGTTCCGAAGGAATTTTTACCGCGTACAGAATCATTAAAAGATGCAATTAACCGCACTATGCCTTATTGGAAAGAAACAATTTTCCCGAAACTTAAAGATAATGACACTTTGCTAGTTGTGGCGCACGGAAATTCTTTACGCGGAATAGTAAAACACTTAAAAAATATCAATAATGAAGATATTGTTAATTTAAATTTACCCACCGCAGTACCTTATGTTTTTGAGTTTGATGATAATTTAAATTTAGTGAAAGATTATTTTTTAGGTAATCAAGAAGAAATTAAAGCAAAAATGTCTGAAGTAGCAAACCAAATAAATAAGAAATAACTTCTTCGTAAAAGCACACATAATTTTAATTTATTTATCAGGGAACTTAAATGCCTCTGTTCGATCCCTAACATTGCTCTTGACAAGTTTTTTTCTAAAATATATGTGTGGCGAAATTAAAAATGCCGTAAAACTAAAATATGGAGAATTAAATATATGAATAAAAAAGCATTCACACTTTTAGAACTTTTAATAGTTGTTTTAATTATCGGTATTTTAGCGGCAATTGCTTTGCCACAGTATAAAAAAGCTGTTTTAAAAAGCCGTTTAGTAGCTATGTTTCCATATGTTAAAGCAGTTACAAGTGCTCAAGAAAGATATTATTTAACTAATAGCCATTATGCAAACAGCATTACGAATTTAGATGTAAATCTTACTTGCCCTAATGATTTGATTTGCAGTATAAATGCTAACCGTATTGAGGTATATTCTAAAGAGAATCCTTATCTATCAATTATATCAAAGTATGCATTATCTACCGATTCAAATTCAAAAAGCAGAATGTATTGTTGGGCATCTTATAGTAATGGATCAAAACAATTATATAGAGATGTATGTAAAAGTTTCGGTCCTTTATTATATGATCGCCCATCAAGTAACCCACCGGGAGTTTCTTATCTGATTCAGTAAAATATCCTACAAATAAAAACTGACGGGGTTTATAAGTGTAAATTATATTTATTTACTTTCTCTTTCCGATTGACCGCCGATATTGTGCACTATGCAGTCATCCCCGTCTTTTTCTTTCAAATGCACGTGGATAATGTCATCATCAGCGGTAACAACTTCCCTGCCGATATAATCGGCTTTGACGGGAATTTCGCGGTGACCGCGGTCAACCATAACCAAAAGTTCAACTTTGCGCGGGCGGCCAAGATCGGTGATAGCATCAAGTGCGGATCGTACTGTTCTGCCTGTATATAAAACATCATCTATGACAATTAAATTTTTATCTTTAATATCAAAACCGACGGATGACGGTTTAATTTGTGGGTCCTCAGCAACTTTTGTAAGGTCATCACGATACCAAGTTATATCCAAAATACCGACGGGCAAAGTTATACCGGCAAATTTTTTAATGCGTTCTTGCAAACGGTTTGCCAAATAAACACCGCGTGTTTTTACACCGATTAAACATAAATTGGAAGTATCACTGTAATTTTCCAAGATCTGATGCGCCATACGGTCTAAAGATCTTAACATATCTGATTCATTGGCAATAACTTTTTTCATAGATAACCTCTTAAAATTTTATATTTAAACTTCTTTTTTAAATTATAGCAAAAAATTAAGTATAAATTTCAAGGTAGGTGTGCAAATTCTCTTTCTGTGCGCGATTAACGGCGGCAAAATAAATTTTATCCGCTTTTGCTTTATCACCTAAAGCATAAATTACTTGTGCAAGTGAAATTTCCGTTAAAAGTTGCCCTCGTATTTCATCAGAATTTGCAAATAATTTTTTGGCTTCTTCCAAAACTGTCAAAGCTTGCGTGAGTTTATTTTGACGTTTCAAAACATCCGCTTGCCCCCATTTAACAAAACCAAGGTCAACGGTATCATTTATTGCCGTATAAAGCAATGCGGCGCGTTTATAATGCTTTGACGCCTTATCTAAAAAACCAAGCTGTCTAAGGCCGTTAGCCATACCGCAATTTGTGTATGCTTTACCGAAAATATCTTGCGTTTTAGCAAATAATTTTTCCGCCTTTTCATAATTTAAGACACAATTTTTTGCATCCCCGCTGACGCGTAAAATACCGGCAAGCCCGCATAAAGCATAAGCCATAGAAATTTTATCTTTAATTTTAGCGGCATATTTATAGCTTTGTTTGAATAAATTTATACCTTCCTTAAATTCACCCTCAAGACGGCAAATGCCGCCCAAAGCCCAAGCTATAAAAGAAAGACCCTCAAAATCTTTTTCGCTTTCATAATATTCTTTTACTTCTTTAAGATATTCTTTTGATTCTTTTAATTTACCTTCTGCACGAAGCGCCAAAGCAAATTCTTGTAAAGCCAAAACAGCATAATCAAGCAACTGTTCTTTACGAGCTAAAACACCGGCGGCATCTGCATATTTTTGCGCTTCTTTTGCATTCCCTAAAGTGCGAAAACATTTTGATAAAGCCAAAAATATTTCAATTTTATCTTCTGTTATTTTTGCAAATTTCTGTGCTTTTTTGGCTTCTAAAATAGCTTCTTCAAATTTACCGAGCATACGGTAGGCCTCACTTTTAATAAAATAAATTTTACTTTCTTTACCTTTATAAGAAATTAAAATTTCCAAAACTTCGGCAGGTTTATTTTCATTTAATATACTTTCTAATTTTGTGATATCAAAAGTCATAACATCTCCTATTTCTTTTTAATTTTCTTACGTGCTTCAAACTGAAAACGAGTAAGCCAATGCCAAAAATCTGCCTCAAAATCCAAAATATCTTTATACCTGTAAGAAGTTCTAAGGGCTTCTTCAATGCTTGGGCGCACCATAATTTTTTGACCGTTTTCCGTAGTAACATATCTACCGTTACTGTCTTTTTTAGGGGTATATTTTGTAAGCGATTCGGTAAATTGTTTGAACTGTAAATATTTTGTAGGTGTGGTAGAATTTTCCGGATTAAACAAAAAGCGTACCATAGCATATGCCTGTAAATACCAATCGTCAACCTTACCTTCAGCTAGGGCTTTATCATAAGAATTAGGTTCCACAAAATCAACGAAATTTTTAAAAAATACTATTTTATCTGTAACGGCAAATTTTTTAAGGGCTTCCTTTTCTTTTACAGTTAAACCACCGCTTTTTTTGCGCTCTTTTAAAGTTTCATGTTCCCCGCCTGAAAATATATTTATCATTATTAAATCATTATTCCAAACACCGCCTTTGGTGGTTAGGGCTAAATCTTCCATATTAACGGCAAGGCCTTCATTTAGCCAAACAGGCGGCTCTTTCTTAGGTGCTTTAGAAGATGGCGGGTTAAAAGTATTTTCCACAAACAAATGTGTAAGTTCGTGGGTAAATTTCTTCATCATACGCTTTACCCGTTTTGGCTCATCATACATAACTATAATATTTCTATCAGGGTCAAAATATGCGCCGGACCAATCTTCCGCTATCCCTTTATTATGGCTTAAAAAACTGTTTTTATCTTGGTAAACTTCAATATTTGATTTGCCTGAAATCATCCACGGAATATTTTGCCTAAGCAATTGAAAAACAGCAGTGAAGTGCATAGCTAAATTCGGTGTCATAATAGCGTGAGTATGTGGCTCTATTTTAATAGTAAAATCACCGAACTTGCTGCTCAACCATTTAATATCATTATTTTCTTGTGCAAAACAAAAAATGCCGGATACAAGCAATAAAATAGGAAATATTATTTTTTTATTGAACATTTTATAAATTAGGATCCGGGTTAGTTTGTAATGTAAATGTGGTAACTATTCTGAAAGAACCGTTAACAGGGTCCGTCCCACTACTTGCGAACATAGTAACTGTGGATGTGCTTTCAGCTTTAAAACCTTGATAAATAAAACAATCCATATTAAGCGTTTCGGTAGAAGGATGAACACCGTAAAATTCGTGCAAGGCAAGGTTATTCATATATTGGTCTAAACAACTATCAGCTACTATTTGAGTTTTTAAAAGACGATCTGTTCTTGACAAGTTTGAACTTCTGATTACAGCATATCTCAAAATTAAAACAGAAAAAGCAGCAACTATTAAACCTATAACCATAACCTGCATTAAAGCTGAACCGCGTTTAGACATATTATACCCCCCTTTTCTTAGTAAATAAATGAGTAAATCTTAAAGATACAGCCGGTATATCTGCACCAAACTCTCTGTTTACAGTATAATCTATTAAAAGTTCCGGATATATAGTAAAACTTTCGACATCTTCATTTTTGACTATACCTAATTGGAATGCGGAAACATAAGGCATTATAAGTTCATTATGATTGCTATTATTACAATAAGAATTTGCATTTGATATTAAAGTATTTATTTCTATTTCTTTACTATCATTATCCAAAAAAGTATTAGTACACCTGTAAATACCATTATTTTGAAATTTATAAACTACATATGTCGGCTTAATACAACGCTTAATTATAGCATTATTATCATTATTGGTAGCCCATTCATTATTATTTGTACCGCAATAAGGGCCCGTTATCCGCATAAGTTTTGTATGTTCGCCATTTTCAGGTTTTATAACAGCGTTCTTTACGGCTATATATTCGTTACTGTTACAATTTATACTTCCTATACTCATTACATAAGCCCAAGGGCAAATAACTTCGCTGGCGGAAACAAAATCAGAATAAAAACGTCTTAAAAATATTGTATTTTCATTTCTTATAATAGATTGGCGCTGTGCTTGTGCTGTTTGGTTTGAAGAAGTTCTCCACATAGCAACTAAAGAAAGCATAACCATCCCCGTAATGAAGATGGATACTAATAACTCCATTAAGGTAAACCCCTTTTTTGTCATTATTCATCCTCCTCTTGACAAGTTGCTTGAATATCAACAGTTTGATACTTATATGTACCGGCAAAAGTAGGAGTACAATCTTCACCAATACCTTTGCAAACCCAATCTAAAGCAGCCCCATCTACAGGAGTTATATTATATTGGAATTTACTGCCTTCACCATCTTCATTTTTACACACACTTTTGAAATTAAAAGTGAACAAATCAGAACAATTTTTCCAATCACCTGAAGATGAATTAAAGCATTCTATTTTTTTCAAATGGCAACCTCCAGGATTCGCGCGGCAATCTTTAAGCATACCGTAAGCACTTTGCAGGGTATAAAAAACTTCTTCTTTTTCTGAAGAGGTTGATATAGCACGGCGCCCAGCCATCAAAGCGGAAAATACTGCCCCGACCATAACAAGTACCAAAAACATTGCTATTACGGCTTCCATTATCGTATAACCTTTATTTTCCATAAGCTATATTATAAATATTGACTTAATCTCCGTTATCCGGGGCTTGCCTATATATACGCCCGTAAGAATCTATACAAGCGCACAAACCTTCATATAATCCGGCATGCTTATTACCTAGCATAGAAATAACAGCTGTCACCTTGGCCTTCTCACAAGCTTCACAACTTGCAGCGTCTTTTCCTACAGTAAATGTATAACGGGTTTCAAGATCCGTACTCCTTAAATACCCACAAGTTACCAATGAATATTTATTAAATATTAAAGTTTTTGTGCTGTTATATATTGTACTTACATTACAATCTCCACTAATAAAAACACCGCCATTATCTGAAATTGTTGTACCTGGGTAATCTTTTTCAAAATTCATACGGGCTTCATTTATTTCCTTCATATGTAAAATGGCTTTTGTATTATAAGCATCATCAACATAACCCTTTACGAAAGGAACACTTAATAAAGCTAAAAAAGATATAATTGCTATTACAGCTACCATTTCAGCCAAAGTAAAACCTTTATTTTTATTCATTTAATTCCTCACTTCTACTACTCTATCTGTATCAGGGTCAAAATATGCACAAGCCGCAACAATATCATCTTGCCCTGCAACCGGTTTCATAAAAACAGTCATATAATCATAATTACCGCAACTATGTCTATTAGGACAACCAAAAGATAGCTTATAATCTTCTATAATAGCTAAACTTTTATCTGCATAACCGCAACGAAAGACATCATACATTAGATCATCTTCTCCTGATATATCGTTTTTATTGCATACTCCCTTTATATACAGTGTATTAACATTATCTATATAATGTACGCATTCCCTAGATGAAGAACGCGAATCTTCAAGTAAAAATCTTGCAGTTGCCCCCCCTAAAGCAGCTAACTGACCTTTAGCTGCCTTATATCTGCCTTCATGTAAAATATCAGTATAATAATAAACACCGTAACTTGCAAGTATCGCCACCAAAATAACGGTTACTAAAAGTTCCATTAAAGTAAAACCTTTTTTTGTTAATTTATTAATCTGCACAATCTATACTCTCCTTCTTTAATACAGCGGGATTGGATTTAGGTACATAAAATCTATAACACTCTTTTCCATCTTCATCAATTTTATCAAAAGAACACTCTGTATAGGATAAAATATCAGCATTCGCCTGATTACCTATATAATATGTACAATTTAAAACCCCGTTATCACCATCCCTTAAAGACATTAAATTTCCGGTTCTTACTGCCCATCTGTTACCATTTCTTAAATAAATATAACCTTGCGGATCATCTACATTAGTTAAGGCATTAAACATAGTGCTATCGAAATCACCGCTTAAAGGTGTAGTGTTAACCTCATTATACAATTTAACTGCTGTTGTAAATTCCACTAAACCGATTTTTGCCTTTTCCATTTGATTTGTTAAAGCGGAATTTTTAAAGGAAGGTACCACAAGAAGTGCCAAGGCAGCAATAATCAAAGTAACTACTACAACTTCAATTAAAGTAAAACCTTTTTTACTTGACATTATTACCCTCCGATTTGGGACATTTTAAATATCGGTAAGAATATAGATAATACAATAACCGCTATAATACTACCGATACCGACAATCAAAATAGGGTCAATTAAAGCAGAAAATCTTGCCAAAAATTGGTTAACTTGTTCTTGGTAAAACAAAGCCAAGGTATCCATAATATTAGGCAATCGTCCGGATTCTTCACCCATAAGCATCATTTCTGTCATTAAACCGGGGAAAACCCCTGTCTTTCTAAATGACTCGGATAAACTTTTACCTGTCGCTACTTCATTTTTCGCATAAGTAATAGCATCTTTAATTATAACGTTACCGGCAAAAGATTCTTCCATAACAGTCAATACATTAATAATTGTTACACCGCTGTTTAATAATGTAGCCATATTATTGAGTAATTTTTCATAATAAATATTTGAAACAAAATTACCGAATATCGGAGCATGTAAATGAAAGTTATGCCACGCCTTTTTACCTGAAGGAGTAGAAATAACTGCATAAAAAATACCGATTAAACAACCGATAATTACAATTATTAATAACCAATGGCTTGCAACACCATTAGAAATAGCCAAAACAGTTTTAGTTAATGCAGGAAGTTCCATATCAAAATCTTTAAAAATATCAGCAAAAGTAGGAACAATACCTACAACAAAGTAAGTTAATACACCCATAGCCATTATGAACAAAACAGCCGGATAGGACACCGCAGTAATAATTTTATTTTTAAGTGTTTCCTTTGATTTAACATATTTAGCAATTTGAAGTAAAGCATCTGCCAAATGCCCACCGACTTCACCGGCTTCAATCATAGAAATCCAAGTGTAGTCAAATACTCTTGGAAATCTAGCCAATGCCTCGTGCATAGAGTTACCGCCTGCAATATCACGCGCTACCGAAACCAAAACCGGACCAAATCTCCTATCCGTAGAATATTCACCTAACAAAGATATAGCCCTAATTAAAGGAACACCACCGCTTAATAATGTGGAAAGTTGCTCCGCAAAAAATGCCATAACATGGCCCTTTACTTTTTTGGAACCGATATTTGCGGAATTAAATAATGAACCCAAGGAACTTTTTTCTTTTTCAGGTTTTATTTCAAGAATAATAAAACCTTTAACTTGCAAAGCATAAATAGCTTTTTCCATAGTATCGGCTACTATGGAACTTTTGACATATTGACCATTTTCATCTTGAAGTGTACAACTAAATTTTGGCATATTTTCCCCTCTTCTTATTCATTTGCCAAGGTTACGGATAATACTTCTTCTACTGTTGTAATACCTGTTACAGCCTTGCGCCAACCGCTTGCACGTAAATTCCAGGCACCTGTGGTTTTAGCTGCTTTTTTAAGTTCAAACAAATCTTTTGTTTGGTAAATTACATTACGCATATTTTCGTTTACTTTGAATACTTCATAAATTGCCTTTCTGCCCATATACCCTGTACCGGAACATTTTGGGCAACCGGCTGATTTAAAGAAAGTCCAAGTTGCCTTTTCCCTAGCAGACAAACCGGATTCCCTTAAAATTTGATCTATAATAGTTTGACTGGGAACATAAGGAACTTTGCAATAAGGGCACAATACCCTTACAAGACGCTGAGCTGCCACTAATGCAAGAGAGCTTGCAAGCAAAAACGGTTCTATACCCATATCAATTAAACGGGGAACGGCACCGATAGCTTCGTTTGTGTGCAAAGTAGACAAGACCAAGTGACCTGTTAAAGCGGCTTTTAAGCATGCCTCGGCGGTTTCAGAGTCCCTGACTTCACCGACCAGTATTACATCCGGGTCCTGACGCAAGAAAGAACGCAAACCGGTAGCAAAAGTTAAACCTATTTGCGGTTTTACTTGAACTTGACTGATACCTGAAAGCTTGTATTCTACCGGATCTTCCAAAGTCATAAAATTATATTCGGAACTTTTTATTGAAGTTAAAACAGCGTTTAAAGTTGTAGTTTTACCGGAACCTGTTGGCCCTGTCAAAAAAATCAAACCGTGCGGCAATGCTGCTGCATCCAAAAAGTCCCTTTTCTGTTTAGGTTCAAAACCTAATTTATCAATACTTAAATCATTACTGCCTTTATCCAAAACACGGATAACAAGCTTTTCCCCAAATACCGTAGGACATACCGAAACACGGAATTCTACTGTTCTATTTTGGAACTTTACAGCAAAGCTTCCGTCTTGCGGCAAACGTTTTTCAGCAATATCCAATTTTGATAAAATCTTTATACGGGAAATAATAGCGCCGACATCTTCCCTAGCAGGTGATGTTCTTTCATATAAAGAACCGTCAATCCTAAAGCGCAAACTAACCCTTTCATCAAACAGTTCCAAGTGAATATCAGAGGCACGCTCAGTCATTGCCTGACGAAGCATAGCATTAACCATCTTAACATAGTGTGAACCTGTCCCTGAAGTTTCTTTATCTAAGTCAATTTTAGAACCTGGATTGGAAATTTCATCTATACTATCTTGTGAATTCGCATTTGTTTCTTCTTTTTCTTCTGAGATAACTTCTGCCAACAAGTCCTTCTTAGAATAAAAAGCATCTAATGCTTGAAATAATTGTGATTTACTTGCAATAAACGGCTGTACTGATAGACCGCTCATCATACGCAAGTTGTCCAATAAAAACACATTGGAAGGATCGTTTAAAGCAACTGCCAAAGTACCATCTTCCACAAATAGCGGTAATATAACATTTTCGCGTGCGAACTTTTCAGATATATACTTTGACAAATTTTGATCTTTTTGAGGTATCAAAATCCCATTTTGAATACTGGCATAAGGCACTGCAAGTTGTTTAGATATAGCTTGGGTTATTTCTTCTTCTTTTAAAATATCTAAAGCAATCAAAGATTCATTTAAAGAATTATTGTTTTGTTTTGCATGTAGCTGGGCCTTCTTTAAATTTTCCTTAGTTATTTTACCTGTTTCCAACAAAATATCTATCAACTGTTTTGCCATATTAACGATCCTTCCAAATTAAATTACAATAGTTACTCTGATAACACTGTAGGTGTTATGAAAATAACTAAATCTGTTGTACTTTTACGTTTCTGTTTTGAGGAGAATAACCAGCCAATTACCGGTATTTGCCCCAAGAGAGGAACCCTATAAACCTGTTCCTTTTCAGATGACTGTAAAAGACCACCTAAAACAACTGTCTGACCGCTTTTTACGCGAACTTGCGTTGTAACGGCACGGGTAACGGTATCATAAGAATCGCCACCTGTTTCTGATGCGACTAAGTCAGAGTAAGAAGGTAGAACTGTTAAAGTAACATAACCTTCTTTATTAACTTGCGGGGTTACGGTTAAAGTTAAACCGACTCTTTTTCTTTCATTACCGCTTGTAGAGGTCGTGCCGCTGTCACCGCTGCCTGTTTCCTTAGTTATTTTACCTACTGAAGCATCCCTTGAAGACGTAACCATTGCCTGATTATTGTTCATTGTAATAACTTTCGGCTTACCTAAAGAGCGAGCTTCACTGTTAGACATTAATGCTTGGAAAACTAATAATACATTTTTTTGTCCGGCACCCCAACTTAATTCCGGAGATCTGGTGCTTGGAGAGTCATTACTTGTTACACCGAAGTATCTTAAGAATCTGTTACCTTCTCTGGCGCCGAAATAGTTCCAGGGCATCTGAGTAGAACCGCCTGTTAAAGTACCTTGTATACTCCAGTTGAAACCGACATCATAACCGCTACCTTTTGAGACCTCAATAACTTGGGCTTCAATTAAAATTTGCGGGGCTTTAATATCAAGTTCATCCAAAATGCTTTCAATTTGTGGGAAAACTTCCGGAACATCAGTAACAATGAGTTTATTGGTCCTGCTGTCAATAGCAATTTTACCTTGCTTTGTTAGAACACTTTGTATAACACCCAAAATTGCGCTACTGCCATTACCTGCTATCGTTTGGGTTTGGGAATTATTTAATGAAAATCCCGGACCACCTGTGGAAGCACTATCAAACACATTGAAAGAAGTGCCGGAATTACCGGTACCGAAACTGCTGCTTGTGACATCAGCAGGCATAACGGAACTTAAATCTGTTGAAACAGAAGTATTTGGCTGCAAAGATACATAGTTTAAAGTAAAAACTTTTGTTATTGTATTTGGGGCTTCATCAGACCTGCTTGTAATAACATAAGAATCACTTTTACCGATTCTTTGATAAGTTAAACCTTGAACTCTTAAAAGAGTATCTAAGGCCTCTCTAACAGTAACATTTGTCAAAGAGGCAGAAATTTTCTTGTTTGAAAATTGCTCGCCCATAATAAAGTTAGTCTTTGACTGCGCAGAAATACTGTTTAAAAAAGTTCCTATTGGTACATTGTTAACCCTAATAGTTACTTTTCTGTCTAAAGGAGAAACAACTTCCCCTTTGCTGTATAAAGAAGTTTCCACAGATTTTGCTTTGGTAACTTCCCCATAATTTTCATCTACTACATCAATCTTCGGCCCAGAAGCGTTGTTCGTATTTTGTGCTAAAGCAACTTGTGCACACAAGAACAATGCAAACACCAGTGCCAAAGTGAGTGCTACATTTTTTTTCATTACTTCCTCCTATCTAAATACTTCTTTAAACTACTTTAAAACTATAATAAAGGCAATTTGCGTTGAAATCTTTGCCCTTTATACACAAACCAAACAGAATCATCTGTAATAGAAACAACTTTTGCGCCTAAAACTTTGGCCCCTATACCCACAACTTCACCGTTGACTATGGCTTCCCTTCCCATAATACCGTCAACGCGGATTTTATACATTATAGCCCTTGCAGGGTAACGGCGCAATTCCTCTTCAAGAATTTGCTGTTGAAGTAAGCGTTTCCTTTCTTCTTCAGCCAAACGCTGGCGTTCCGCTTCTTCTGCTGCCAAACGGCGCTGTTCTGCTTTACGCATTTGTTCTATTTTTATAACTTCTTCTTTAGATAAAAACGGATTTCTCCTACCGGGGTTAAAAGAAACTTTCTTTACTGCTATATTTTTTTGTTTATTTCTAGCAGATGCTGTATCCGTAGAAGAAACATTATTTTGTGCCAAAAGACACAGAGGTAATAATAAGAAGAAGAATATATAAGGAAATCTTTTCACTATTATTTACCTCCTATAAAATTAGGAAAATCCTTATCTTGTACAAAAATAGTATTAGTATTGAAAGTAACTTCTAATTTTTCTAATTCACCTTGTTTACGAGATATTCTTAAATCAGAAACACGCATAAAACTTGGATAATTTTCTATTGCCTCTATAACACGACCGATTTGTTCAAAAGTCATTTCCCCTCTTATCGGGATAGTAGATAAAGTAAAAACTCCGTCTGTGGTTTGTACTTCATTACCGTTTGACATAGCATCTGCGGGTAATTTAAGTTGCTCTTTTATGGAAATAATTTGGGAAGCATGCCACAAAGCTTTTTGTTTATTTGAGGGTAATTCTTCAATTAATTTACCATACTTCGATTTATTCCTTAAAAACTCTTCCCTATTATCTAATTCTGCTGCTTGTGCCTCAGCTTTCTGCTTCATATCTTTTATTTGAGCAGAAGTACCTTTATGTAAAAAATAAACCAAAAGAAGAACAACAACCATAACAAACAATGGCCTAACAAAAGGTTTTAAGTTTTTATCTTTTATCATTGTAATGGCATCAGTCATGCCTTTCATATCTATTATTTTCATTTTTATTTATTCTCACATTTAACATTAAATTTTGTTCCTAAAACGAAGATATTGCCTCTACCTTTTATGGAGTTGTCAATATTGTAGTTGATCGTAGCTGAATTTTTACATAAATCCGCAAAATCCAAATCAGATGCAATATTATTTTTAAATTTATCACCTAGAGCCAATTCTTCTTTATTACCGGCGATAGAGCTGGCAACACCTGAAATATTCATTGTTATATCCTTCTTTTTAACATCAAAACCATAAGGATAATCTATTGCAAAAGAAGATAACCATATATCATCAGGTAAAGTTCTTGGTAAAGCAGAAAGTTTTTTAGTAAAATAAGGTTCTACTAACAAGTTTTCTAATTTTTTAGTATTACTCTTTAAATTAGAAACCTTTTCCTTAATTTGTTCTGCATAAAGGCCCTTAAAATCTGCAACTTCTTTTTGTTCCTTTCTGTTAGCTTTTAATTGATTAGCTGTTATTACAGATGTTATTTGCATAAATAAAGCATATAATATAACAGCACCTGTAATTATAGCTGTAATTAACCAAGCAAAAGCAGTAGCCCTTATTTCTTCATCAGAAGAACGATTCACCTTATAAAAATCTATATCAGGAACTTTTTTATTTACAAATTTCAAACAAGCCCCCAAAACTGCCATCTCGGAAAAGCCCTCAATACGGAAACCGAAAACTTCACTTATTTTAGCTAACCTTACGTGTTGTTTGACTTCACCTTCTACTATATAAACCCAAAATTCACCGTCATCTGAAACTATTGCCACATCTTCAAAAGGGTTTCTTTCAAGTTGCTTGGAAATAAAATCCATACAATTTGTTACTTCTAAACGATTGCGTCCCCCTAAAGATCTTTGTACTTCTACTTCCCTAAACATTAAAGGTAATTTGTTTAAAGCAAACAAAAATTGACCTTTATCAGCCGTAAAGTTACCGTAAATTATACCTTTATCTTCTGAATTTTCCTTATCGACTTGGGAAAGTAAGCGGTATGTGGACAATGCAGAACATTCAACAGAAACTAAATTAAGCCCAATCTTTTTCATACCCGTTTCCAAAGCAGTAACTATTTTTCTGGAAGTCATACAGAATACAACCCCCAATTTTTGTGCTTTGCTTAAAGGAGCATTAAATGGATAGACATAATAATCATATACACCTTTTTCAAAGGGGTAATGTATATATTTCCTTGCTTGGAGCGGGATTGTCTGCTTCCAATAAGAACGTGAAATATTTTGAATAACAAAGTGTCTGTAAATACAGAAAGCAGGATCCAAAGATACAACCACGTTTTTGGTATTAAAATCACGGCTTTCCATAATTTTTTGTATCGGTTCAAGCCAATGTTTTGTAGTAGCAAAAAATCCTTCGTTCAAATCGGCGGGTTTTAAATCCTCTTGAGGGACCTCTATTATTGGTAATTTAATTAAAGAATTAACCTCTAATCCTCCGGCTACTGTTGTAACTTGTGCTACATATACATCTGTTAATGAGATATGTATACCTATGCATTCTGCATAATCTGTACGCTTAACACCTGTTATCTTGTCAAAAAGACTATTTATATCCATATATTCCTCTATTAATTAAAATCATATTGCCCCGACTCGTCTTCCGAACTTTCACTTGAATAAGAACTACTTGTTGTTGAATAAGAACTTTCCTCTTTGGGTTCTTGTGCAATATCGGTTACAGTTTCGGAATAACTTGAAATAGTTGTTTCTTTGGTTCCTGTGACATCAACATCATCTTCAAAAACGCCGCTCATTTTTTTCCTGCCCGGCATATTCCAAAGCCTTTTCTGCTTATAATCTAAGGTTTTTTCTTTTTCACGCCACTCAGCCAAGGCCTTTGCTTCTTTTTCTGCTTTCGCTTTTTTTGCAGCTTCTTTGGCTACTTTTTCTTGTTTGATCTTCTCTTCTTTAGCAACTTCAGCTTCGGTTTTGATAATCACTTTTGATTTTTTATTAGACATTTCCTTTAAAATGACCTGACGTTTCAAAACACGCTCACGCCCTAAAGAATCTTTTGCCCTTAAAACAATTGTATATTTACCAAGCGGCAAAATATGTCCAAAATATCTTTTGCGGCCATTCCAGAAAAATTGATATGTTAAAGCCCCTGTACCTGAAAGCTGTTTAACCACATAATAATGATCATCAGCTGCGTGACTGACAATTTGTATGTTCCAATTTTTAATCGGCGAAGCCCCTTGCATAACAGAAAAATCTATTACAAAAGTTTCATCAGCCCCCGGTGTAATTTCTTTAAAAGGATATACGGCTAAACTTAATACAGGCGGTAAATTCTTTTCTTGCAATTTAGATTTTAAACGTGCTTTACCTTCATAATCAAAAACTACTGAAAGACCTGCCAAATTGCTAAACTTTTCCGGCGGTTCTTGATTATTAAAACCCATATTTAAATTCATTTTAGCGGGGGAAATACCGCGGTCTATTAAATAAGAATTAAATGCAATGGCCTGGCGAACATTTTGCAATGTAACATCATCCGTATAACTGCCTTCAGGTAAAATAACATAAGCCGGTGCATCTTCCAAAATCATTAAAGCATAAATATCTTCTAAAATTTTATTTCCTTTATTACCTAATGTATATCTGCCGGTAAAAACGGAAGATGAGGTTATATCTATTGCATCTATACGCCCACCGCGCATATAAACCTCTACATCGTCATTGGAATTTAACCTATTGATTACTTCTTCTATCATTTCTTGGCGCTGTTTCTTTTCCTTTTTCTTTTGTAAAGAACGGACCCTTGATTTGCTGCCTCTGGGGAAAGTAACTTCTTCTTCTATTGTTTCTTGTTCGGCAGGTCTAACTACTACGATAGTTTCAGTAATGACATCCGGCTCTGTATTTTGTTCATTTTTTATTTCTGTTGATTTATCCTCTTGCTTTAAATTGGCAGCTTCAGCAGCTTGTTCCTGTTTTTTCTTTTCTTCATCTAATTTTTTTTGATAGTCAAAAGGGTCTGCTTCAGGAACAGAACTTGGAGGTTCAACCAATGTATCTTCCGGTTCTTTTGTAAAGACCTCCTTCCATTCTTCTTTTTTTACAGTAGTTGTGTTTTGTTCTTCCTGTTTAGGGGTTTTATTAAATAAAATTTTACTTCGTACGCCAAGGTTTTGTTTTTTAGCGATTTCTTCATCATAAGGAATTTGCTTCGGTGCGACAACCCCACCCATATCAAAATGAATTAAATTAACATACTCATTAGCTTCTGCGATTTGGTCGGAATTTCCGCTAACTAAAACATCAATAAAATTATCCATTGCTTCTTCATAACGGCCGTCAGCAAAAAGACGTTTACCTTTCGCAAGTGATTCTTCTGCCTTATTATCTAATGCAAAAAGAGAGGAGGAAAGAAATAAACATACCCCTATTGCCATAGTAAAAATTTTAGTTCTTAATTTCATAAAATGCGCCTCTTTAAGTAAACTGACACAGTTAACCCATAAAGCCATATATATATTATTATATCAATTTAGCACCACTTGTAAAGTACTTTTTTATACCCTTTTATATATTAACATTTTTTAACCTAATTTTGGCAAGTTCATCATAATTATCCAGAAATAGAATATCGGCTAATGCTTTTTGGCTTGTCAATAAATCACCGCATTTTTGAGCTGCCAAAGATAATGCAAAATTATAAAACTTACCATTCCCATCCGTATGTTTTAATATATCTCTTGATTTACAGAAATCACCTTTCCTAAAATAAACCTCCGCAAGAAGCATTTGTAAATCCTGGTCATCGGGGCGGTCTTTTAACATTTTTTCTAACTTTACAAGGACCTTAAAATTTTGTTTTTTTACTTGCTCTTTTAAACTAATTAAAGTTTCAGCGCGATGTAAAAGTGCTTCATTGTCACTTCGGCAAGCTTGCAGAATTTTAAAAGAAATTTTATCAAAAATATTTTTTTCCAAAGTTTTTAAAGCAAAAATTTTAGAATCGCGGCAATTATTTTCTTTGAAATAAATTTCAGCCAAATATGACGGCAAATTCGTATTATAAGGTAAAATTTCTATTAACTTTCCAAGCAATTGTTTATCTTCATTTGTAACACTTTCTTGATGAACTAAAATATTTGCAAACAGTTCCGCCGCCGGGGTATAAGTAGGGAGCAAGCTTAAATTTGTTCTTAAATTTTGTAAACTTTCCAAATTATTATTTTTAGCATTTTGTAAAGCAGCTAAACGAAAATAAAATTCATAATAAGCGGGGTAAAATTTTAAAACTTTTTTTGTAATATCTTCTGCTTTTTCTAAATTTCCCACATCTATAAAAGTTGTAAGCAAAGTATAATACGGCTCCGGTCTTAATGAAGAAAAATCTATTGCCATTTCCATATTTTTTATGGTATCTTGATTATTTTTTGCGATTAAATTCTTGTACCCTTTAAGCTCATAGTTTTGTGATATAAATTGTTTTGTTTCAAACCAAATTAAGCTGAAAATAAGTACAATAATCACAATAAATCCGGAAACAGAAAAAGTATTTTTTAATTTAATTTTTTTACTTTGTGAAACTAAATTATTTACTGTGGAAAAAGCAAACCAAAATGCAAAACCTGTTAACGAAGTACGAAGGGTAATATTAAACAGATTATCCATTAAAACAGAAGTTAAACCGAAAGTTAAAGCAAAATAAAAAATTTTATTTTCATTATCTAAACTCTTAATTTTTTTAATGATTAAAGTAAAAAACAAAACCCACAAAATTAAATAACTTAAAAAAGTTAATAAACCGCCTTCATATAAAATTTCAAGGTATTCATTATGCACGGCATTTGCCTGCATTTTCATTTTATCTAAAGCGGGGTTTTCAGTAATTAATTTACCTTGGCAAAACGGAAAATTTAATTGAAAAGAATTTACCCCGTTTCCCAAAATAGGTGCTTTTTTAAAACCGTTGAAAGCACAGTACCACATCATTAAACGCTGGTGCAAGGGTTGAATAAATATTTTATCTTTAAGTGAAATATCTTTTAAATTTAAAACTTGTTTTACCTCTGAAATTCTGGCTTTCGGCGCTGAAGCATTATTATATTTTAAACTTACGGTTAAGCCAAATGCACAAGCACAAAAAACTAAAAATAAAATAAATAATTTTAAGGAACTTTTAAATAAAAACTTTACACAACCACTTAAAAAAATTACAAATAAAAAGCTTGCACCTATAAAACCAATCCACGCAGAACGAGTACCGGATATAAATAAAAATAATGCCAAAATAAGTGCAATAAAACCGCTTATTAAAATTTCTTTTTTGCTCTTTGATTTAACAAACAAAATTAAAGCATAAGGTAAAAAAAGCAAAGTAAACGAAGCTAAAAAGTTAGGATTACCGAAAGTGGAAACAGGGCGCACACCAAATTCTTTAGAAACATCCAAAACCCAAAATAATTCAAAACCGAGCGTTTGCATTAAACCATACAAACAAGCACAAAAGCAAACCGCAAGCAAAACATCAAAAACTTCTTTTATGCCATAATTTTTTAAATGTAAATAACAAAAATAAATACCTATACCAAAAAGTAAAATAACGATAAAAGCACTTGATTGTAATTTATATAACGACCAAAGCAAACACCAAATAAAAACATTTTTTAGAAAATTGTAAGAAGAAACGGAAAATTTATATTTTACCGTCATTATTTTGGCAAATATAAAACCAAAAATTCCAAAAAATAAATAATCCGCTTTACGTAAAAATTCATTTATTAAAGCCGCTTTATAAGTACCGAAAATACAATTAAAAATTAAAGAACACAATAAAAAAAACAAAAAAGCAATAAGCGCAAAATCTATTTTGGAATATCTTAAAGAGATTTCTTTTTTAATACAAATTTCCAAAGCACAACATAAAATAAATACCCCCCCGAATATACTAAAAAATAACGGCTGCACCGTAAAGGGGTTTTGCGTAGCATCGGTTAGAAATAACAGAGGGCAAACAAATAAACAAATACTAAAACACAAACCTTTTACCAAACTGAAAAAATTAAGAATTTTATTTTGCATCTTGTTCTTTTAATTTTTTTTCGTACTCGTCAAATATTTTATAATATCTTTGAGCTACCTGGTTTTGTTTATGTTGGGCTAGGTAATCCTCATTTACAATATCTTTAGGCCCTCTCATATATAAACTAAGCCAAAGTTTTGCAGTTTTAAAGTCCCCATGTACTGCGGCTATATCGGCAAGCTGGAAATAGGTATTATCAAAAACGGGATCCAAGTGCAAGGAGTATTTAAAAAATTCCTCTGCCTTTTTATAATATTTTTCCCCTTCCATAAAATTTTTTTGCCCAACATACGCAGCCATCTTTCTGTAAAGCAAAGCACGGTCATGCCAAACTAAAGCATTATTTGGACTCAATAAAGAAATTTCTTTTTTATAATACTTATCTGCTCTTTCAAAATCATTCATTGCTTCAGTATCCCCTTCCAAAGGAAGATATTTTTTGCTCATATTAAACCTATTAGCAAAAAATGCACCTTTAAAGTGATTCATACTAGTTCTAAACGGGTTTAAACTAAGTGTTTTTGTATACATAATCCCTGCATTAGGATTTCTTTGGGAAGACATAAAAGAAGCCATACTTGCATAATGGTCAGCAAGTAAAGTTCCAAAACCCATAACCATAAAAAATGCCGCTAACGATAAAATAAGCCCAATCAATATTTTTTTTGACTTCCAAATTAAATAACCGAAAGCGTACAAAACCCCTAAACTTCCGGCAATAAAAAAGCCATAATATAAAGCTAATAATAAAACATTATCGGAAAATGCAATTTGTTTGAATTGATAAGCTGTATACAAAACCGCTGCTAAAATGAAAGAACTTGCCAAAATGCAAAAAATTATTGAAATTATTTTAGGTTTTTGGACCTTTATTTTTTTTGTTTGTTTTTCCGTACCGTCATAAGCCAAATTAAACAAAACGCCGTTAAACAAAGCCAAGAAATACATTGTGGAAACGAAGTAAATACTGACATCCACCAAATTGTGTAAATAAATTGCACTGCTTGCCATTAAAGCGGCAAGTAAATTGCAGGCATTTTCTTTATCTTGCTCATATTCAAGACGCTTAAAAGCCCTAAAAGCACCTTTAAGTTGATAAAAAACTATGTATAAAAATAACCCCAAACCAAGCAATCCCAAAGACGCCCATTGTTCAATAAAAAAGTTTTCGGCGTGTTGTGTTTCGGCATTATGCAAATTTTCCATATAAAATATATCGGGGCGTTTGTATGCTTGATATATTACCTGAAAAGAACCAAACCCCATACCGGTCAAAGGAACAGATTGTACAATATCCCACCCGGAACGCCAAGTAGATAAACGGAAATTTACTGACTGCATACGCTTCGCACCAAAGTGAACGACCAAAGCACCGCAGAGTATAAAGAAAATCAAAGCAGAAATATTTATTATTTTTGCGTATTTAGTTAATCCGGTTTTAAAGAAATTTAAATATACACCGGCGAAAATAACTAAACTTACACCAAGCCCCATCCATGCACCTTTACTTTCCGTAAAGAAAATATTTGCAACCAAAATAGCGGCAAGCAAAATATAGCGTTTATAATGTGTATAGCAAAAACGCGCTAATACAACCATTAGGGAAAATAAACAATAATCGCCCAAAAAGTTTGGGTTTGCGATAGTGGAAAATATGCGTTTTTGGAAGACCGAAGTCCAATAAAGCAAATCAACCCCTTTATAAACATAAAGGTTAATAACCTGAATCAATCCATAGATACCGACAACCCATGCACAACCTATAACAGCTTTAAAGAGTAATGTTATATCTTTATTATCAAATTCAAAAGCAACGATGGAAAAGAAAATACAAATACCCAAAAATTTGAATAAACTTTCCATCCTGCCCATTATATATGGATAGCAGAAAAACCCGATTACCACATAAGCCACATACAAAATAAAAGGCAAAAGTTTGATAAAGTTTCGGCGTGTAAAAATATTTTCTTTATAAAAATAAAGTTTGGAAATCCAAAGCCCCAAAGCACCGATTGCACCCATATAATAAAGGGTAATCTTAACTTGTGCGCTATCTAAAGAATTTAAAAAAAGCGGTAATGATATAAAAAAACATAAAACTGAGAGCCAATAGGTTAAAAGACGGTTTTTACCGGTTTGAACGATTGTTTCGGTATTTTCCATTTCCCCTCCAAAAGAAAAAGCCGAGAATGGGGTTCGAACCCCCGACCTGCCGCTTACGAAGCGGCTGCTCTACCAGCTGAGCTATCTCGGCATATTAACATTTTAGCAATTTTATGGTAAATTGGCAAAGAATAGGAAAGTCACATTTTCAGTTATTTACCGAGTTATTGTACTCGGTTTGATTTTATGTTAAAAATATCTTCGGCGTTTTATCTTCTCTGCGCCGTATTTCTTCTTCTTTCAATTTCTTTACTAATATTTCCTTGAGTTCTGAAAAAAATTTATTTTCCGGCACACTTTTTAAAATAATTTCACAGTCAGCTAATGCTTTTTCATTTTCGCCGATTTTCATATAAAAACGCGCCCTGCTCATATAATTTGCAATATTGTTTTTGTCTTTATTCACATTGTTATTATAAATTCTTTCAAGTTCTTTGGTTAAATTGTGCCTTTTGCATATTGCCATAATGTCATAAGACATATATTTACAACCCATTTGATAATCTTTAACTGCCTTTTTATACTCTTTTATTTGTGTATATAGAACAGCTCTGCCGGTATAAAATTCTTCAATATCCGGATATTTTTTGATTAGTTTATCAAATTCTTTAAGTGCTTCTTTGATTTTTGTTTTAATATTTTCCGGCATAATTTTATCCTCTTTCTTTAAATTCAGCCAATAAAAAACGGCTGATGTATTATGAGTACACAAACGCATAA
>JAZUPU010000054.1:0-12439 GCA_045605325.1 Elusimicrobiaceae bacterium
TAAATGCTCCTAAATCTTCACAGATATAATGGGTACCCGGGGTGCATAATATTTGTTGATTTTCATAATCTTTATACAAAGTATATTCACCGTTATTCCTATCGGCTATAATACCTGTGTCTAACAGTTCATAAGTGTAAAGATCTGTTGCCAATGCACCGTTATTCATTGTTCCGTTTAAGTCAATATCAAGATTAGCGAAATCTTTGGTATAACCGTTATTGTTAAGATACCATCCGTGTTCGCTCTTTGCTATTGCCTGCATAGTGGTAAGGGCATCGGAAACTCTGCTCTTTTCAACAGCTTTTCTATACCCCGGCAAAGCAACTGCCGCAAGTATACCGATAATAAGTACAACAACTAATAATTCAATTAGTGTGAACCCATTATTACTTTTTACTGCTTTCTTTACTGCATTTTTCTTTTTCATTTTTCTTTCACCTCATTTGATTTCTACTTCTTATTTTTGTTTTACAACAAAATTGTCTATTATTAAGTATTTCCTTATATTCCCTCCCACACTTTTAAGTGGGTGGAGGGGCTAGGGGGGGTAGTATTGAATTAGAAAATACTTTTATTTTACACTACCCCCCTCTTTAATTCTCCCACCCACTTTTTTACAAGTAAAAAAGTGTGGGGCGAAATACAAGATATTACTATTTTCAGCCAATAAAAAACGGCTACTACACTTGAGAATGAGTAACCGCCTCAAATATACCAGCCGTGGTCTGCCGCAAAAAATGACAAACACTCGGCAGAAAACAAACGGGTAATTAGTCCGTTCATCTTCTGTCTGATAACGACTGTGTTTGGAGTTACTCATTGCTTTTCAAGCACGTTGTGTTTAAACACAAATCCAAAAACAGATAAATTGTTTTAAGCCCTTTCGGGCTTACATTTCTAAAATTCTCCTACCAGTTTATTATAGCAAATTATAAATGAAAAACCCTTCCAAATGGAAGGGTCTTAAATGGAGCGGGCGAAGAGAATCGAACTCTCGTCTCAACCTTGGCAAGGTCGCGTTCTACCATTGAACCACGCCCGCAAAAATCTTACATATATATTATAACAAATTTTTTCAACTTTGTGCAACTTATATATTTTTAAGTAGCAAAATAAGCAAACCCAAAAACAATAAACACAAAGCAAGTTTTGTTAATCCTAAATGCTTGCGTAAGAAGTCATTAAAGGTTTTTGACTCGTAACCTAACAAACTCAAAACAAAAATTATAATAAGCGGGACAATAAACATAAGGTTATAAGTTAAAAGGTAAATCATTGCACGCAGGAAATCTTGGTTTGCCTCTTTTAAAATTACAGCTATCGTCGGCAAATAAACCTGACCGGTACAAACTGCCTCAATCAAAGAAACTAAAAAGCCAACTATTACCGCCGCACAAAATAAACGGAAGGCACTTTTATTTTTATCACGCAAGAAGTAGCGGATAATTTTATGTATTTTTTCTTTATACCCTTTGCCGAGTTGCAAGATAACTTTATCGGAATCTTTTGTAATTTGATATACAATAAAATCATACAAACTTAATACCAAAAACAATGCACAAAGCCCGATAGTGAGCCACTTAAAACCCCACATTACATAATAAAAGGAAGACATTTTATAAAGGAAATTAAACAATCCAAGCCCAATTAAAATATAAGCAATAAATACTGAACCGCAATATGCAGAGCCGACTAAAATAATTTCCTTTCTGTCATATTTATATACGGAAAGAAAAGAAATAAAAAACACAATTACCGCAAAAGCACAAGGGTTAATACCGTCTACTAAACCGGCAGCAACTATTGCCCAAAAAGAAATACGCTTGAACATATTTCTTGCTGCTTCTAGAGGAGTGTTCTTTTTTCCGTCATCACAAGTTTCTGGTTCAGCTTGTTTTTTTTTATTTATTTTACATTCATTAATTTGTGCTTGGGTTCCGTAAAAAGTTGTTTCGCCATCGCGTAATGCTTTTAAGATAGCTGAAGGTCCTTGTGTTCTTATTTGTGTGGGATAACCTGTCAAAACCGTCTTACCGACGACCAATGCCGGAACACCCATATTTTCTACACCTAAACCATATTCAAGCATAGTATCGTGAAAAATTATGCTATCTTCCGGTTTTGAAACATCAAATTCCGCAAATTTTACTTTATCTTGAAAATCTTGTTTTAAAGTTCCTAAATATTCGCGTTTAAATTTTTGACAATGCCCGCAACTCGGGCTTGTAAAAATTGCAACTTCCAATTTTTGCCCATCTGCAAAAGCAAACGGTAAACAAAAAATTAAAGCAAATATTATAAATAATAATTTTTTCATATATTCTCCTAAACAATTTTTTTAGTATTTAGCAAACAAGTTTTGCAGGGGCTTATTTTTGTATCTTTAATTTTAATTTTCTCTGCAATTTGTTTGGCAAAATCTGTTAATGTCGGGTCCCTTGCACCAAGGACTAAAACGACATCCCCCTCTTTTGCTTTGGCAGCAATTAAAGCGGCTGCTTCATTACGGCAAGGTGTATAAACAGCACTTACACCTAGATGTTTTAACCCTTGATAAATTAAATTTGCGGATATATGTTCCGGTATTGTTCCGCCGGGGTAATAAACTTCACCCAAATATAAAGTATCTTCCGGTTTAATATTTTGACTAAAGCACTCAATAAACTCTTTCAGCAAAATTTGCACCGAAGTAAATGCATGCGGCTGGAAAAATACTTGCAATCTTTTGCCCCTCAAATGCGCTGCTTTTAAAGTCGCGGAAAGTTTATGTGGGTTATGCGCAAAATCGTCAATAATTTCAATGCCGTTTATATTTGCAATAGAATTAAAACGGCGGTATACCCCTTGGAAATTTTCAAGCGCAGCGGAAACTGTTCTTAAATCAATATTCATTTCCTTTGCGACTGCAATAACCGCAAGGGCATCTTTAATATAATGCTCGCCGGGTAAATTGAGTTTAAAATCAACACCGTCAACAGTAAAAGTTGAACTAAAACCGTCAAGTTTAATGTTTTCGGCATGTGTATTGCCGCAATGTAAACCGAAAGTTTGGGCTGGACCTAAAATTTCTTTAAGATTGTCTTCCTCAGCATTAACGATAAGTTTTTTGCAGTTAATACTAAACTTTTGGAAATAACCTTTTAAAATTGAAATATCTTTATGGTCATGCGCCAAATTAAGCATAACACCGATTTGCGGATGATAGTTTACCAAAGTACCGTCGGATTCATCTGCTTCAATAACAAGCCAGGAAGTTTTGCCGCGGTAAACATTTCCGAAATAACCCTCTTTTTGAAGCGAGAGTAAAACACCGCCCGTAATTAAAGACGGATCTTTACCTGCTGCTTTTAAAACCTCAAACATCATCGCACTTGTTGTACTTTTGCCCGAAGTACCGGAAATGGCAATAGTTTTATTTTCCTTAACGTGTTTTGCCAAAAGTTCCGAGCGGTGAATTAAAGGAATACTATATTTTTTTGCAATTTGAATTTCAATATTATCCGGTTCTATTGCTGAAGTTAAAACGACGGCATCAGTATCTTCAGTTATACCGCTGCCGTCTTGCGGGTATAATTTTACGCCAAGTTTTTTTAATGTTTGCCAAATCGGCAAATCAGTAAAACCTTTATTTATTAAGCGGTCGGAACCTGTAACTTCATCACCGCCCATTGCATGCAATTGTGCCAAAGCACTCATCCCGATTCCGCCAATACCTACAAAATGTATTTTCATTTTAAAACCTCTAAAAATTTATTCATATTATAAAAACCTGCTTTTTGTTTCAAGAGCCACACACCAACCCTTACGGCACTTTGGGCAAGCATTTGCCTGTCTAATACCTTGTGGGTTAAAATTATTTCTTCATCTTTACCGGGGGAAGTTAATGTTAAAGTATGGGTTCCCGGCACTTGCCCGATACGCTCATAAGTAATTTGATCCTGCGCAATTCCTAAAGCGGCAGCCAAATTTTTTGCTGTACCGCTTGGGGCATCCTTTTTTTGAGTATGATGAATTTCGTGTAAAGCCAATTTATAACCTTTATACATTTTTTTTGCTTCAAGCAATAATTTTTTAAATAAAGCTACACCGATACTCACATTGGGTGCATAGAATAAAGGTATTTGTTTTTCTGCCTCAAAAGCAGCCACTAAACCGCGCGGTAAATTTGTTGTTCCGCATAAAAACGCTGCATTTAATTTCTTGGCAATTTTATAACTTTCTTCCGCACCTTGCGGGGAAGAGAAGTCAATAACCAAAGCTACATCTTTTGTAGTTGTATCACCGATTTCACGTGTAAAGACCTCAAAATTATCTTTAGCAAGTATTTGGCAAATTAATTGCCCCATTTTACCGTTTGCACCGTTTACTAAAACCTTAGTCATTAAAAAATTCCTCAAACAAATAATCTGCAATTTGGCGCCCGTTTAATGCTGCACCTTTCAGTAAATTATCACACACACACCAAAAATGTATTATATGTTTATCTTCAATGTCTTGGCGAAGACGGGAAATAAATGCTTCCCCCCTACCTTCAACTTCTTTATTAGTGTAAACTTTACCATCTAAAATAATGCCTTTTTGCGAACGCAAAATATCGGGTAGTTTTGCCATATTAAATTCTTCTTTAGCGCGTAAGGTTATTGTTAAACCGTGTGAAACTTTTACCGGCACCCTAACTGTATGTGAAAACACGCGTAAATTCGGTAAACCCAAGATCTTTTTTGCCTCATAAATTCCTTTTAATTCCTCTGAAGTAAACCCGTTTTCTTTTACACTGCCTATTAACGGAACACAATTGGCGCGGTATAAAGAATTTGGGTTTTCAAATTCTTCCAAAAGTTTTTTACCGCCACCTGAAATCGCTTGATATGATGATGAAAATACTTCTTCCAAAGTATAATATTTTTTAAGCGGATTTAAGGCAAGCACTAAACCGGTAACCGTGCAATTTGGGCTTGCAATAAGCCAAGTGTCTTTAGTTATTGTATTAGCATTAATTTCCGGTATAACCAAAGGAACACCTTCTTTTTGACGGAAATAAGAAGACATATCAATAACAAATTTTGCATATTTTTTTAATTCCGGTGCAAGTTGCGGGCTGACTGTTTCATCAGTACACAAAATTGCGATATCCACTTTTTGCGGTTTATCCTGGCGGCCGAAACCAAGCACTTTATAATTTTTTGAATACGGAGATTTCTCAAGTTGTTTTAACATCAACTGCCCTACAATTCCGCGAACGCCAAACACACCAACGGTAATCATTTTATTATTGTCCCCACTTCGCCTGTTTTGTAATAAACAATGCGTATTTCAATATTTTTTTCTTTGGCAAGTTTTATGGCATCGGGGTGCAAAACATTTGCACCTTCCAAAGCCAACTTGTACATAACATCAAAATCCATTAAATTTAATTTTTGAGCAGTTTTATCTTTATTTGGGTCTTTATCGTAAACGCCGTCAACATCTTTAATCATTTCAACAAAATTTGCGCCTTCGCTTGCAGCAATAAAAACTGCAGAAACATCAGAACCGCCGCGTTTTAAAGTAGTAATTTCTTTATTTTCACCAATACCTTGGAAACCGGCAATTATCGGAATATGATTTTGTTCTAACTCTCTAGCCAAGCGGTCACTTTTTAAACCTTTAATTTCCGCACCGACATGCTCGGAAGATGTCGTTAAACCTATTTGCGAACCTGTTAAACTTACCGCAGGCAAACCGGCTTCGTTTAAGGCAATGGAAAGCAAGGCAACACTTATACGCTCGCCCGTAGTTATTAACATATCGAGCTCACGCTTATTTGGGTTTTTACTGAGCGAATAAGCATTATCGAGCAAAATATCAGTCATATTTCCATTAGCGGATGCAACAATAATAGGTCGCAGACCGGCTTCCCAACGCTTTTTAATCAAAGAAACGGCAAGCCAAATTTTTTCTTTATTGGCTAAAGTGTTGCCGCCGAATTTCATTACGGAAACTTGCTTCATATAATTAACTCCTTAGGAGTATTTGCTAAAATTTGTTTGATTTTTTGTTTTGTTTCTTCCTGAATTGAACCCAAAGGAAGGCGAACTTCTTCTTGGCATAATCCCAAACAAGAAAGGGCATATTTTACACAAGTCGGGTTCACTTCAAAAAATAGGGCTTCAATCAAAGGATATGCCGTTTTGAAAATTTTCATACTTTCTTGCGTTTTGCCTTCTAAAAATAATTTTTGCATTTTAACGAAAGCAGGTGCTAAAATATTACCTGCCGCACTTATTAAACCGGGGAAATTTAACCCCATTAAAGCCGGCCATAAATCATCATTACCGCCTAAAAAAGTGACTTCATCGCCAAATAAAGCACTTGCTTTTGCTACGCGGGATATATCGTAATCGGCTTCTTTTATTACTTTAATTTGCGGAATATTTGTAAGGAGTTTACCTAAAAAATCTACATTCAATCTTTGCCCCGTTCTTGAAGGAATATGATATAAAACAATCGGTTTTTGCGCCTCTTTTGCTACGGTAGAAAAATGGGCTATCATACCACTTAAATTGGGTTTATTATAATAAGGTGTTACGACCAAATAAGCATCAGGGTTAATTTTTGCGGCAATTCTAATATTTTCCAAAGTATGTTCTGTGGAATTAGTACCGACACCCACAATTATCTTTGCACGACCGTTGATTTTAGAAACACAAAAAGATAAAATTTCCGATTTCTCCTGATTAGTTAAAGCAGGCGGTTCTGCAGTAGTTCCAAGCAAACAAAAACCGCTTACACCGGCGGCAATTTGCTTTTCAATTAAACCTGCAAGAGCATCATAATCAACTTTACCCGCTTTAAAAGGGGTAATTAAAGCAACAAAGATTCCTTTAAACATTGGTAAATCCTCCAAAATAAATTGTATCATTTATATAAGCAAGTTTTTTAAGGAGATTTTTATGGCAGAAGAAAACCAAGAGCAACAAAAATTGGAAAATATTATTAATTCCGAAGTAAAACACGACAATAATCAACCTAAAGAAATACCGACAATTACAACTTTTATCAGGCAAGAAATTCCGCAAGTCAAACAGGAAGAAGAAAAAGAAATTCATAATAAAGAAAGCAAAAATATAAAATTTTGGCTTATTGCGCTTTGTATTGTTTTTACTTGCTCTATGTTAAGCGGAGTATATTTGATTATAAATCCGCCGATACAAACCCAAGAAATTGTTGAAGAAGAAAAAGAGTCAAATAATATCAAAATATTTGGAAAAGATTCCACAAAAGAAGGGGCAGTAGTAGTACAAGTACGTGGGGAAATTTCCGAAGGAGCAGATAACAGCGCTTTTTCAAGCAGGCAAAATGCCTCAAGCATAGCACGCCGCATAAGGACTTTAGCAGATAAAAAAGAAGTTAAAGCATTACTCCTTGATATAAACTCCCCCGGCGGAACAGTTGCTGCTGTGCAAGATATTTATAATGCCTTAAATTATTTCCGCTCTAAGAAAAAACCGATTGTCGCTTTAATGCGTGATGTCGCAGCAAGCGGCGGTTTTTATATAGCTATGGCAGCAGATAAAGTCGTAGCACAACCGGGAACGATGACAGGATCTATCGGTGTAATACTCCAAACAACAAATGCACAAGAGTTGCTTAAAAAAATCGGTGTTGATTTTAATGCCATAAAAAGCGGACAAAATAAAGATATTGGTGCTATTTATAAAGAACTTACAGAAGAACAAAAATTGCTTTTACAAGAAATGATTGATGAAACTTACCAACAATTTTTTGAAGCAGTAAAACAAGGCCGCCCTAATATGGATGTAAATACTTTAAGAGTTTACGCAGACGGCCGCATTTTTACCGGTGCAAAAGCTCAAACTTTAGGTTTAATTGATGGGCTTGGCGGTGAAGAAAAGGCAAAAGAATATTTAAGCGAACTTACAGGTATAAAAGATATTAAAATTTTAAACCAAAAGAATAAATTAATGGAAGATTTTTTCTTTTCCTTTTCTAATTTAGCGGAAGGTTCCGCAAGTTTAAAACAACTTGCAAAACCTACACCGAGTTTAGCTTATATGCTTAACTTATAAGAGGTAAATATGTTTGCAACTTTATTTAATTTAGTTTTAAACCCACGCCCTACAATAAATCAAATAATGCAAGAGCGTAAACTTAAACTCGCTTTGCTTGGATATTCTATCGGTGCTTTTAGCATAGTTCTTGCAAGCAGTTTAAGGAACGGAACATCATTATTGTGGTTTATATTATTTTTTCTCGCAGTATTATTTTTTAATGTATGTATAAGTTTTTTCTTCTCGGCAACAGCACATTTATTTTTGGAACTTACAACAGGGCGCGGGCGCGCGGCAGGGTTGTTTGTTTTGCTTGGGCTTTCTGAATTTGCAAAGACATTGCTTGTTGCATTTTCTTTAATTGCCTTAAATTTCCCTGTATTATTTGCTTATAAAGGGTTGATAGCTTTTTTGGTTATAATACTGCAACTCTTATTTGTTTTATATATGATGCAGCATGCTTACGGCCTAAATAAGAAAATGACTTTTTTGGCGTTGGTTATCTCTTTTGTACCTTCAATTATTTGCTTTTTTGCAACATTTTTTATTTTGATAGGTGCAATTTTCTGGCTTATTTTAGGTTAGCTTTACGGCGTGCCTTAAGCAATTTTTCTTTAGCTTTTACAGCTTTCCACATAGCAAGCGCCTCTTCGGGGGTGCTTACTTTTTTGTTACCGAACACATGCGGATGACGCCTGATAAGTTTTTTATTTAAACCGTTAATAACTTGCGCTAAAGTAAAACGTTTTTGCTCTTGTGCAATAGCAGCGTGGAATAAAACCTGCAAGAGCAAGTCACCAAGTTCTTCACACAAGTTTTCGTCATCTTTATTTTGAATTGCTTTTATAACTTCCTGGCTTTCTTCACGGAGATTTTTTATCAAACTTTCATGCGTTTGCGCCCTATCCCACTTGCAACCTTTTGGGCTACGCAAAACTTTTAATGTATGGGTTACTTCGTCAAATAAAACTGATGCTTTTTTCATTATGCCACCTTTTTAAAAATTAATTTTTTGTTTATATTTATAACAGGGTAAGAATAAGTACCTTCCAAAACCCTATTTAAACCGATATCTACAACCGTTAATTTTCCGTCTTTTGTTTGGAAATTTTCCTGAAGCCGCGTATGCCCAAGAATTTGTTTAAACGGAACTTCCGAATAATGCTGGATTAGAAAGCGTAAATCCTCCCAAAACACACCGCCATAAGCACTATTACCGCCGCGAAGATAACTGATATTAAAAATCGGGTTACTGTAATCTTCTTCTAAAACCGACTTTTTAAAAATAGCATTAATATACTTAACAATTTTTGACGGGGTAACTTCAGGATATTCCTCTTTTAAAAATTTATATAAATTATTACAAATTCCGGAATGGGTTATTACAAAACCGCGTACCGCATAAGCCGCTTGCAAAGCACCTGTTTTAATTTGTTTTATCATTTTATCCCTAAATTCCTCAACCTGAAAATAGGGTAAAGATGTAATGGAATAATTTCTTTTCAAAATTTCAAGTTCGTGATTGCCTATTAAACGAATAACTTTTCCGCCGTATTTGGGGGCTTCTTTTTGCAAGATATCTAGGAGTTGATCAACTTGCATAGGATAATAACCGCGGTCAATAATATCCCCGATTTGTACTAAAATATTTTGTTTACCGGTCCATTTTAAATCGGGGTTCATTAATTTAGCAGATATTAAAGCGGCGGCAAAGCCATAATACTCGCCGTGGATATCACCAATGATAAAAACTTTTTTTGCCGTATTTTTGCTTTTACTTGCCATATTAATATTATACAATTTAGTATAGTACTATGCGGGAAAACAAGCTTAAACAAGCATTAAAAGATTTAAAAAATGTACTTGGAAAAAATAATATTTTAATTTCCAAGTTGGACTTGCTTCTCAACAGTTACGACAGCAGCCCGTTAAAAGCAAGACCCGAAGCCGTTTTAAATATTAAAAATACTTCGCAAGTTGCGCCGGTTCTAAAAATTATAAATAAATACGGATTAGCTGCTACTGCAAGAATGAGCGCTTCAAATCACGACGGTGCTTGCTTACCTTTAAAGGGTGGGTTCATCTTAAATTTAGCTGCTTTGGATAAAATACTTGAAATAAACACAAAAGAACATTATGCCGTTGTGGAAAGTGGGGTAATCAATCAAGATTTGCAAGATGTTTTAGAGCCGCTTGGTTTCTTTTTCGCACCTGATCCGGCAAGCAAAACATTTTCCACCGTAGGTGGAAATTTTGCCTTAAATGCGGGCGGAGCGCAAAGTTTAAAATACGGTGCAAGCGCGCAAAATTTGCTTGGTGCGGAAGTTGTTTTAGCAGACGGTAAAATATTAGATTTAGAAACCCCTAATCCATTGTTACATCTGCTCGTGCACAGTGAAGGCACTTTGGGAATTATCACGAAATTAAAAGTAAAAATTACGCCGCTTAATAAATATAGCGTCACTTTAACTGCTGCATTTTCAAATGTTAAAGCGACGATGAAAGCCGTACAAAAAATAATCTCACTTGGATTTTTACCAAGTGCATTGGAAGTTATGGATCAAAATGCCCTCGCCTTAACCGAATATAAAAATAAAAATATTAAAGCACTTTTGATAACAAAATTGGAAGGAAACAAAAAACAAATTACCGAAGAAGAAAAATATATAATAAATATCTTTAAAAATAACGGCGCCGAAGAAATAAAAAACAATTTAACAAAAGAAGAACTTAAAAATATTTGGGCTATACGCGCAAAAGCCGCGCTTGCTTTAGCGAAACAGGCAAACGGTTTCGTTTCTTACGACTATGCCGTGGAACGCCCTAAACTTGCCCAAGCGGTAGAATTTGTACAAAATATTTTAAAAAAATATGCTTTAAGGGGAACAATAGTTTTCCACGCAGGCGACGGCAATTTGCATCCAAATATCGTTTTTGACGAAAATAATTATTACGAAGCAAACCAAGCAAAAGCAGCAATAAAAGAAATTGATAAATTTATTGCTTCTATCGGCGGAACTCTTAGCGCGGAACACGGGATTGCAGTACAAAAGCGTGCCGCAATGAATATATTTTTCAATAAAGATACCTTAAATTTATTCAAAAAAATAAAAAGCACTTTAGATGAAAAAGACATTTTAAACCCACAAAAAATACTACCGCTTTGCGAAAATAAAAAACGAGATATTCCGGCTTGGGCACAAAGTTTTTACGATGAAGCGAAAGGCACTAAAGAATTTGATTTTAAACAAATAAAAACTTTAAATAAAATCATAGATTTTGATAAAGAAAATTATACTTTAACTGTGCAGGCAGGGGCTTTGATTGAGAACTTAAATAAAAAATTAAAACCGCTTAAATTTTATCTACCTACCGCACAGAAAAAGGGCAGTTTACTTGATTTGTTTTTAGATGGGAAAGATAAATTTTTTGCCGATTTTATTACAGGTCTAACTTTTATGTGCGGCGAAGGTTTTATAAATGTAGGTGGGAAATTTGTTAAAAATGCAGCAGGGTATGATTTAATACATTTTATGCACGGTACCCAAGGAGCATTCGGTACGCCGCTTTTGTTTACTTTAAGATTATTGCCAGAGCAAATTAAAAGCCAAACAAATAAAAATAATTTTGAAATAAATGAAACTTTAATAAAACTTAAAAAGGTCTTTGATAAAAATAATATTTTTAAACCCGAGATTTTTAAAGGTTATATAGATGAAAAAACAAAACTTTGATACTATTTTCGCTGATGCTTTAAAATGTAATCATTGCGGTTTATGCCTGCAAAATTGCCCTGCGTACCGTGAATATAAACAAGAGGGGTATTCACCACGCGGGCGCATACAAATTGCAGCACTCTTGGCAAAAAAGAAATTGAATTTAAAACAAGATAAGAGAGATATTTTAAAATACATTTCCACTTGTAAGAATTGCAATAATTGTGCAGTTTTATGCCCGGCGAATATTAACCCGCAAGCTATAAACAAAAAACTAAAAAATATTTTAAATATTAAAGAAGAAAGGCAGAAATCACCGTGGGTAAAAAATATTTTACTTAAAATTTATTTTAGGAAATTTTTTATTAAAAAAGATAATTTATTTATAACATCTTCGCATAATTTTAAGCAAATAAAACAAAGTTTAGATTTATTAAAGAAAAATAATTTTGAAAGTAATTTATATAAAGAAATTATCACGCATCTTTCTTTAGAAAAACTGCCGAAATTCAAAACTTATATCTTTGATGATATTGAAAATTACCGCCTTATAAAAAATGCTATTTTAGACAGTAAAATTAAGTTAGACCCAAAACAAATTTTGTTTATCACGCAAATTTTGAAACAAAAATCAGTTAAATTACCCGAAGACAGTTTAATAGTTTTATC
>JAZUPU010000055.1:0-6985 GCA_045605325.1 Elusimicrobiaceae bacterium
ACATGGCTACGATCCGACTTCTATAGATTCTCAAAAAAGACCGGTTTTATTGTCTGCACTTATGATTTGTCTTCATAAAAACAAGTCTAATAAAAATGATTTCCCGCAACATTATAAAACATTTGACTCCACAACTCTTGCTGACAATATCTTAATTACAGCTTTGAAAGTTTTAAAATCGGAAAATCTGCCTTCAGAAAAATTAGACGTTTTAAGAAATGAATTAGCATACTTGCAAACAGATCAGACATTAAGAAATAATGATATATTAAAACAAATACTAATAGAATTGGAAACTAATGTTATACCTTTATTTAATAATGGTTTCTCTACAAATTCAAACTATGACATCATTGGCAGATTTTATGAAGAATTTTTAAAATATGCGGGAGTATCAAATGTTAAAAAAGGTATAGTTTTGACTCCCAGACATATTACGACGTTATTTACGAAATTAGTGGATATCAAAGAAAACGATAAAATTTTGGATTTATGTTGCGGAACAGGAGCTTTTTTGATTGCGGGAATGAATACTATAATAAATAGGATACAAAAAAGCGATATACAAGACAAACAAACTGCAATAAATAAAGTTAAAGAAAATCAGTTACTAGGATTTGAAATAAATCCTACTATGTATATATGTGCAATGTCAAATATGTTATTTAGAGGGGATGGAAAATCTTCAATACATAATTATGATTCTATAAAAGATAAAAGAGCACAAGAAGAATTAAATAAATTTAAGGCAACTATAGGTTTTATAAATCCGCCGTATAGTGGTAAAGAAAGTAAAGAAGACCCAACTCCTAAGGAAATTACATTTTTAACTAAATTATTGGATAATTGTTCAAGATATGCTGTTATAATTGCACCGTTAAGCACATATTTTAAAGAGGAAAATGTAAGAGAAAATATTTTAAAAAAACACACATTAAGAACGGTAATAAATATGCCAAAAGATTTATTCCAACCAAATGCTTCTACTCATACGGCAGTGGCAGTTTTTGAAACGAATCGTGCTTTTGATTATACAAATGATGAAGTCGTATTTTACGATTTAAGAAAAGACGGTTTTGAACTCGCAAAAAATAAAGGAAGAACAGATATTTATAATAAATGGAATAATATAGAGAAAAATATGTTAGCTGATATAAAAGGAATAGGTAGACAGCCGGATGGAATAACATTTGTAAAAACAAAAATTAAACCTAAAGATGAATGGACGATATATGCTCATAGTAAAACAGATTATTCTAATTTATGTGAACAAGATTTTATTAACTCAATTGGTGAATATGTTATTTTTAAGTTAAAAAGAGATATTGGAATATTTGACAAAGATAAAACTGAATTTGAAATGTTAGAAATATTAAAAGAATATTTGCATACAAATAATAGTCAAGTAATAAAAATCAATAAAAATAAGTTTAAAGAATTTAAAATAACTTCTCTTTTTAATGTACATGGTTCAAAAACTACCCCAAAATTAGAATTGGAAGAATACGGAGCCGGAGAATATCCGTATATAACCACACAGGCAACAAACAATGGCGTGGCTGGTTTTTATGATTTTTGGACCGAAAACAAGAACGTTTTAACAATAGATAGTGCCGTTATAGGTTTTTGTTCTTATCAGGAAAAAGAATTTTCTGCTTCAGATCATGTGGAAATTTTAGAACCGCTACAAAATACTATCTTGAATAAATATACTGCAATGTTTTTAAAAACTGTTATTTCATGTTCAAAATATAAGTATGATTATGGAAGAAAGTTTAATCAAAACAGGATAAGAGAAACAGTTCTATTATTACCTGCAAAACAGAACACAGATAAAACTTATGAACCAGATTGGCAATATATGGAAAATTATATTAAATCTCTGCCCTACGCAGATTTAATTTAACTTCATTCATTAGAACTATATGGCTTTTGAGAGATTTAAAAAATTTAATGTTGATGATTTAATTGCTAAAAACCCTGTCGATCCGCGCGATAGTAGCCGCTTAATGGTCTTAAACCGCGCCGCGCAAACAATAACACATAAACATTTTTATGATTTGCCGGAATTTTTAAATAAAGGCGATTTACTGATACTAAATAACACAAAGGTGTTCCCGGCAAAAATTTACGGTAAAAAAGAAACAGGCGGCATTGTAGAAGTTTTGCTTGTACGCGCACTTGAAAATAATTGCTGGGCGGTTTTACTCCGTGAATATAAACAGGGTATGCGCATAATTTTTGAAGAAGGCCTTGAAGCACGTGTCTTAGAAAAACAGGAAAACGGCGAAGTTATAATGCAGTTTAATCAAGCAGATATTTTGCCTTTTACACATAAATACGGGAAAATGCCTTTGCCGCCTTATATTGAAGCGGCGCGCAAACATGCCGGTTTAAGCAAATCACTTGAAACAGATAAAGAAAAATATCAAACTGTTTATGCAAAAACGGAAGGATCTATCGCCGCACCGACGGCAGGTTTTCATTTCACACCGCGCGTTTTTGATGCCTTGAAACAAAAGGGTGTTAAAATTGCTTATGTTACTTTACATGTCGGTTGGGGTACTTTTAAACCCTTGCGCGGCGAACCTAAAGACCATAAAATGCTTGCGGAACTTGCCGAACTTCCGCCGGAAACCGCAAAAATTATCAATGAAACAAAACAAAATAAAACAGGCCGCGTTATAACGGTCGGCACAACAAGCACGCGTACCCTTGAAAGTTTTGCAGACGGTTTTGGCGGTGTAACCTCGGGCAAAAAATGGGCAGACCTTTTTATTTACGGCGATTATAAATTTAAAGTTATTGACGCACTTATAACAAATTTCCATTTCCCTGACTCCACACCCTTATGTATGGTTTGCGCACTTGCCGGGGAAGATTTTATTTACCGCGCATATTCGCAAGCGGTTGAACAAAAATATAGATTTTATTCTTTTGGGGATTCAATGGCAATTTTATGACACAAATTATTTCACCTTTCCAAATACTTGCTAGCGACGGCAAAGCACGCCGCGGTAAATTATATACAAAACACGGTGTAATCAATACTCCTGTTTTTATGCCTGTTGCAACGCAAGGTTGCGTTAAGGCATTAACCGATGAAGATTTGCGAAATGTTGGTGCTGAGTGTTTGCTTTCAAATACTTACCATTTATTTTTACGCCCGACGGCTGATTTTTTGGCAAATATGGGCGGCCTTCATAAATTTATGAATTGGGACAGGAGCATTTTAACCGATTCCGGCGGCTTTCAGGTTTACAGTTTATCGCAATTTAGAAAGATTACCGAGGAAGGCGTTTGGTTTAAAAGCCATCACGACGGCAGTAAACATTTTTTTACACCGGAAAGTGTAATTGAAGCGGAGCAAAAAATCGGCTCTGATATTTGGACTTGCCTTGATATGTTAATACCTGCACAATCAAAAAAAGCCGACGCAAAAAAGGCGCTTGAACTTACAAAACGTTGGGCGGAAAGAGCTGTTAAAAAATATCACTCTATTGTTCCGCAACAAATTGTAAAAAATGCAGACGGCTCTTTTAGCGTTCCGCATTCTTTAATATTCGGTATAATTCAGGGCGCAATTTACGGTGATTTAAGGGAAGATGCCGCCAAAACTATGGCGACTTTACCCTTGCACGGTTTTTGTATCGGCGGTCTATCTGTTGGGGAAACACGCGAAGAAATGAACTTCGCTCTAACCCATACTACCCCTTATTTACCTCCTGAAAAACCGCGCTATTTAATGGGCCTTGGCACACCGCAAGAAATACTTGATTGCATCGCGCACGGTGTTGATATGTTTGATTGTGTGTGGCCCACACGCGTTGCCCGTAACGGCCAAGTTATGACGCGTAACGGCAAATTAAATATCAAAAATTTGGCTTACCGTAATGACACAAAACCTCTTGAAGAGGGTTGCGATTGTTTTACCTGCAAGCATTATTCGCGCGCTTATTTGTCGCATTTATTTAGGTGCGGCGAACTTACAAGCCACCGTCTGCTTTCCATACATAATATTCGCTTTTTAACACGTTTAATGGAAGATGTGCGCACCGCCATTGAACAAGGCGTTTTTGCCAAGTTTAAAGAAGAAGTTGATAAAGCGTATAAGTAAATCAATAATATAACTATTGATATTTAATTTAACTTATCTTGTTGGCATAGTCTATATCTTAATCCAGATGAAGAATATGGTACGCATAGATATTTTTTTGTATTATGGTAATAAACATAAGCTACAGAATCAGATCCATTCACTAAATATGTTACATAAGTTTGACTTCCATTAAGCACTAAATAAGCAGTTTTAGCTCGATTTAAAGAATATTGACATTCACCATAACAATTCTTTGAAATATACGGAATATTTATATCTAATTCATCCAAATCATTAGTATGTTGATTATTTACCAAATAATATCTCTCCCTTGCTTCTGCTATTGCTTTAACAGTACTTTTAAAAGCATTAAATTTACTTTTTGCTATTGCAAATTTATATTGCGGTAAGGCAATTGCCGCAAGTATGCCGATAATCAAAACAACAACTAATAATTCAAGTAAAGTAAAACCTTTGCGATTTTTTATTTTTTCTGTGTGCATTTTTTCTCCTTTCATTTAAATGCTTTCTTCTTATTCCCTCCCACACTTTTAAGTGGGTGGAGGGGTTAGGGGTAGTATCAAAATAGGTATTACCTTGTTTTACAATCTACCCCCCTCTTTAATTCTCCCACCCACTTTTTTGCAAGCAAAAAAGTGTGGGGCGAAAATAAGAGGAAAACAATTTTTCAAAAACCGCCAATAAAAAAGGCGATTATCATTACTGAGGGTCTCCAAACACTCAGAACAAAAATCGCCTCTATGTCCAAAGGAACACAGATATGCGACTTCATTCTTGTTTGGAGACCGAAAATCTTTTCAGATTCTCTGTGCTATTCCTTATGAATAGCGCCAAAAATTAAGTCTAACTGCAAATTGTATTAAGTATTTATTTTCTAAATACCTATAATTATTATATCAAAAATTTAAATTGCGGTTTCCTGCAATTGTTCAAAAAGTGCCTTTTGTTTGCTTGTCAAATGGGCAGGATTGTTTATCATAAGTTGCACGTAAAAATTGCCATTCTTGCCAAGCCCTTTACCGCTTAATTTTAACTTTTGGCCGCTCCTGCTTTGCGGCGGAACTTTTATTGTTATGCGCGTTGCATCCGGTAAAGGAACACTTACTTGCCCGCCGAGGGCAGCAGTCCATGGCATAATATCTGCCACATAATAAATATCATTATTTTCAACTTTATAAAAAGGGTCCGCCGCAAGTTTGATATTAACATATAAATCCCCTCCGTTTGAACCAAGGCCCTTTAATTTTATTTTTGCACCGTCGGTAATACGGGCAGGGAATTTAACTTGTGCATTATTTCCGTTCGGTAAAGTTAAATTAACCAAACCGCCGCGATATGCTGAAGGTAAATCTAAACTTAAATTTGCTTGCTCGGTTTGATCACCGCCGTAATAGCCGTAAGGATCTTGTGCGCGGCTTTGTTTGCGTCTTGCACCGCCGTAACCGGCACCGCCGCCGAAACCGCCGCCGAAAATGCTTTGGAAAAAGTCACTAAAATCAGATGCATCAAAACCGCCTGTTCCGTTAAAATTAAAACCGCCTGCTTGACCGCCGCCAAACGGGTTTCCGCCGTTAGAGCTATAATAATAAGTGCTACCATTTGGACCTCTTTGTGTGCGTGTGCCTCCGTAAGCACCGCCGTAACCGGCACCGCCGCCGCGTGCATAATTTTGATAATCTGCAGAACCTACCTGATCGTAAATATCACGCTTCTTTTTGTCTGATAGAACTTCGTATGCTTCATTTACATCTTTAAATTTTTCTGTCATTTCTGCTTTTTTTGATTCGGGCTGCAAATCAGGATGATATTTCTTTGCAGCAACTTTAAATGCTTTTTTTATTTCTGCTTCGCTTGCGTTTTTTGATACCCCAAGAATTTTATAATAATCTTTATACTGTGCCATACTGCCTCCTACATTGACTATATTTTATAATATTATAAGGAAGTCTGATACTTTATATTATTGCTGCCGAATTCTTTTTGGTAAATTTTAATTTTTCTTTTCCTAGAGTACCGAGAGTCGCTCCGCTCCCGTTCTTCTTAGTACACGTCGTCAAAGAGAAAATTAAAATTTCCTCAAAAATACTTGGCAGGTTTTGATATTAGTATTATTTCTTTTTATTCTATATATAAAAGTTTTGAAAACAAAAGCGAAATAAAGTATAATTTATATATAGTAAGTATCGCGCCCATAGCTCAGTTGGTTAGAGCACACGACTCATAATCGAATGGTCGCAGGTTCAAGTCCTGGTGGGCGCAAATTTAAAACCCGCACATAAGGTGCGGGTTTTTAAATTTCGCCCAAGCAAGCCAACTGCTTGGCTTTCGTCCAGGACTTGAAAGCCGCAGCCATATCCGAGTTTGAGCGAAGCGAAAGGCGAGGATGGCGAGGCGGGGCCGCGAGCCGCGAGGGTCAACGAGCGGACTTGTGGCCAAGTCCGATGTGTTTTTAAATTTCGCCCAAGAAAGCCAACTGCTTGGCTTTCGTCCAGGACTTTAGGGTTGGCAAGCGGCTCTATTTTGTATTGCGTCGCTATTTTTTTGTGGGAAATGCGCAGTTTTTTTGTGAGTTAATAGCGGGACTATTGGCGAACAAAAAAACACAGCAGTTACCCAAAAAAATGCGACCCGAAGGGTTTAGCGTTTTTGCGGAAAGCATTGTTAAAAAATCTTGCCAACTTTTAAGTTGCCTGCGATTTTTTGCCTCGCTTTCTTATCACAAAACCGCTAAACGCAACAAGAAACTAGAACCGCTTGCCAACCCTAGGCCGCAGCCATATCCGAGTTTGAGCGAAGCGAAAGGCGAGGATGGCGAGGCGGGGCCGCGAGCCGCGAGGGTCAACGAGCGGACTTGTGGCCAAGTCC